>JASJCD010000314.1 GCA_030066135.1 Desulfobacterales bacterium | reverse complement strand
CTGCCCTTTGCCACCGAATCCTTCGACGCGGTGGTGGGTTTCGGGTTTCTGCACCACGTGCCCCGCTGGCAGCAGGCCCTGGCGGAGGTGGCCCGTGTGCTGCGACCGGGCGGGTGCTATTTTCTGGAGGAATTCTATCCGGCCCTTTATCAAAACCGGCTCACCCGCCATTTACTGGTTCACCCTGAAGAAAACCGTTTTGTCAGTCGCGACCTGCACACCGAACTGACGGCCTGCGGCTTTGATACCCTCGCGCGTTTCGAACTGCGGCCTTTCTATGTGCTGATGGTGGTGGCGCCGAGGTGAAGGTGGGCCCAGCGCAACCGATTCGACCCCACTCCTGATAGTGTTGCGTACAGCGTTTAAACGACAGAGCGGGTTCGTGCGGTCTGCACCTTACGGCGCGTTTATACCAGCAGGCGCAGGGCCACGATCACGAACAGGGCCAGGGGGTAGTGGCTGGCAAGGTTGAAGAGACGCATGGCGTCGGTTTTGCGGGCCGACTCGTGGAGCTGCCAGGCCGGCCAGAGCAGCAGATAGATGCCGACGGCTACGGTGACGGCCAGGGCCAGCGGTCCGAAGGGGGCCGGGGCGAGGAGAAAAAGCACCAGGTTGGCCACCACGGCCAGAAAGAGCGCCCCCAGGATAATGTCGCGGGTCTTGTCAGGTCCGAAGATCACCGGGATGGTGCGGGCGCCGAACCGTCGATCTTCTTCGATGTCCGTCCAGTCGTTGGGCGCGTTCTGCCCGCCAATTTCCCACAGAAAGATCACCAGGAAGAGAAACATCAGAAAGAGCGGAGAAGGCCGCGGGTCGACGGCAAAGACCGCCGCGATGCCGCCGGCGCTCTTGACGGCGCCGCTCACGAAGGCGCGATAGGGGCTCACCCGCCAGAGCAGGCAATAGAGTGTTTCGAGCAAACACCCGGCAGCAAAGATGACCAGGCAGAAGGGGTTCAGCCAGTAGGCCCCGGCCGCCGCCACGAGGCCCCAGGCCACCGCCCAGATAATGCCGTCGCGCAGCGGGAGCACCCCCTGGGCCAGAGGGTGGCGCACCAGCATGGCATCCAGGTCGCTGGCATGCGCATCGCCCTCGAAACCGCCGGCTTGCAGTTTGGCCCGGTCGGAGCGGTAGCCCACGATGTCGTTGAGGGCATAGACGGCGGTATAGCCGGCGAAGACTGTCACCAAACCGACTACGATGGTTGCAAGGGAAGGGAAGGCGCCCAGCCACAGCAGCGCTGCCAGGCAAGGTGTGGTCATGTCGATCAGACCGTGCGGCGTGCGCGAGAGGGCCCAGAAGAGTTTCAAACGTTTTTTAAAACCGACGCTTTGGGAATCAGACTGATAATTCAAATTTGAGGTCCGATCGTTGTCATCGCCGCATCAGAATCGTGGCCGTCATCTAAATGGCGGGTTTCGTTCAGCATCCCGCCCGAATGATAATGGCGTCCCCCATAGCATGCCGGTCAATTAGCGTCAACGCCTGCCCCGTGGCGGCGTGGCCGTATGTCAGGGCCTAAACGCTGCCAGCGCCGCGTCGCCGCAGCGGCGGGCGTGATCCCAGACCCAGGGGGCGTAGCGGCCGAGAGCGTAGATGCGGGCCATGGCATCGGCGATCTCTTGAGCGCTGATCTCCTCGTTCACCAGGGACAGAATGCGGGGCACCAGCAGGGCGTTCACATAGGGAATTTGCCGGACGCGGCAGTAGGCTGCGGCCCGGCCATCGTCCACCAGGATGAAGTCGCCGGCACCATTCAGGAAATGCCGGATGCATTCGCTTTCACCGGCGCCCATGGCGTTCAAGGCGCTGTCGCCATGAATCGTCGCCACAGCGCTTGACGGTAAGGTTTTAATTTTTCCCTGTTCGAACAGTTGCCGGAAACGGGCCGCCCCGGGGTAGCCCGGAATGGTCAATTCGCGGTGGGCGGCCCAGCCGGTTTTGAGAAGATAATGATCGACCGTGGGTTCCAGCCACCCCGATTTGAAAAGCAGAATCGCGGATGAACTGTCCACCAGGACGGGTTTCATGGCGAAGCCGGGAGGCCTACTGAAACAAGTCGGTGCTGATATAGCGCTCCCCGGTGCTGGCCAGAATGACGGCTATCCTGCGTCCCCGGCCCTCCGGGCGGGCGGCCATTTTAAGCGCCGCGGCCACGGCCGCGCCCGAGGAGATGCCGCAGAGAATCCCTTCGGTCTTGGCCAGCCGCCGGCCGGTCTCGAAAGCCTCATCATTGGTCACGGTGACCACCGTATCGATCAATTCGCGCTCGAGCACGTCAGGCACGAAGCCGGCCCCGATTCCCTGGATCTTGTGGGGGCCGGGCGACCCTCCGGATAGCACGGGCGAGTCGGTCGGTTCGACGGCCGCCGTCAGAAAATCCGCATTGCGCTCTTTCAGGACCTGGCTCACGCCGGTCAGCGTACCGCCGGTGCCCACCCCGGAGACGAGCATATCCACGTTACCTTCCATATCGGCCCAGATTTCTTCGGCCGTGGTTTCGCGGTGGATGCGGGGGTTGGCCGGGTTGCCGAACTGGTCGGGCATGAAACTGTCATCGGTCTTGGCCAGGACTTCCTGCGCGGCGGCAATGGCCCCCTTCATACCGCCGCTGCCGGGGGTCAGCACCAATTCGGCGCCCAGATGGGTCAGGAGCTTGCGGCGCTCCTGGCTCATGGTCTCGGGCATGGTGAGGCACAGGCGATAGCCCCGGGCAGCACAGATAAATGCCAGGGCAATACCGGTATTGCCGCTGGTGGGCTCGACGATCAGCGTTTCGGGGCCGATGCGATTCTCGGCTTCGGCGGCGGCGATCATTGATCCGGCAATGCGGTCCTTGACGCTGCCCAGGGGATTGAAGAATTCAAGTTTGGCGTAGATCTCGGCATCATGGTCTGCAGCGATATTGTTCAGACGTACCATGGGGGTGCGGCCGATGGTTTCCACGATGGACGGGTGTCGGTTCATGGCGTGTACCTCATTTATAGACCAGTTTGGGGGTTTCGAGCATGACGCGCGTGTTGGGCGGGATCGATTCGGTCAGCCAGACGCTGCCGCCGATGGTGGAATTGGCACCAATAACGGTTTCGCCGCCCAGGATGGTGGCCCCTGAATAGATGATCACATTATCCTCGATGGTGGGGTGGCGTTTTTTGTAGCGTAAATCATTGACCACCTCGGGCGGCAGCGAAAGGGCCCCCAGGGTCACGCCCTGGTAGATGCGTACGTTGAGTCCGATCTCGGTGGTTTCGCCGATGACAACGCCGGTGCCGTGGTCGATCACGAAGCGTCGGCCAATCCGCGCACCGGGATGGATGTCGATGCCGGTCAGACTGTGGGCGTGCTCCGTCATGATCCGCGGTAGAAGCGGCACATCGAGTTTGTAGAGCTCGTGGGCCAGGCGGTAGACCGAAAGGGCGTACATGCCCGGGTAGCTGAAGATGATTTCATCGAAGCTTTTGGCGGCCGGATCACCGTCGAAGGCGGCCTGCACATCGTCGGCCAGAATCTTGCGAATGGCGGGGACGGCACCCAGGACTTCCAGGGCCACCTCGTATCCCCGCTCGGTGCCTTGCTGGCAGGGTTTGTTGTAGCGGAAGCAGTCATGGCTGATGCTGAGCGTGACCTGCCGGGAGATCATGTCGAAGAGCTGCGATACGGCCTGGCCCAGACTGTAGCGCAGATTGACGGGATCGAGCTTTTCGGGCGAAAAATACCCGGGGAAGACAATCTGGCGAAACTTGTCGATGATGGCGACGACCGATTCGCGCGAGGGGATCGGGTCGTATTCCACATGCGTAAAGCATTTGACGTCATCGCAGATGTGGATGATGTCTTCGGCAATCCGTGGCAGCTGCTCCCGGTAGCAGGAGAGCGTCTCCGCCTCGCGGGTGCAGGCGTCCTTCATCAATTTGAGCTTGTCGTCCATGACCGTGGCTACCTCTGGGTTTGACAGGGGGTTAACGGCAATATGGGGGTTGGGTTTCAGGTTGTCAAACCGGGATACAACCGCGCTGAAGGGAGGGCCTCATCAGACCTCGCGCGCCAGATCGATGCCGTACTTCTTGATCCATTTCCAGATCGTCACCCGGCTTACACCGAGCTGGGCGGCGGTCTTGGACTGGTTGCCGCCGTTGGCCCGCAGGGCCTCGAGAAGCCGGGTGCGCTTGCCCTCATTACGGCGGCCCACCGTCGGGGTCTCGGGCCTAGCGCGCACGTGTGACGCAAGAACGCGCTGGGGCAGATGTTCCGACTCGATCCAGCCGCCCGGGCAGAGGACAAAGGCATACTCCACGGCATTGCGCAGTTCGCGCACGTTGCCGGGCCAGGGGTAGTCCAGCAGGTGATCCATGGCGCCGGGGGTCAGGCCCTCGATCTGCTTGGCACCGCGGGCGTTGTTCAGGGTTACGAAATGCTGCACCAGCAGCGGGATGTCGTCGCCCCGCTGGTTAAGGGGCGGCATGTTCAGGGGGAAGACGTTGATGCGGAAGAAGAGGTCTTCCCGAAAGGCGCCCCGGTCGATCAGTGCCTCCAGGTTTTTGTTGGTGGCCGAGATGATGCGCACGTCCACCCGGATGGGCTTCTGGTCGCCGACCCGCTCGATTTCCTTTTCCTCAAGGACGCGCAGCAGTTTGACCTGGGTGGCCGGAGGAATGTCGCCGACTTCATCCAGGAAAATGGTGCCTTCGTGGGCGGCTTCGAACCGGCCGATACGCATGCGCTCGGCGCCGGTATAGGCGCCGCGGACATGGCCGAACAACTCGCTTTCCAGCAGGTTCTCGTTCAAGGCGGCGCAGTTGACCTTGATGAAGGGCTTGCCCCGGCGCTGCCCGGAATCGTGGACGGCCCGGGCCGCGAGTTCCTTACCGGTGCCGCTGGGGCCGTGGATCATGACCGGGGCATCGCTGCGGCCCACGTTGTCGATCAGTTCGAACAGGGTCTGCATGGGGGGTGAGTGACCGATCATGCCGTGGAATTCTTCGTCCAGGTGGCAGGAGTGGCGCAGCGAAATGATCTCCTGCTCCTGGCGGACCACTTCGGAAATATCGGTCAGTGTTTCGATGGCCCCCACCACATCCCCGTTGTCGTCCTTGAGCACGGAGGCATTCTTCATGATGTAAAGGCCCCGGCCGCTCTTGTCGGTAATCGTGCACCGCTTGGCGCGCACCCGTTGGCTCGAGAAAAGGCCACACCAGTCCACCCCCGCTCCGCGGCCATGGATCTCACAGCCGGTGCAGTTGAGAATCCGGCAGTTCTGGCCCACCAGCTCCTCCGCCCGGTAGCCAGTCAGTTTTTCCGCGGCCGGATTGACATTTAAAATCGTACCGCGGGAGTCGACCACCAGCAGCCCATCATGCAGCGTGTTGACAATGGTTTCCCAGAAACTTGTAATATCCATAATCGCCTTTTAA
>JASJCD010000313.1 GCA_030066135.1 Desulfobacterales bacterium | reverse complement strand
GTGGCCATGGTATGGGTGCCCTGCCGATTTAGGCGTGCGAGCAGCCTGGCTGGCTTAATATTGATTGTTTTCTACCCCAAAGGGTCCCAAGCAGATGAATGCGAATCCCATCAATCTGGTTTCATGGAACGTCAACGGTCTGCGTGCCGTCATGAAAAAGGATTTCACCAACTCGGTCGAGCGGCTGGATGCGGACGTGCTCGGCATCCAGGAAACCAAACTCCAGGCGCACCAGTTGACGCCGGCCATGACCGATCTGCCCGGATACACAAGCTACTGGTCGCATGCCACGACCAAGAAAGGCTACAGCGGCGTGGGCGTGTACACGCGTCTTGAGCCGCGAGAAGTGCGTCACGGCATCGGTATTCCCGAATTCGACGACGAAGGACGGATCCTGGAATTGGATTTTGGATCTTTCGTGTTCTTCAACGTCTACTTCCCCAACGGACAGATGAGCGAAGAACGCCTGAAGTACAAGCTGAATTTCTATGAAGCCTTTTTCAGCCACACCGATGCCTACGTCCAGAAGGGCCGCCGGGTGGTCATCTGCGGAGACTACAATACGGCCCACAACGAAATTGATCTCAAGAATCCCAAGGCCAACCAGAAGACCTCCGGTTTCCTGCGCATCGAGCGCGACTGGCTTGACCGCATCATCACCAATGGCTACGTTGACACGTTCAGATATTTTTTCCCGGAGACTGTGAAGTATTCGTGGTGGACCTACCGCTTCAAGGCCCGCGAACGCAACGCCGGGTGGCGTATCGACTATTTTTTTGTCAACCGCGACATGATTGAGGACGGCAGCGTGGTGGCGCCCTACATCGATAACGATATCACGGGATCGGATCATTGTCCGGTCGGGCTGAGACTGAATCAGAAGGTTTGAGCAAACGACAGCAGCCAATGCAACAGATTACGGCCATCTACGGCAGCCCTCGCCTCGAGGGCAATACCGCCACCCTGCTGCGTCAAGCTGTGGCGGGCGCGCGCTCACAAGGGGTAGCCGTCAGGGAAATCTTCCTGCGCGATCTTAAAATGTCCCCCTGCCTTGAAATCTACGGATGCAAACGTGATGGTGAGTGCGCCATCCACGATGACTTTCAGCCGGTGCGCGACGCCATCCTGGCCGCCGACGGCATCATGCTGGCATCACCGATCTTTTTTTACGCCGTAAGTGCCCAGGTCAAAGTGCTGATGGACCGTTTCCAGTCCCAGTGGGTTAAAAAACACTGGATCGAGGGATTGCCCATGGGCCAATCGCGCAACCTGCGCAAGGGGCTCTTTCTTGCCGCCGGCGCCACCCATGGCAAAAAACTCTTCGACGGGGCACTGCTGAGCGTGAAGTATTTTTTTGATGTATTGGATACAGAGCTTAGCGACTACAGGTTCTTCCGCGGACTCGACTACGCTGAAGACATTCGCGCGCACCCCGAATTTCAGTCCGATGCCCGCCAGGCCGGCGCAGACCTGGCCCGGGCGCTTTCGGCCGCCTGACGGCGGGGCCGCGCCATTCGATCGTCCGTTGACCCAGCGAGGAGATAAACTTGCAATTCGAACCGATCAGCCATGAGCGTATGGCGGCTTACCAGGCCAAGCTGGCCCAGACCCCCAGCGCGGTATCCGACTACAGCTTCGTCAACATCTGGGGGTGGGCGCGGGAATACGACCTGGAGTGGGCCTTTGCACACGATCTGGTATGGATCCGCCAGAAGAACCCGGAGACCGCCTACTGGGCGCCGGTGGGCCCCTGGCATGCGGTCGACTGGAACACCGTGTGGCCCAAGGTGCCGTCCGGGACCGTCATCGTCCGCGTGCCCGAAGACCTGGCGGACACGTGGCGGCAGTGCTGCGCCACTCAGCTGCGGATGGAAGAAGAACGGGGCAATTGGGACTACGTCTACAGTGTAGAAGAGTTGACCCTGCTCAAAGGCAACCGTTTCCACAAGAAGAAGAACCTGCTCAACCAATTCAAGCGCAAGTACAACTTTCGCTTCGAGCCCTTTTCGGAAACCATGATCGACCAGGCCCTGGCCTTGCAGGACGACTGGTGCACCTGGCGCGACTGCGAGGCCACCGATGTGCTCGCGGCCGAAAACCGTGCCATCCAGCGGACTTTTCTTTCCTGGGAGCGCTTCTCGTTTCTGACCGGCGGCGCCCTTCTGATCGACGATATGATCGGGGCCTATACCATCGCCGAGCCCCTGGACACCAAGACCATCCTGATTCATTTCGAAAAAGGCTGCCCGCTCTACAAGGGCATCTACCAGGCCATCAACCAGATGTTCCTGGAAAGCCTGGGCGCGCGCTACGAATACGTCAACCGCGAACAGGACCTGGGCGACGAGGGCCTGCGCAAAGCCAAACTCTCCTACCACCCGGTGGCCTTCAATAAAAAATACCGCGTAACCCTCCTGTAGAAGTTACCGCCAAAGCAAGGCAGCCCTCTAAAGGGCGAGGTAGCTGCAGTCCAATTTGAAGAGACGCCCTTGATGAAGTCGTGAAAGGCTTATTTAGGGCGGTTTTGTAATATGTTCGAGACCGTCTAAAACATGACTTTTTACGACTTCATCTTTTCTTCCACGTGGGAAAAAAGGAACAGACCAAAAAACCTTTAACCGGATCGGTAGAACCTCTCTGGGACCTCCACCAGTGGTGACGGGTTAAGATCAAAACTTAAAACGCCGATCCCGTTAGGAATCGGCGCATATCGCAGAAATGGATTCGGAATCGGCAGTTAACCAGACTGGGCGGCCTTCTGCCAGAAGGGCGACATCTGGCGCAGACGCGCAATGATGGGCGGCATCTTTTCGATGACGAATTCGATCTCTTCAGCCGTGGTGTAATGGCTCAGGCTGAAGCGGATGGAGCCGTGGGCGGCCGTGAAGGGAATGCCCATGGCCCGCAGCACGTGAGAGGGCTCGAGCGAACCCGAAGTGCAGGCCGAGCCCGAAGAAGCCGCGATACCATGCTCGTTCATCATCAGTAAAATCGCCTCGCCTTCCACGTATTCAAAGGCGATGCTGGTGGTGTTGGGCAGCCGGTTGGCGCGTTCGCCGTTGATCATGGACTGCGGCACGGCCTCGAGCAGAGCATTTTCGAGCCGGTCGCGCAGGCCCCGCACCCGCGTGTCGATGTCGTTCAATTTGCCGGCGGCCAGCTCACAGGCCTTGCCCAGCCCGATGATGCCGGGCACGTTTTCGGTGCCCGCCCGGCGCCCATGCTCCTGGTGGCCGCCGACCATGAAAGGCTTGAACTTGGTTCCCTTGCGAATATAGAGGGCGCCGATCCCCTTGGGCCCATGGAGCTTGTGGCCGGATAAAGAAAGCAGATCGACGTCGGTGCGGGTCAGATCGATGGGAATCTTGCCCACGGCCTGAACCGCATCGGTATGAAAGACGATGCCGCGCGCCTTCAGCTCCGCAGCGACCTCGTCCACAGGAAATAGCACGCCGGTTTCGTTGTTGGCCCACATCATGCTTACCACGGCCGTATCCTCCGAGAGGCTGGCCCGAAATTCGTCCAGGTCGATCCGCCCCTCGCAGTCGACCGGGATGAAGGTTACCCGATAGCCGTTTTTACCGTATTGCTCGAAAAGGTTCTTGATGGCGGGATGCTCGACCCGGGTGGTCACGATATGGCGTTTGTGCGGATAAGCGGCCAGAGCGGCATGGATGGCCGTGGCATCGCTTTCGGTGCCGCCGCTGGTCAGCAGGATTTCTTCCGGCTGGGCCCCCAGCAGCGCGGCGATCCGGGCGCGGGCCTCGCGCACCTTGAGCCCCAGGTTGCCGCCGAAGCTGTGCATACTGGAGGGGTTGCCGTAAAAATCGCTGAAATAGGGCAGCATCGCCTCCACCACCTCGGGCGCCACCCGGGTGGTGGCATTGTTGTCCAGATATACGTTTTTCATAAACGGTTCTCCTCCACCACGAGGTCATCCGTGACCAGCTCGCGCAGTTTGGCTTCGACGTAGCTTTTGAGGGTCACCTGGGATTTGCTGCAACTGGCGCAGGTGCCCCGCAGGTTGACGACCACCTGGCTGCCTTCCACGTCTACCAGTTCGATGTCGCCGCCGTCCTGGCGCAGGGTCGGGCGGATTTCGCGCTCCAAAGTCTCCTCGATCAGCTTGATCTTCTGGATATTGGTGAGTTTTTTGGACCGCGGTTGGATCGTCACGGGCTGGCCAAAGACACCGTCCATGATCTGCTGGATCTTGTCGTGGCAGTTGCCGCAACCGCCGCCGGCCTTGAGGTAGCCGGTAACGTCTTCGATCGATGTCAGGCGATGCTCGCGGACGGTTTTCTCGATTTCATGATCGGTGATACCAAAACACTCACAGATGATATTGCCGTCCACCTGCCGGGGGCGCTCGCCCCGGTATTGGGCGATTGCTTTTTCGAGCGCCTCCTGACCCATGACGGAGCAGTGCATTTTTTCCTTGGGCAGCTCCCCCAGGTAGGCGGCAATGTCCTCGTTGGTAATTTTCTCCGCCTCCTCCAGGGTCTTGCCGATGATCAGCTCGGTCAACGCGGAGGAGGACGCGATGGCACTGGCGCAGCCAAAGGTCTGGAATTTGGCATCGGCAATGCGCCCCTCTGCGTCCAGTTTGAAATAGAGCGTCAACGCATCGCCGCAGGCCAACGATCCCACATCGCCCACACCGTCGGCGTTTTCAATGGTGCCCACATTGCGCGGGTTGAGAAAATGCTCTTTGACCTTGTCCGTATAGTCCCACATAAAAATACCTCCGTTCGATCGCCTGGCTTCGGGGCGTGCGCATCAAATCGCGTCTGCCGTCCCACATAATTGTCAGACCGAAATATTAAGCATGAATGCCCAAATGCAAAGGGCGTTGGTACAATTACCACCCCGGATAAAGCGCCGCATTCATGGCTTCAAACTTGCGGCCCGCTTCGGGTGTTTGACGCGGCGGCGTCGGACCTGCAGACGATCATGCTGGATAAGAACACCGAATGGGTCCATGGTCTTGCCAAGCCCGGGTGTTAATATTATGTTAACGCCTGTTAAGGTTAATAATTAACACCAAGCGTTTAAAAGGCGATTATGGATATTACAAGTTTCTGGGAAACCATTGTCAACACGCTGCATGATGGGCTGCTGGTGGTCGACTCCCGCGGTACGATCCTAAACGTCAATCCGGCCGCGGAAAAGCTGACCGGCTACCGGGCGGAGGAGCTGGTGGGCCAGAACTGCCGGATTCTCAACTGCACCGGCTGTGAGATCCACGGCCGCGGAGCGGGGGTGGACTGGTGCGGCCTGTTCTCGCGCCAACGGGTACGCGCCAAACGATGCACGATTACCGACAAGAGCGGCCGCGCACTCAATATCATGAAGAATGCCTCCGTGCTCAAAGACGACAACGGGGATGTGGTGGGGGCCATCGAAACCCTGACCGACATTTCCGAAATCGTCCGCCAGGAGCAGGAGATCATTTCGCTGCGCCACTCCTGCCAGCTGGATGAAGAATTCCACGGCATGATCGGCCACTCCCCCCCCATGCAGACCTTGTTCGAATTGATCGACAACGTGGCCCGCAGCAATGCCCCGGTCATGATCCATGGGCCCAGCGGCACCGGCAAGGAGCTGGCCGCCCGGGCCGTCCACGAATCCGGGCAGCGCCGGGGCAAGCCCTTCATCAAGGTCAACTGCGCCGCCTTGAACGAAAACCTGCTGGAAAG
>JASJCD010000312.1 GCA_030066135.1 Desulfobacterales bacterium | reverse complement strand
GACGCCTTTCTGGGTCAGGCCGGCTGGCTGCCGGACGAAGGCAAAAAAGCGCTCCGCGAGTGGATGGATTCCTACAAAAAGGGCTGTCAAGATTTCAAAACAATGGTGGATGCCAACTACGAAAAGGTCGAGTCCTATTTCGCCGACAGCGAATAGTTCCTCCACTGCTTGAAGCCATTACCGTTGGCCCGCCTCAGGGGCAGGCAAAACGCCTGTGCCCTGGGGCCGCCGGCTTGACGGGCAACCATCCAAGATGCATTATGAGAGAACTATGAAAGCTGATTGCGCTCACCCAAAGGCTGCAGACAATTATCTCAAAGGGTTTCGTACCGGTACTGAAATCGTCAGTGCCGCTTTCGATGCGGCCAGTGGCGTCGCAAGCTACCAGAACAGCTTTTTAATTCCTTTTCTACTTTCAACCCAGTATTTTCAGCAGGCTGAGATTCGCAAGGCCAGCGCCGACGGTCTGAACGAGGTCTTTAAAGCCTACGCCAATCTGGGTCTTTTCAACCTCGACTTGATTCGGCGCGGCATGGATGGTGCGGTTGCGGCCGCCGAAAGCTACGTGAAATCGCTGTTTGCCGATGCCGCCGAAGCTCTCGCAACGACTTTTTCCACTGGCAATCCCTGTCCGCTCGTGGACATCGTTCATCAGCAGGGCGCACTCCTGGCGCTCATCGCCCATGGTTATCCCCGCGCCATCGAAAATATCGCCGACGAATTCGGTTTTCACTTCGAGCGTGGAAATCACCCGCTGGTCGATGAAACCGAGCGCTTCCGGCTTTACCGAATCGCACCGACTAAAAAAAGCGTCGAGGTGCAGCCCGACCGCAAGCCGATATTGATTCTGCCACCCTACGTCCTGGGAGCCAACATTCTGGGATTTCTGCCGCAAGAAGAGCGCAGTTACGCACACTGTTTCGCCAATCAGGGCATTCCAACTTATATCCGCGTGCTCAAGGACATCGCCACTTGCGAGCCTCTGCAGACCATGAGCGCGGAGGACGATGCCCGCGACACGCGCCGCTTTTGTGAAACCATTCAGCAGCAGCATGGCAAGGCGGTCACCCTCAACGGCTATTGCCAGGGGGGCTTCAATGCTTTGTGCAATCTGCTCAGCGGGGAACTTGACGACCTCGTGGATGCCTTCATTACCTGCGTGTCGCCCATGGATGGAACGCGCAGCCGCGGTCTCTCCGGTTTCCTCAAGCAGCTGCCTGCGCGTTTCAACGATCTGAATTACGGCACCAAGACGCTGCCCAACGGCAACCGGGTAGCCGACGGTCAACTGATGGGCTGGGTCTACAAACTTAAAAGCATCGAAACCGAGTCGCCGCTGGCCGCCTATTTCCGGGATCTGGCCATGCTGGCCCGCACCGGCGGCGATGCCGGCAGCATCAGCAAGACCGCGGCCGCCTTGAATTACTGGCTGGGGTACGAGCGCAACGATCTGCCGCTGGCAATCACCGAGATGAGCTTCGCCTCCTTCAACACACCCATTGCCGACGACGGCACGCTGCCTGTGCGCCTCTTCGGCAAACGGCTGAATCTCAAACGCCTGAAGGAGAAAAAGCTTCCCTGGCTGATCTGCTACGGTATTCACGACGACCTGGTCGAGAAGGACACGGCCCTGGCGCCTCTGGATTTTGTACCGGCCGAAGTGTCGCCATTTCCCAAGGGGCACGTAGCAATCGCCACATCCTGGTCTCATCCGGGCTCGGCCTGTGCGCTGCATACCCGCTTTGGCGAGGGCCAACATCGTGGGCCGGTGCGTTTTCAGCTCGACCTGGATGAAACCCCGGACCGTGCCTAAGGGCTGCGTCCATCGGCCGGCTTACCGCTGATCATAATCCGACCGCGGCGGACAGCGACTGGTCTTCCTGAAAAGGGCTGCCCGCTATGGCAGGAGGCCCACGCGCGTGGATCACCATTTTTTTAAATTCTGGGGCGAATTATTGCTGCAGACCGCTGACGGTCAGCGACAGCTCAAAGAGCTTTCGCGCTGGATCCAGTCCGGTTTTTCACCGTCTGGCGAACTCGCCGCCCTGTTTCGCAAGTGCTACGGCCTGCCGCCCCTCGCACCACACAACACCGGCGACGACTGGCAAAAAGCCACTGCGGATTTCCACAAAGCCCTCAAGGCCTACGCGCCCCTCATGGGCTGGGTGCCGCTGGAACGCTACGATCGGCTCAGACGTGAGAAAGAACGCCTGGAGGCCGAGATTGCTGAACAGACGCGTTTGATCCAGCAGTTGGAAGCCATCCTCGATGACAAAGATATGGGCCACATGAGTCTGGTGACCCGTTTTCAGAATCTGGTCACCGATCAGAGCAAGGCCTTTGACGACCTGATGCAGGCGCTGAAGGCCTCGTCGGAAATATCCGAAGACACCGATAGTCTTTAACGGGGCTTGCGATCCTGCGACCGATACGCGCCCCTGCAGTCCCATCGAAACCAGCCAAAGCGATTGACGCGACCCTACAGCCAGGGAGGTGTGACATGGCCGAAGAACGCTCCCCGAACACAGAGGACGGCAACATGTTTGCCCAGTGGAACGAATCGATGACCACCATGTGGGGCAGTATGCTGCGCCTCTGGTTCCCCGACGGCCCCGCTCCGGATCAAAGCGCCGCGGACCGTCGCGGCACCCACGGTCGCGTGCGGGCTTCGGCCGAGGCCGCGCTCAAAAACTGGCAGGCCATCTCGGGCGCCTTTTCCGCTCCAGAATCATTAGAGGCGCTTTTCAAAGGCGCGGGCGCCATGCCCGAAGTGTTGGCGCAACTAGCGCAGACCAGCTTTAACAGCTATCTGGAAGTGCAGCAGAAAATGCTGGAGCAGGCCGGACGCCTGGGCGAGCATGTCGATGCCTACACGTTTACGGATATCGATGAAAATCTATTTCGTACCTGGACGGAAATGTACGAACAGGAGTTCAGCCGCTTTCTGCAAATTCCCAAACTGGGGCTTGTCCGCGAATACCAGGAACGCATGAGCCATGCCGTCGATGCCTACAACCGCTTTCAGGCCACATTGACCGAATTTCTGAGCCTGCTGGCGATGCCGGTCGGCCGGTCCTTTACCGTTCTCCAGGAACAAGTGGCCGAACTGGCAGAGAAGGGGGAGATGCCAGAGGAAGGGCGGGCCTACTACGACATGTGGATCAAGGTTCTCGAAGGTCATTACATGACGCTCTTTCAAACGCAGGAGTATGCGGACACTTTCTCCAGAACGCTCAGCAGTCTTTCGGCCTATCAAAGCGCGCGCAATGCCGTGATCGAAGACATGCTCAGCGGGTTGCCGATTCCCACCCAGTCGGAAACCGATTCGCTTTATCAGGAAATCCATCGTCTCAAACGACGTCTGCGCGCCCTGGAAAAGGAAAAAGCCTGACCACCGTGTGCAAGCACTGAAACCGCCGCAACCCGGGGAGGATCGTCATGACCCAATCCAATATTCCCGTCGACCTGATCATGTCCAAGCTGGCCGAGGCTTCCGAAAAGGCCCAGACCAAAGCCCGCAAAGGCTCCGAAGTCCTGCTGGCCGATCTCAACACCGACATCGCCCCGACGCCTTACGAGATCGTCTATCAGGAAGACCGCGTCAAGCTAAAGTATTACCGCCCCGAGGGTAAACCCAAATACAAAACCCCGCTGCTGGTTGTCTATGCGCTCATCAACCGGGAAACCATGCTCGATCTCCAGCCCGGCCGCAGTGTCGTCCAGACCTTCCTGGATCATGGCCTGGAAGTCTACATGATCGAATGGGGCTACCCCACGCGCAAAGATTGCTTTCTGGGCTTCGACGACCACATCAACGGCTATATGGACAATGTGGTCGATTTTATCCGTAAACGCCACAACCTGCCCAAGATCCATCTCATGGGCATCTGCATGGGCGGCACCTTCTCTGTCATCTACAGTGCCCAGCATCCCGAAAAGATCAAAAACCTCGTGACCACCGTGACCCCCACCAATTTCGATACGGACAAGGGCCTGCTGCACCAGTGGATGCGCCACATCGACCCCGACGCCCTCGTACGCACCCACGGTAATCTTCCCGCCCACGTGATGAACCTGGGTTTTCTGCTGCTCAATCCGGCCCGGCTGATGCTCGACAAGTACGTCGGTTTCCTGGAACACATGGACAACAAGAAATTCGTGGAAAACTTCATCCGCATGGAAAAGTGGATCTTCGACAGCCCGGATCTGCCCGGGGCCGTGTTCAAGAAATTCATCCAGGACTGCTATCAGCAGAACCTGCTCATCCAGAGCAAGCTGCAGGTGGGCGGCAGCCCGGTCAACCTGAAAAAGATCACCATGCCGCTGCTCAACATCTACGGCCTCTACGACCACCTCGTGCCGCCCGAGGCCTGTGAAAAGCTGACCGGCGCCGTCGGCAGCAAGGATAAGGAGGATATCTGCCTGCGCACCGGCCATATCGGTATCTATGTGAGCAGCAAAACCCAGGCGGAATTCGCCCCTAAAATAGCAGCCTGGCTGGCGGAGCGTGATACCCAGCGCAAGCTTTCCCCGAAACCGGCACCCAAACCGGCCCCCAAAAGGCCGCCCAAGCGCAAGGCCCGTAAGACGCCGCAACCCAAGGCCGCCGCCACTTGAACACACGGCCGCTGAAGGCTAAAGGGGACGACCCCGGACCCGGATCGGAAACAAGGAGAAAACCATGACCCGTAAAACAGACTATTTTCAAACCTTTCGTAAAATCAGCCAGGCTTTCGGCACCGCTGCCACCGAGGAAGAGCTTCTCGAACTGGTTGTACAGAGCGCGATTGATATCCTGGACGGCAAGGCCGCCTGCCTCTACCTGGCCGATGAACGCAAGGACCTCTTTGTTGCCAAAGCCCAGCGCGGCCTGTCGGAAAACTACCTGCATGCCAGCCCCATCAAGGCGCAGAAACTCGTCAAGGAGCTGCTCAAGGAGGGCCATCTGTCCTTCGAGGATGCCACCAAGGACCCGCGGCTGGAGAACCACGCGGCCAAGGCCAAGGAAGGCATCGCCAGCATCCTCACCGTGCCCGTGCGTGTGAGAGACCTGACCATCGGGGTGCTGTCCCTCTACACCGCTCAAAAGCGCAAATTCACCGGCGCGGAAATCGAATTTCTGGACGCCCTGGCCGACCAGGGTGGGGTGGCGATCGAAAAAACCCGCCTGCTGGAGCGCATCCAGAGCAACGCCCTCTTGTTCCTGGACCTGGCCTCGGCCATCAACTCGACGCTCGACATCAAAGAAGTGCTCAACATCCTGACCGTCAAGGTCAGCGAAAACCTCGGCATGAAGGGAGCGGCGCTGCGCCTCCTCGATGAGGAATCCGGCAGTCTGAAGCTCGTGGCCAGCCACGGACTCGGCGAAAGCTTCCTAGGCGTGGGGCGCCACACCAGCATCGAAACATCGGCCGCCGCCCTCAGGGGTGAAACCCTGGTCATCGAGGATGCCGCCCGCGACAAGCGTGTCCGCTACAAGGATGAGCTGGCCGCCGAGGGCATCGCCTCGATGATCATCACCCCCATCAGCGCCCGCGACGAGGTCATCGGTACGCTGCGGCTCTACAGCCCGGTGAGACGCCAGTACCCCGAAGATATGATCATCCTGGTCAAGGCCCTGGCCCACCAGGGTGGGCTGGCCATCCAGAACGCCTCCATGTTTCTCAAACTGCAGGCCGAACAGAAGGAGCTGGAAGCCGAT
>JASJCD010000311.1 GCA_030066135.1 Desulfobacterales bacterium | reverse complement strand
CGCTCAGGAACCGGGAGAGGGCCACCGACTTGCCCGATAATGTCGCCAATCTTCTGCAGGCCAAGATCATGATGGTCGATGACGAACCGATCACCATGGAAGTCGTGCAGGCCTTCCTGGAAGACGCCGGATACCGTCACTTCGTGCTGGTCGACGATCCGCGAGCAGCCCTGAAAACCATAAAGGAAAAGCAACCGGATCTGCTCCTGCTCGATCTCAAGATGCCGGAAATTTCGGGTTTCGACATTCTACAGGCCTTGCGCGCCGATGACAGGTTCAGGCACCTGCCCGTACTGATCCTGTCGTCGTCCTCGGACAACGCGGATAAACTTCGGGCCCTGGATCTGGGGGCCACCGATCTGCTGTCCAAGCCCGTGGACCCGAGCGAACTCCAGCTGCGGGTGCGCAATACCCTGGCCGCCAAGGCCTACCAGGACCAGTTGGCCTTTTATGACCCCCTGACCAAACTGCCCAACCGTTACCTGTTGCTCGAACAACTGGAATGGGCCCTTGAAAGCGCCCGACGCAGCCGCGACGCCATGGCAGTGTTGAGTATCGAGTTGGACCAGTTTGACAAGATCAGCGATACCCTGGGGCTTTACGCCGGTGATGAGTTGCTGCGTGAGCTCGGCCAGCGGATTGCCGGTATGGTCTGCAGCACCGATCTGCTTGGCTATTGCGAAACCGACGAGAATACCCCGACAAACCTGTTTCATTTTGACGGCGGTGTTTTCGCGCTGATCTTGCATCGCTTGGGGCGTGAACGCGATGCGGCCCGTGCGGCCCAATGCCTGCTGGAAACCATTCGTAAACCGCTGAAGATCAACGCAACTGAAATCTATGTCACCGCCAGTATCGGTATTTCGACCTTTCCCACCGAGCGCGTGAATAATATCGAAATGCTGCAGCTCGCTTCGAGTGCCCGGGACTATGTCAAGAGCAAAGGCGGCGATGCCTTCAAGTTCTCCTCCCGGCAGATCAATATCAACTACCAGCAGCGGATCAGCCTTGAAGCCCGGTTGCGCAGGGCCCTGGAACGCGACGAACTCGTGCTCCACTACCAACCCAAACTCGATGTCGCCACGAACACGATCACCGGCGTGGAAGCCCTCTTGCGCTGGCAAGTACCCGAACAAGGTTTGGTGTCGCCCAATCAATTCATTCACATCGCCGAGGAGATCGGACTCATTGTCCCCATCGGAGAGTGGGTCTTGATGCACGCCTGCCGGCAGCTGGCGGAATGGCGGCGGACAGGTCGTCCACCGATCGACATGGCCGTCAACCTTTCGCCCGCACAGTTTCAGAGCGCTGACATGCTCGATGCCTTCCGGCGCATTATCGCCGAGAGCGGGATCGATCCCCAGCGCCTGACCCTGGAGGTGACCGAGAGCATGCTGCTGGAGGAGATCGATGCCAAAATCGACACAATGAGCCATCTCAGAGAAATGGGTGTCCGGTTGGCCATCGACGACTTTGGCACCGGTTATTCTTCTCTGCGGTATTTACTCAGACTGCCGCTGGACGAGCTTAAAATCGATCGCTCCTTTTTCGTCAACTTGTTCGAGGACGCCAAGAGTCGGGCTCTGGTGTCGTCGCTCATTCATTTGGCGCGTAAACTGAATCTGCGCACGGTGGCCGAGGGCGTCGAAACCGAGGCGCAACTTCGCTACCTTCAAAAGAAAGGCTGTGACCAATACCAGGGCTTCCTGTTCAGCCCGGCCCTGCCAAGCCACGAGCTTGTAAAACTGCTGCCGCCCGCCGACTGAAGGCCGCGGCAGGCAGGCATCGAAAGGGCCGGCTTGATTCGGCGGCTGCGACCGTCATCGCTGGAGCGGCCATTGCCGCGGCGGCTTCGATCCCGAGCGGCACCGGCTGATCGGGTTATTGGCGACCTGTCAGAATATTGTCGTCTGAAGGGCAACTGGCAGGGAAATCCAATCCGATCTTGTTGAAATTATGTGGAAATTGGAGACAGCCCAAATTGGCATTTTGTTTGCAGACATCCGTATAGGCCATTTTATCGATCAGCATCAAACACGCACTGAAAAGGGGTTTCAGATATGCGAGCGAAAATCATGATTTCCAGTTCGGCAGCCATTGCGTTTGTGGCCGCACTCATATTCACGCTGGTCGGCGTGCCTTCGTCGTCCCGCGCCGGTACCTTGCAGGGTATTACGGCGCCCAAGGCCGACATTATGCTGTCCTTCGTGGTGCCGGGCCGGATCAGCGCGGTTCTCGTCGAAGAAGGCAGTGCGGTCGAAAAGGGTCAGGCGCTTGTCCGCCTCTACGATGAGCCGGAAAGAATCCAGTGCGAACAGCTCAAGATGCTCTCGGAGGATCAAACCAAGATCCTGGCAGCCGAAGCGGAACTGGCCCAGAAAAAGGTCGATCTGAAAAAAGTCGAGATGGCGCGGGCCAAAGGCGCTGCCAGCGACTGGGAGGTCGAGCACCTGATCTTAAACGTGCGTATCGCGGAGCTGGCCCTGAAATCCGCCCGGATCGAGCAGGCGCAATATGTCCGTCGCTACCGTCATGCCAGGAGCCAATTGGCCCAGATGCATTTGCGGGCGCCCGTGGCGGGACTGGTGGAAGAAGTCAGCGTGGAGGCCGGCGAGTCCATCGGGACCCTTGGGTCGGTCGTTCGTCTGGTGCAAAACGACCCCCTCTGGATCGATGTGCCGGTTCCCCTGGCGCAGGCGGTCGAATTAAAAAACGGGCAGGACATCTGGGTGACTTTCCCCGGTGAGGCCGCAGCGGCGACGCCCAATGGACGGATCATCAACATTGCCACCGTGGCGGATGCCGCCAGCGATACCCTGCGCGTACGGGTCGAGGTTCCCAACCCGTTGAAACGCCCGGCCGGGGAACGGGTGGCTGTGGCCTTCGCCCCCGCGGCGGAGGAGACCACCAAGGATTTGGCGCAGTTGGAGAACTAACCGCCGGCATCCGCGGCGATGGAAGCCTTTGAGCGATGGATGGAACCCCACAAAGCATAACCACACAAAACCGGAATTCGGGGGGCGGCAGGAGCAATGATCAGGCCATCGCCGCGCTCTTTGCGCGCGATATTCCGCCGGAACGGTTCCTGGCCGAATTGCTCGTCACGCAGTGTCGGTTGGTCGGTGCCGACGCGGCCGTCTTTCTGCGTGCGGGCGAAGCCGACCGGCTGGAGGTTCTGGCGGCCTGTCCGCCGCCGAACACCCCGGGTGCCCTGGACTGGGTCGCTAAGGCGGAGAAGCCCTTTCGGCAGTCCATGCGTGAGGGGCGCAACGTGGTCGTGCCGGAGGAAAATGCACCTGCGGCCGGCATTCAAACCGGGTGCCATCTTGTTGTCCTCCCGATTCACGCTCAAAACAACGTGCGCGCGGCAGCTGTCTTTCGTGTCCGGGCGCGCGACCAGCACCACCTCCGGTTAATTCAGGCCCGGCTGGAAAGTACCCCGCTGTTGCTGCGCCATCACGAACTGCGCCTGTCGATAGAAACCAAGCAGGCCGCCACGAATCGACTCCACCGCGTATTCGCGGTCCTGGATGCGGTCAACCAGACCAACCGCTTTCAGGGCGTGGCCATGGCCCTGTGCAACGCGATGGCCACAAGGCTGGAATGCCGACGCGTCAGTCTGGGATTTCTCAAAGGGCGTTATGTCGAAGTGCGGGCCATGAGCCACAGCGACGCTGTCAGCCGCGAGATGCAGGCGGTGCAGGCCATCGAGGCGGCGATGGAGGAATGCCTCGACCAGGATCTGGAAGTGGTCCATCCGGCCGCGGAAGCGGCCCCTTACGCTTCCCGGGCGGCGGGCCGGTTATCGGCGCAGCAGGGACCCGCCAGCATCCTGAGCCTGCCGCTGCGCAAAGACGGTCGCGTGGTGGCGGTGATGACATTTGAACGCTCACCCGAAAAGCCCTTTACCAGCCTGGAGGAAATCGAAACCCTGCGGCTGACATGCGATCTGTGCACCCCCCGGCTGCTGGAGTTGCATTGCCACGACCGCTGGTTCGGCGCCCGGCTGGCGGCCGAAGCCCGCAAGGGCCTGGGATCGATCCTGGGACCGGAGCACACCTGGATTAAACTTGCCGCCGGCCTGTCGTTTGTCGCCCTGATCCTTCTGGCCACCCTCAAAGGCGAGTACCGCATCAACGCCGCCTTTACCCTCGAGGCACGGCATCAGCAGGCCGTGGTGGCGCCTTTCGAAAGCTTTTCCAAAGAAATCCTGGTCGAACCGGGAGATTACGTCGACGGCGGCCGAACGCTCCTGGGCAGGCTGGAAACCGCGGAACTCAGGTTGAAACGCGCCGCCCTCCTGGCCGAGCAGTTGGGCTATCGCAAACAGATGGCGGCTGCCATGCGTGACCGCAAGACCGCCGAGGCCCAGATCGCCCAGGCCCAGAGCGACAAAGTCGCCGCCGAGATCCGGCTGATCGACAGGCAAATTACCCAGGCGGATCTGGTGGCTCCGATCACCGGCTGGGTGGTTTCGGAAGACCGTAAACAACAAATCGGGGCACCGGTGGAGACCGGTGACATTCTGTTTGAAATTGCCAGCATCGACGACCTGCGGGCGGAACTTTACGTTCCTGAATCCGCGATTGCCCGCGTCATGCCGGCGCAGACCGGTGAACTGGCCTCGGTGGGACATCCCGATCAGAAAGTCGGCTTTGTGGTCGAACGGATCAATCCGATTGCCGAGGTGATTGACAATCAGAACGTTTTCCGGGTGCAGGCCCGCCTGGACGAGTACCGCGAGTGGATGCGCCCCGGCATGGAAGGTGAGGCCCGGATCGCAGCCGGGCAACAATCCTACCTGTGGATCGCGTCCCACCGGCTGGTCGATTGGCTGCGCCTGAAACTCTGGATTTAACGGCGGATGCCCATGCCCATTGAACGCCCCACATTCAGTGAATCCTGGTACCGGGTGGCGGACCTGACACCGCGCCTGCTGGGGGCCGTCAACGTTCAGCGGCAGCATTTTCGTGGGGTCCGCTGGTATATCCTGCAGGCCCCGTCTGAGAACCGCTATTTCCGTGTAAGCGAGGCCGCCTATCATTTCGTGGCCCTGCTCGACGGCCGTCGCACGGTCAGTGCGGTCTGGCGACAGTGCATGGATCGATTCGCCGATGCCGCACCGACCCAGAGCGAGGTGATTCAACTGCTCTGTCAGCTGCATGGCGCCAATCTGCTGCAGGGCAACCTGCCCCCCGATGCGGCCGCCCTCCTCAAACGCAACCGCCAGCGCAGCTGGCGCGAGGTCCGCAGCGCCTTCGGCAACCTGTTCTTCGTGCGCATCCCCCTGTGGGATCCGGATCGTTTTCTCGACCGCTGGGCGGTGCCCGTGGGGAAGCTGTTTACCTTCAGCGGTCTGGGATTGTGGGCCGCCATCCTGTTCGCGGGTTTGTGGGCCCTCGCTGGTCATGCCGAGGCCCTGAGCGACCGGGCCGCGGGATTGCTGGATCCCGAAAATTTACCGCTGCTCTATGCGGCCATCGTGATTGTCAAGCTCTTCCATGAACTGGGTCACGGGTTTGCCTGCAAGCATTTCGGCCGGATCACCGGCCGGGGGGGCGAGGTACACCAGATGGGCGTTACGTTTCTTTTCTTCACGCCGCTGCCCTACGTGGATGCCTCCAGCGCCTGGACCCTGCGGGATAAATGGCACCGCATCGTGATCAGCGCCAGCGGCATGCTGGTCGAGCTGGCGATCGCCGCCCTG
>JASJCD010000023.1 GCA_030066135.1 Desulfobacterales bacterium | reverse complement strand
CAGCATCAGGCCCGCATCGCCAAGGGCGGCACGGAGCGGTATTCCGTGCATATTGGCGCGGAGATTTTCCATTTCCTGGGGGAAATCGAAGTGGTCTTCGGGCTGTGGGCCGCCGTCCTGACCTGGGCCATTTTCTTCTTCTACGACTGGAACACCCTGCATTTCTACATCACCCGCCGGGTCAATTTCACCGAACCGATGTTCGTGGTGGTGATCATGACCCTGGCAGCCACACGCCCCATTTTGAAACTGGCCGAATCGGCCCTGGCACGGGTGGCCCATCTGATGGGCGGCTCCCTCAAGGCCTGGTGGCTGACCCTGCTGACCCTGGGGCCCATGCTGGGATCGCTGATTACGGAACCGGCGGCCATGACCATCTGCGCCCTTTTGCTGGCTCGCAAGTTCTACGCCCTGGAACCCTCCCGCAATTTCAAGTACGCCACCATCGGCCTGCTCTTCGTCAACGTTTCGGTGGGGGGGACGCTGTCGCATTTTGCAGCGCCGCCCGTGCTGATGGTGGCCGGGCCCTGGCAGTGGGACATGACCTACATGATCACCCATTTCGGCTGGAAGGCGGCCCTGGCGATCGTCCTCTCGAATGCCTTGTACTTTTTTATCTTCCGCCGCGAATTGGCTGAACTGGAAAAAGACTTTACGCTGACACAGATAAAGGACGACATCCAGCGCACCTACATCCAACGCAGCGAGTTCGAGGGTGAATTCGAGCGCACGGGGGTGGAACTCGGCGAAGAGCTGGGGTTCCGCTGGGCGGTGGAAAGCCGCTATGCCGCCCTCAAAAGGGCCATCGAAAAGAGACTTTGGACGAAATACAAAGAAGACATCCGTACCCGCCAGATTGACTTGAAACTGGCCCGGGCGGCCTTTGACATGCGTTTTGAGGAAATCAAACGCCAGAATCTGCGGAGAACCTTCCCCGGGCTGCTGCCCGAGGAGCAGCGCCCCCGTTACCGGGACCCGGAATGGGACAACCGGGACGATCCGGTACCGGCCTGGGTAGTTGCCATGCATGTGGTGTTCATGGGCTGGACCATCGTCAACGCCCACGACCCTGCCATCTTCGTTCCCGGCGTCCTCTTCTTCCTGGGGTTTTCCCAGGTTACCGCGCCCTATCAAAACCGGATCGACCTCAAGCCGCCCCTGCTGGTGGGGTTTTTTCTGGGGGGACTGGTGATCCACGGCGGGGTTCAGGGCTGGTGGATCGCCCCCGTGCTGGGGGCGCTCACGGATATTCCTCTGATGCTGATCGCCACGGTACTGACAGCCTTCAACGACAACGCCGCCATTACCTACCTGAGCACCCTGGTGCCGGATCTTACCGCCGGCTTAAAATACGCCGTGGTCGCCGGGGCGGTGGCCGGCGGCGGTTTGACGATCATCGCCAATGCCCCCAATCCGGCCGGACAGAGCATCCTCAAGAAGTATTTCCGCCACGGGATCTCGCCGATCATGCTGCTGGCAGCGGCTTTGGTGCCGACCATTATCGTCCTGATTTGTTTCATTGTCTTCCGCTGATCTGGCGGAGAGAAGGCTTTGATTGCCCGTGGCCGGCGGCGCCACATTTGCGTCTAAATCTACTCCTGCTCGAACGCTTTGATAACCGTCAGTGACTACGATTCACCCATGCGACAAGCCGTCGAATCGCGGCGGCCCCCGGATCGTCGGCCAAGGCGCGCATTTACGGATAATCGCATTGATGACCACACATCTTCATTCTATGCGGCCTGTGGTTTTCGTCCCCATGCCGCCATGCGCACCCCCACGAAGCGCAGTGTGAGCGCAAAAGCCCCCGCATTCGTGATGATCCCCGCCCCGGCGGAGAGATCATCGCGTCAAGCCTGCTTATGGCCGACAGGACCCCCGGCAGGCTTGCACCCGCCATCATCTGACTGAGGGAACGGACTTGTTTCTCAAAGGCATAAGGCCGAGAAGGACCCGCATGGGGGTATCGGTCGGATTCTATGTGGACCGGCGTGTGACCGGAAGGTTCGCCATGGTCAGGATCTGCTCAATCGCCGGTGGTGGACGGCATCCGTCTCGTTTCGCTGTATATCCGCATGGGATTTTGCGAACCAGCCGATGTTGACTTTTCGGCTTTAAATCTGATTGTAATTTAATGCTCAGTCCGAATCGGCGGCGGCATGCCGCTGTTGGGACGGCCAACACAAAACTGGGACGGGTAGCCATGGCCAACATGCAGCCACATTTGAAGTCATCATCGCCACTGGCATGGATCGTGGCCGTTTCGATCAGCGATCGCAAGGGTGTTAAAAAGAAGAATATCGATCAGGGGATCCTGATCGCTAATTCCGGTTTGGAAGGCGATGCGCATGCCGGCGACTGGCATCGCCAGATCAGCCTTCTGGCCCAGGAGAGCATCGACAAGATCAGGGCCAAGGGACTGGATGTGGCCCCGGGTGATTTCGCGGAGAACATTACCACGCGTGGATTCGCCATTGAAGAACTGCCCGTGGGCACCCGCTTGCAACTCGGGCCGCAAGCGCTGGTGGAGATTACCCAGATCGGGAAGGTCTGCCATAATCGCTGCGCCATTTTTCATCAGGTGGGCGACTGCGTCATGCCGCGGGAGGGAATATTCGCCCGCATTCTGAAGGGCGGGCCCGTCAAGCCGGGTGATGCGATCAGATCCGTAAGCGAATCCGGTGGAAAACCTTCTTGACGCGGCCGAGTCCATGCCCTGCACGGTGATCGTGCAGGACCCGATCCGGGATGCCGGCGTTAATACCAAAACGCCAGCTGCCATGTTGACCGTATCTTCCGCGCTTGTTGGGGACGCCGGAAAGTGTTGCCGGCAACGCGGCTCAAAAACAGCCTATGAATCTTTATGAATCTAAAAGATAACGACATATCGCCGGAGAACGCGCGTCCGGCATTATCGCTACCACCGCTGGTCTGCATCGTCGGGTATGCCGGTTCCGGCAAGACCACCCTGATGGTTGACCTGATCGACGGCTTGGCGCGGCGTGGCTACAGGGTGGGGACCATCAAACACGACTCCCAGGGGGGACGGGTGGACCACCCCGGCAAGGACAGCTTTCGCCACAAGGCCGCCGGTGCCGCTACGTCGATCATTTCCTCCCCGCGGCAGGTGGCCATGGTGACCGACGTGGAACAGGAGCAGCGCCCGGAAGACCTGCTTGGGCTGATGGCGGGCATGGACATTGTCATGGCTGAAGGCTACAAGCGGGCACCACTGCCCAAAATAGAGGTTTTCCGCTCCGCAACCGGCAAGGAAGCGGCCTGCAGGGGCGACGCCCACCTGCTGGCCGTCGTCAGTGACACCGCCGTCGACTGGGGGGTCCCTTGTTTCGCCATGACGGATGTAGCGCGCCTGGTCGATTTTGTGGTGCGTTATTTTGGTCTGCGGGCGCACCAGACCGCCGATTTGAAACTGACATCCTCATGATATCCCGATGGGTCACGCGCTGCAGGATCCGCCCTGTCATCCTACCCGGGTGAAGTGCCTACCCGCTTCATGAAAATGATGCCTGAGGACCTATCCGTCTTCAATGCCGGCGCACTTCTGCCAGTCTGGCTTGGCGTGTGATCGTCAGTTGTGCGGCCGTGTCTCGGCCGGGAAATGAAGGCCTCGGTTCAGGTTCCGAGGTTGCGATGCGCGCAACGCGCCGAAATCCTTTGGTTGCCGCTTCCGGCACGGTTTGCATGCCCGATAAATTCAGGCCGGCGGCAGCCTGTGCTTCACATCCCCGGATCGGTGGACGATACCCCGATGCAGGATCATCTGCTCACCAATCTGGCGACCCCGCCCGTAAATGTCCGGGTCGTGGCGGCCGCCGCCTCTCTGGATCTGACTGGTGCGGGGATAGCGCTGCCGGAGATAGGTGCAGAGCCGGGGGTCGCTCCGGCGGATCAGGGCGTATTCCGAAGGCCGGTCCGCGGCGAGCTGCTCCCGTTCCAGCTTTCGACGGAAGCCTTCGATGATGCCGACGGCAAAGTCGCTTTTCTGGTAGCGCGTCAGCCGCTGGCCGGCGCCCAATTCGCTCCAGCGGCGATCGATATAGGCACTGACGAAGGCGTATACATATTCAGCTTGAGTTACATTGGCCGGGGTACCCGAGATTTCATGCACCCGCCCCATTTTATTCTTGGCCACCACGAAGGCCGGCACCCAGATCCCCTGCACGAAGTAGAAATCCTGGAGCAGATTGGCCAGATAATAGGCCTCCTTGAAATGGCGCAGGGCCGGCGAACCCAGAAAAATGCTCACGAAGCTGCGCCGGGGGTCGTGGGTCAAGGTGGTGATATGATGGCGGGCCATGAGTTCATGCGCTTTCAGCATGGCGGCCTCCGCCTCGTTGGGATTCTGACTTCGGGCCAGGGCCAGCAATTTGCGGATCTTGGCGTGGCGGGGGTTTTCCGTGGAGGGATCAAAACGGGCCAGACGCGTATGCAGGGGACGGCGATCGGCGGCTGCGGCCGGATCGGCCCGCAGCATCAGACAGGCCTGCTGAAAGGCCGGACCGTGAGGTGGCTGCCCATCGGCACCCAGGACCGATTCCGCCAGTTGGTGGGCCATTTCGTGCCGCAGCACGTCGCGTACATCGTCCCAGGGATGTGCCAGCGCCAGCTGGCGATTCAGGCAGATTTCCCGTCGGACGGCATCCCATTGGCCGAGAAGCCCGGGGGCATCCACGAGGCGAAATAGGGGGCGGGCCAGGCGTTGGCGATAGTGGGGCTCGAGTTCGTCCGCGGCCAGGGACCACTCACAGGCCAATCCGTTGAGTATCCGTCGCTCGCGGGCGACGGCATCGTTTCCATTGTGCGCAGTGGTCATGCAGATCACCGTTCCTGGTGAAGCACGATGGCCTGGCGCACGTAGGGGTAGAGGTTGGCGGTCACGATGCGGTAGCCCTCGGCGGTGGGATGAATCCCGTCAGACTGGTTGAGTCGAGCGCGTCCGGCCACACCCTCGAGCATGAACGGTATCAGGATCAGGTCGTGGGTTTCGGCAATTTCGGGGTAGATGGCTTTGAAGGCTTCGGTGAAGGCGGGGCCCAGATTGCGGACCATCTGCATACCGGCCAGGACGACGACAATACCCTCGGCCTTGAGTCTGGTAACGATGGCTTCGATATTGCGCCGGGTCAGGGCCGGGTCCACCGCCCGGAGGCCATCGTTGGCACCGGTTTCCAGGATGACGATGTCCGGGGCCAGGGTCAGCATCCAGTCCAGCCGTGCCAAGGCCCCGCTGCTGGTTTCACCACTGACGCCGGCATTGATGACCTCATAATGGTAGTCATCCGCCCGCAGTCGCTCGGCCAGCAGGGCCGGAAAGGCCTCGCGTTCATCCACCCGGTAGCCGGCCGTCAGGCTGTCGCCCATGCAGACGATGACGCCCTGGGGCGTTTCCCCGGTACTGGGGGGCGGCGCAGCTACCTGGGTCGATGTTTGCTCGCAGCTTATCAGGGTGATCAGGATAATGGTGATCAGCACAATGCCGTGGCCGGTTCGGGGCGTCATGTCGTGTCTTCCTTATTATTCGGCGGCGTGGGTTCGCAGGAACTGGGCCGGTCTGCGCCGCATGATGGTTCGCGAGGCGCCCAACCCGACCGCCAGCACCGTCAGAATGCCGAACAGCAGTCCGGCCAGCGATGCCATTCCATAGCCCATGTAGGGGATGTCAAAATAACGGGTGCAGACCACCCAGCTGATCAGATGGGCCAACACGAGTCCAGCCACAGCACTGGCCGCTCCCAGAAGGATGTTTTCCAGCGAAAAGACATAAAACACGAATCGGCCCCGGGCGCCAAGAATTTTGTAATAAACGGCCTCCCGGACCCGGGCCGCGCGCGTGGCCACGATCGAGCTGATCACCAGGAGTATGCCCGCGGCGATGCTGAAGAGGGTGAAGAAGCGGATGGCCCGCGAAAAGCGCTCCAGTGCCCCCGCAACCTGGCGGATGGTCTGGCGGGCGTCGAGGATGGTGATATTGGGAAATGTCTTGACAATCTGGTTCTGGAGCGCGGCGAGACGGTCGGAATCGGCCCGCATGGCGGTAAATATGGTCTGGGGAGCGGCTTCCAGCGTCGCCTCAGGGAAGACAAAATAAAAAAACGGCTGCAGGCCTTCACGGATACGGGTGCGGATGCTGGTGACCGTGGCTTCCAGAGGTACGCCCTGGATTTTGAAGCGCAGGCGGTCGCCCATCCGTATGTTGCCGATGGTGGCGATCCGTTCGAGCACCGAAACCTGGAATTTGCCGGCGGTGTCATCAAACAATGCTTCGCCCCGGATGATCTTCTCGTCGTCGAGAAGGTGTTGTCGATAGGTCAGATTGAAGGGCCGTGCCAGGTTGTCGCTCTTGCGCCGGCGCTCCCGGCGTGGGTCGATGGCCTGTCCGTTGATGGCCACCAGCTTGGCGCGCACCACCGGGTAGAAGGTGAGCGGCTGGTCCACCATCTGGGCCAGCGCATCGGTCTGGTGGCGCTGGATGTCGACCAGGAAGATATTGGGAATGTCTTCCGGGTAGGCATCGACAAAGGCCCGGTCCAAATTGCTTTCGATCAGAAAAAGCGCGTAGATGATGGTCAGCGAGGCGGTGAGCGTCACCAGGATGGGCTGGGTCGCATTGCGGGGGCGGAAAAGACCACGGATGGCCTGCCGGACGATGAGGTGTCGGGTTGGCAGGCGCTTCAGACTCGCCAGGAAAAACCGGCTGATTGCGAAGACGATGGCGATTAAAACCAGGATGCCACCCACAAAATACCCGCCGGTGCGAAGATCTTCGAGATGCCAGAGCACCAGGCCGATGAAGAAGAGCGCGGTCAGGACCACTGTGAGGCCCTCAGCGGGCCTTAATCGGCCCGAGGCGGTTTCATGCCGGAAGAGCGCGGCCGGTTTGAAGCGGCGCAGGTTCAGCAATGGGCGCGCCGCAAAGAGGGTGACGGCCAGAAGGCCGATCAAAAAGCTTTCGGCCACGGCATCCCAGGCGATACGAAAGGTTGTTTCCGCGGGTATCAGATCGATCAGCAGACGGGCCAGCGTTTCCTGCAGCATCAGCCCGACCGCAATCCCGGCAATGGTCCCCGTGGCCCCCAGGAATAGTACCAGGCCCAGATAGAGGCGCAGAATGAAAGCCGTGGGGGCGCCCAGCGCTTTCATGATGGCCATGGATTTGATCCTCGTGCGCAGCAGGGCCGAGAGGACGCTGTGGATCCCGATGCCGGCCAGCAGCAGCGTAAAAATACCCACGAGCTTGAGAAAAAAAAGCAGATTGTCGAAGAAACGCTTCAGCCGCGAATCTGCACTTCGAAAGGTGTCCACGCGTTCCTGGGCGGCATCGGCTGTCTCCCAGAGGTCTTTTTGAACGGTTTCGGGCGACAGGTTTTCCGGAAGGCGCAACAGGGCCTTGTAGCGCACCCGGCTTCCCTGGGTTATCAAGCCCAGGCGACCGCGGTCGCTGGCCGCTACAAAGATGCGTGGCCCCAATGTGAAGACGGTCACCGGGCGGTCCGGTTCGGAAACGACCACCGCGCGAATGGTCATGGCCGTGTTGCCCAGGAAAATGCGGCTGCCGATTTCAAGCCCCAACCGATCCAGCAGCGACTGCTCGACAATGATCTCCCCTGGCGCGAGGACGGTTTGAAATTTGTTTCCGGACGCCAGCTGCACCTGCCCGTAGAACGGGTAACCGGGTTCGACGATCTTGACCGCCGAGAGCAGGGAGGCGGATTCATCCATCGTCCGCACGACGGTGTAGAATTCCCAGACACGGGTGACATCCACATCCCCGCGGGATGCATAGGCCCTGAGCTTGTCTTCCATGGGTGCCAGAAAGGGAAAGCTGGAGCGGACGATGATGTCGGCGGCGTGCAGTTGTCGGGCGTCGCGCAGCATGGCGTCGCGGACATTGGCCTGGAAACCGCCGAGGGCCGTCAGCCCCACCACAGCCAGGACGATGCACAGGAAAAGCACCGTGGTCTGCTGGCGGTTCTGGCGCAATTCGCGCAAAATCAGCCGGGGCAGCATCGCCAAGCGCCTAATTGGCCATCGGCGGTGTCAGCAGTCCGTCCGCCAGCTGAAACCGGCTGTCGGCCTGCTGGGCGATGGCCGGGTTGTGGGTTACCATGAGCAGGGTGGTGTCATACTCGCGCTGAAATTCCAGGAGCAGTTCCAGGATGGCCTGCCCGCTGCGGGAATCCAGATTGCCGGTGGGTTCGTCGGCAAAGATGATGGCCGGCCGGTTGATCAGGGCCCGACAAATGGCCACCCGCTGCTGTTCGCCCCCGGAGAGTTGGTGCGGCATGTTGCGGCTGCGCATCCCCAGGCCAACCCGCTCGAGCAGCTTGTTGGCTTCGTCCGCAGCTTTCGGGTTGTGGTTCAGTTCGGCTGGAAACATGACGTTTTCATGCGCCGAGAGGGAAGGGACCAGATGAAAAGACTGGAATACGAAACCGAAAGTACGGTTGCGCAGCGGCGCCAGATCGTCTTCGTTGAGCGTCGTGATGTCCTGGCTCTGGATGCGGACCGTGCCGCTGTCAGGCCGGTCGAGACCGGAGAGAACACTTAAGAGGGTGGATTTGCCGCTACCACTGCTGCCCTGAATGACGGCAAATTCCCCGGCCCGAATGCTCAGGGAAACATCATCTAATACCTGGATGCGACGATCGTCGATGGTATAGGACTTGGTGAGCTGGCGGGCTTCGATGATCGGTCTTGGCGTCATTTATTATCGTCGCTTCGTTGCGTTGGTTTGCCGGGGGCATGCCCGGCCGGTATCGTTGGCGGCATTTTTTCCGCTTCAGTCGGCGCATATAAGCGCCGCCGGTAGCGACCCGGATGAATGCAAAAACCTAAGGGCTCTGGCAGGAAAGTCAAAATGCATCCGCACGCCGCGGCCGTGATACCCGCGTGAAGGTCCCGGCGTGCGAAAGGGCAAACCGATCCGGCGGGCATCGCCAGCCCGGCGGCGTTGTCAGGGTTTTTCGATTTTATTAAAGGCGGTGGCCGGAAAAAAGCAGTAGGGGCATTCCTCGGGGGCCTCTTCGCCGAAGTGAACATAGCCGCAAATGCGGCAGCGCCAGACATCATCGGCCGTCTCCGGGTCCACGTCCGGGAAATCGTTCTTGTTGTGGATGGGCAGGTCGTCCAGGGGCGGCATAACAGGCCGGTAGGCACCCATGGCATGACCGGCCAGGATGATCCGCTGGACTTCGCTGGTGCCCTCGTAAATACGGAAGAGACGTGTGTCCCGCAGCAGTTTCTCCACCGGAAAGAAGCGCGTGTAACCGTAGCCGCCCAGCACCTGCAGGGCCTGGTCGACCACCTCAAACGCCGCTTCGGTGGCGTAGAGCTTGGAGATGGAGGCATTGATCGTGGGGTCGATCCCATTGTCCGCCTCCCAGGCGGCTTTCCAGATCAAAAGCCGGGAGGTTTCGACCTTTTGGTACATTTCGGCAATCTTGAATTGGATCGCCTGAAAGTTGGAAATCTTGCTGCCGAAGGCGCGCCGCTTTTTGGCGTAGTCGATGGCAAACTCCATGGCCGAGCGGGCGGCGCCGACCGCAAAAGCGCCTATGGAGGGGCGTGTGCGGGCGAAGGTCCGCATGGCCAGCACGAATCCTTCTCCGGGCGGGGCGATCATATTCTCTTTGGGCACACGCACATTTTTCAAATTGATGGCTGCGGTATTGGAAGGGCGCTGCCCCAGTTTGGGGATGTGACGACCGGGGGTGACCCCTTCCCAGTCCGTTTCAACGACAAAGGCGCAGATGCCCTTGTGGGACTGTTTGGGATCGATCGTGGCAAAAACGCTTACGTAGTCGGCGATGCCGCCATTGGTGATCCAGAATTTGGTGCCGTTGAGGATGTAGTCGTCCCCGTCCGGTTCGGCCAGACAACGCAGACTGGAAACATCGGATCCCATGGTGGGCTCGGAAGTGGCAAAAGCGAAGAACTTGCGGTCATCGGTGATGGTCGTCAGGTATTTTTGTTTGGCGGCTTCGTTGTCACTCAAAATAAGCGGTTCCATCCCCAGGGAGTTGTCGAAGATGCTGGTGGCCAGGCCGGGACAGACCGCTGCAAGCTCTTCGGTGGCGATGACGCCTTCCAGGATGCCGTAACCCTTGCCCCCGTACTCTTTGGGGATGTCGCCGTTGACCAGACCAGCGTCGTAGGCCTTGTGCAGGATGTGCAGGGGTAGCTCGTCGCGCTGGTCGTATTCCCAGGCCACCGGGAGGAGTTCCTTGAGCGCAAATTCACGGGCTTGCTGTCGAAGGGCCTTTAACGCCGGGCTAAGGGTGAAATTCAGCATCGATCATCCTCCATGCTTAAGGTTTGGTGGTAAATGGTCCCAGCGTCGACTGCCGCCGCAACCGGCGGCTGCCGGGATCGCTACCGGTCAGAGAGGGCGTCGCCAATCAACCGGAAAAGGGTTTTCAGTTCTTCCGTCGGGGAGGCTGCTGGTGGCGTTGGTGCCGGATTAATCCCGTAGCGCTGACAAAGAAGCCGGGCCTGATGCCAGGTGGGCAACCAGATCACCTTTTCCGTGATCGCATCGATCGAGCCGAAGATTTCGATGAAGCGCGGCAGGCTTAAAATAAAATAAATCTGCAGGGGAAACGGCGATGCCGGTTTGATGCACTGGTCCGGGTCCCAGACAAAGCAACCCACATGCGGCCGCCAGGGCAGACCGCGTTGTTTCAATGCACGGGCCAGTTCACATAGTTCGGCGTCGAAGGGAAGGGGGGCTAGATCGGTTTCAGGATCGAATGGAACAGGCTGCATGCGGAATTATCCTCCACGTTACTCATGCCATATTCAGCGGAGAGAGACAACCACCAACTGGCAATAGGATGCCGGCCCCCGAACGGAAAACACATGCGACCCACCGGCCTGACCGCTAAGCGCTTTCATCTCGAAGTTGACAGTATGGAAAGACAGCCACTATAGAGATGCTTTCGAGGCGGGCCATGGTCCCTTATCGATTTATGCTGTGGGAACGGCTCAATCTGTTATCCCCGGTCAATGGCCGGTTAATGAAATCAGGCATGGAAGAGGGGGTTTTCTTGGATGCGTTGAACTGGAACATGCTGGTGATGGCGGTATTGGGCATCGGTGTCGGCATCGGCGCTGCTTTTACGGGTCTCGGGGGCGGGTTTCTGATGATCCCCATCCTGCTATATCTCGGTTTCACGGCCCAGAAGGCCGTGGGAACATCTTTTCTGGCCATTTTGGTCATATCGGTCTCCGCTCTTTTTGCCCACGGAAAATTCGACAACGTGGATTATCGCGCCGGCGCGCTGCTTGGCGTCGGCGGTATCGTCGGGGCTCAGATCGGAGCACGTCTCGTGCAGCAGGTTTCAACGGAGGGATTTAAAAAAATATTTGCCGTTGTGCTGGTGGGGCTGGCCCTGTATCTTTTTTTCAAGAAGTGAGCCCTGCGGTCCCTGCCTCCCAGTCCGCGTATATCGCTGCCTGCTCTTCCAGAATGGCATTCACGATGTGCATGTCGGTCATGGGATTCATGATCACAGCGCGCAATACGACCGTTTCCATTCCGCCGCGCGGCAGCAGGGTGGTGCGGGAGACAAAGCTGCGGCCGGCTTCGCGCTGGAGGCGCTGTACAACTTTGTTGATGCGGTTTAGCGCGCGGTTTAATTGCCGCCGCTCACGATTGCCGGCGGCCGTCAGACGCTCACTATACGCCGGAGGGCATACCCGGTAGGTAATGATATTCAGCTCCGGTTCCGTGATGAGCTCGAAGAGAGGGTGGTTGCGCACCGCGTGGGCAAAGGCACGGGCCGTCTCGATGCCGTGGTCGATCAGAACGGCATAGCCCCCGGCCCCCATGATATCCAGGGCACTGCCCAGAATGAGCGAATTGGCCGCCCGGGAACCCACCAGCGACTTGATGCCCAGGTCGACCGAACCGGGTCGGTTGACATAGGCGGCGTGGTAGGCAACGGCGTCCATGGCCTGGGGTTCGCGAAAATAGACCATGCCGCATCCCATGGGCATGTAAAACTGCTTATGCCCGTCGATGGTCACCGAATCGGCGTTCTGAATGCCTTCCAGCCGGCGGGCGTAGCGCTCGGACATGAGGGTCGGGCCGCCCCAGGCCGCATCGACATGGAAATGGATGCCATGGCGGCGGCAAATGCGCCCAATGGCCACGAGGTCGTCAATATTGCCTGTTTCGGTCGTGCCGGCGATGCCGACCACGGCGATGATGCGGGTGCGGGAGTCGCTGGCGCTCAGGTCACGAATGCTGTTCTGCAGAGCCGTAGTGTCCATCCGATAGTGGTTGTCCGTGTCGATGGCCAGTACATTGCGGCTGCCGATGCCCAGAACCCCTCCGGCCTTGCGCAGGGAATAATGGCCCATCCCGGATACCAGCACGACGGCCCGCTCGGCGCCATGGGCCGCCAGGGCGGCTGCCAGACCCTCCGATTCAATCCCTTCAAAATCCTTTTCGGGCGGAAAGCAGCGGTTGCGGGCGACCCAGAGCGCGGTAAGATTGGCCAGGGTGCCGTCCTCGACAAAACTGCCCAGTGTGCTTTCAGGCCGCTGGATATGATGACGATAGAATTCGCCGGGGCGCTTAAAGATGCGCCGGTGCAGCTTGGCCAGGACCTGGCGTTCGTGGATCGAAAAGACCTTGGAGGTTTCCAGCTTGACCAGATTCTGGTTCAGGGCAGCGACAATGGTCTGCAGGTGGACCATAAAAAAGGGAATCGCGGACGTCATGTGACCGATGAAATACGGCGACGCCACGTTGACCGCAAAGGGCGCCAGATCTTCGATGATGCCTTGAATGACATCCGCCAGTTTGCGCCGCGGGTGTTCGTGAATTAGACTGTCCTGAAACCGCTCGGACAGTTTTATAAGACTTTCCGCTTCCGTAATGCCCACGTGCGCGCGCAGAAAATCATGCAGACCGAAGAGGATCTGCTCCATGTATTTCACCAGCGTGGCCCTCACGGCCTCATTTTCAGGGCGGATGAATACCTGCTGGAGGGTCTGCCAGTTGGCCACCAGGGCGCGGCCATCGGCGCTCATGCCCTTTGCGGCGGGGACGGATGGATGATCTTTTTTCTCAGAATCGTGCATGCTTGTTTTTGACTGAAGGTACGCGCGGATGACAACGGACCATGCGCCAGGCCGCTGCGAGCGGACTGTTTCAGGTCCGCCGGGGAAAGTCAAGGCGCACCGCGGCCCGACGACTGGGCGCACCATGGGCCTCAAGGTGGCGTCTTCTCGTCGGTCGGGGAAAACAACCGGCGCTCTCAAGGCGGGTAATCTCATCGAAAGGAAACAAACTTGTCTGCTGCGAATGAACCAAACCATGCTGTGCGTGGCTATCCTGATGTGCCCCGGGTGGCGGTGGGTGCGGTCGTCTTTCACGATGAGCGCGTACTGCTTGTCCGTCGGGGGCAGGCGCCTTCGGACGGGCAATGGGCCATTCCGGGCGGCGGCGTAGAACTGGGCGAGAGCCTGGCCCAGGCGGCCGAACGTGAGATCCGCGAAGAGACCGGTGTACGGATTGCAGCGGGGGAGCCGATCTACGTTTTTGATCTGATCGAACGCGACCCGGCGGACAATGTGCGTTTCCACTATGTGATCGTGGATCTGGCGGCCCGTTATCTCGGCGGCGAGCCCCACGCCGGTGACGATGCGGCCGAAGCCCGGTGGGTATCGGCTGATGAAATCAAACAGCTGGCGGTCAGTCCGCCGACGCGACAGCTGCTGGCACGTCACTATGCCTTCGGATGAAGCGGGCACAACCCCTCATATATTGGCCATGCAGCGTGATCGGATTGAATGGAACCAGAAGTATCGCCGGGAGGCGTTTGACCACCGGCCGGCGACGATTCTCAAGACCCACGCCCAGAACGCCCCGATGGGGCGTGCCCTGGACGTGGCCTGCGGAAACGGCCGCAACGCCTGTTACCTGGCGGGACTGGGATTCGCCGTCGATGCCGTGGATATCGCTTTGGAAGGCCTCGGTCGGTTTGTCTGCCCCCCGGACGGCATCCAGCGCATCTGTGCCGACCTGGATCATTTCATCCTGCCCCGGCGGTGGTACAGCCTGATCGTCAATATCAATTATCTCAATCGGCGCCTGCTGCCGGTCCTGCAGGCGGGTCTGGCACCTGGCGGTATGCTGATTTTCGAGAGTTATCTCAAGGGTGACGGCCGCACTTCCTCAGGCGCGCATCGCGCGGAACACCTGCTGGCGCCGGGTGAATTGCACCAGGCCTTCAAAGGCTTGAAGATCCTCGATTACCGCGAAATTCCCAGTCTTCAACCGAAGGCCCCCGCCATGAAAGCCGCTTTGGTGGCTGTGCGTCCATAGGGTCCGCTGCAACGCGGCGACAAGCTTTATCCTCCTGATGTCAGGCCGTATTGTAGCAGGCGGCCATGGCCATGGTCTCGCTGCGCATTTCGTGCCGTAGTCGCTCGGGTGCCAGGACTTCGGCTTCCTTTCCCCATTGCATGATCCAGTGTTTGATTTCCTGGGTGCCGGAAACGTCGCATTCAAGGATTACGGCACCATTGGTCTGCGGCCGCAGGCGCTGGGAACGGTGCCAGATCTTCTCCTGAATATAGCCGGCCACTTCGGCGGAGAACTTCACCCGGACCGTTACCGGATCGCCGGTGAAGACGCCGAAACTCGCCGCCATGAGGTCCTCGATGTCAAGCGATGGCGGGGGATTGAAATGCTCGTCGGTAGGTGTCAGGGATCGAATACGGTCCAGGGAAAAAATGCGGATGTCCTCGCGCTGGCAGCAGTAGGCGATCAGATAGAAGGCGGTGTTGAAAAACCACAAGCGGTAAGGCGCCACTTTGCGTTTCCCGGAACGCCGGCGGCTCATGGTGTAGTAGTCGATGATCAGCATGGTCTGCGCGCTGATCGCCTGGTTGATGCCTGCGAAAAAATCTCCCTGTGCAGGTGCGCTTTGGCGGGGTTGGGTGCCAACCTTGACGCTTTGCTGAAAGGCGGAAAGATACCCTATGGTTTCCGGTGGAAGGGTTGTCTTGATTTTTTGAAACAGGCTTTCCAAGGCTTCGAACAAGACCGTGCCTTTGAGCACCTGCAGGAGATCCCGGCTGAAGTAAAGCGCCATCAACTCGGTCAAACTGAAAGGGATCGGGACTTGGGGGCGTGCGGATTCCAGCAGCCGCCAGCGTGCCGGCCCCTCCTCCCGGTCGGTATAGATCGGGAAGCCTGCCAGCTGAAGGGCTTCCAGATCGCGATAGACCGTACGGGTGTGACAATCCAGAACGCCTGCCAGTTCGGAAACCGTTTTGCCGTTCAAATCCGTCTGCAAACTCTGGATGATGGTCCATTGCCGTGCCAGTTGTTCGCCACGGGCCATGCGTTCCTCCAAATTCCCGACCCTTCAGGTCGGATTCTTCTGGGGGCCTGCACTGCCGCCCCGATCCTTTCCAACATTCGCCTGCATTGTCTGCGGTCACCATCCATATCCGGTGATGATTATTGACGGTCGCATAAAAAGTCCGATTCGCCCGAGGCGGATAAATATCGGTGTGTCGCTTCAGCGCTCGTCACGGCAGTATACCATAAGTACCCTTCATTCCACGAGATTCGCAAGCCTTACGCGCGAACTTTTTTCGAAACCGTCTGAACGATGACATTCCATGAAGCCATCATTTTTAAATAAAAATAAAAAATATGTCCATCTTGTGACCGTATCTGTCACAACCCCCTGGTAATGGAATGGCATAAAGCCGAAACGGTCCCCCGCAGGGGGATGACGATGCTTCAACGAAAGGAGAGACTGCATGCAGGCTGCCACCATTCCGATGGACTATGATGATGCCTACGAATACCACGGCAGTACCACCATTGAAGTGACACGGCGCTATTTTGGCCGTGTGGTCTGGAAAGATTGGCTTATCTTCGATTCGGTTGAAGAGGCGCGCCACTATTTTGACGAAATGCATTGACATCATGCGCCGCTGTTCGCCCATGGACAGGCCCAACCGGGCCTTCGCCCCCCGGATGACGGGTGTCGGTTGCTATGGCAAACCCGCACATATAGCCCAAACCCTGGCCCGGGTCTTGGCGCGTTTTGGGCTGACATCCACAGACATGCTCAGCGTAGACTGGCGGCCGGATTCGCACCGGATCGATTGCGGCCCTGATCGGCTTGATTGCCGCGTCCGCATGCCAGGTGGTGCCGCCGTTGTCATGCTTTCCCGATACGGCCGGGTCAAGGGATTTTTTCTATCGGCCGCCGAGGGCGGCCCCCGATTGCATGTTCATGTCCGCAGGGCCGAAAAAGCCAACGATTGAGTAAGACTCAGGCTGCAGACGGCAGCGCCCAGGCATCTGGCATGGGGTGATCTTCATTGTCACCCCTGCAGCCGCCTGTCCCCGGTTGCCTTAAAGGTCTAAGGTGATTATGATTACTGATTGAAAAACTGCTGAACGGTTGCCCTTCCATAGGGGCAAACTTCGGCAACCAATACCATCAATCAGGAAGGGGATAACGCCATGCTGGATGAAAAACTCCTCGAGTGCATCGAGACGGCTATCAAAAGAGAAGAGGAAGCCTTTGCATTTTACTCCGATCTGTCCGGGCAAGTGGCCGACGAAGCAACGCGCGAAACCGTACTCTGGATTGCGGGCGAAGAGAAAAAGCACAAGGCGTTTCTCGTGCAATTCCGGGATAAGGGACAGGGCCCCACGAGCATGCGCGTGGCTGATGTGACCTACTACAAACTTGCCGAACACCTGAACGAACCGGAGGCTTCCGATGATATGAGCCGTGCCGAAGTCTTTCTTCTGGCCGCACACCGGGAACTGCGTGCCCACCAGTTCTACACTGAGCTGGCGGCCCTTTATGACGAGAATTCCGAGGTCCGTGAAATGCTCCTGCGTATTTCCAACGAAGAGCTCAAGCACAAGGAAAAATTGGAGTATCTATATGCCAATACATCCTTTCCGCAGACGGATGGCGGCTGACACACAGTGCAGCCCGCGCCTGGGAACCATACCGGCGTTTAGCGGGCGGTTTAACAGGTTCTGAACGATGCCTCCCAAAATAAAGTTTAGCCGAACAGGTCTAAAAGACAGCGCGCTGCGATGGGGTGCAACACTAGTCCTCATGGTATTGGTGACCGGCTGCGTGTCGACCCAGGCGCCTTCCGAATGGGAACCCCTTAAAGCTTCGGTGGAGGCGCTCTACCTGAATTACAGGGATCTTGAAACCCTGCACAGCGACTTGCACACCGCCGCACAGATCCATCTGGAAAATTCCGGATCGCAGCTGGCGGAGATCCAAAGTGCCGCCCGCTTCATTCAACAGGCCAATCTGATCGCTTACTATCAGTGGGAATTACTCTCCATTACGCATTACATAAGGACGACTGCGCTTCGGGACTTCTATACCCTGCGCGAGCGAGATCTCCACGATGCCCGGGACAAATCAAAGGATCTCATTCTTGCAACCAGGGTCTATGAGGCTTTTATACAAGATCCCAAGGCCCTCGAGCTCATAGCCGCCTGTATTCAGCGCATCGAAAAACATATGGGGCTCTACGCACAGATGGCCGCTGAACTGCGGCAGCTGAAAGGGGGCGCTGCAACGGTCGCAAGTCCGCAAGGGGGAGCGCTCTGAAGCCTTGGCCGTGAGTCACCGACGCAAACTACTTTACGGCGCGATCTCTGGGGAGCGCGCTAAATCAAGCGGGTTTAACGATTAAATCTTGACGCTCCCACGCGACTCGTATAAAAGCGGCAGCAAAGCTGAAGCTTATGCCGGGAAGGCGGCTTGGCCGCAATTCCTTCCTCCCCATGCCCAACGCAGCACGAACGAGGCCTAAACGATGGCAGCCCCGAAGGGCAAATCCACCAACGAAGACACCGGCAGCGTCCGCGAAATGCGCCAGGAGCTGCGCTCCATGGGTATCCGTCTGACCGGACGGGAATCATCGGAAGATCTCCTCAGAATGCTCAAAGAGGAATTAAATCGTCAATGGTTTCGAAGTGCCGCCGCGGGAAACGTGATCCGGCGCCGGCGCAAGGCCCCCGCTGATAAATAGATCCGATCCGCATCCAATCCTGGTTGCTGGAAATCAGCCCATCGGCATTAGGGTCCCCCTGCAACGGATGGCACCCGCACCGCGCACAGGCCAGATCCTCCTCACAATTAGTTTCTAGTGTTCCACGGCACCACGGGATTTTTCCTTGTTGGCGTGCTGTTATCATTGTCGGGGGCGGGCAAGCCTCCCGTCTGGCATGAAACAGCCCAGTCATCTGCCAGGCACGATTGATCCAGGCCGCCCGGGCCATAACTAGGGTTTTTTTTGCTTAAGCTGGGCTTTCGCATCGGTGCGTATGAGACGCCGGCCGTAAATCAATATTGATTGGCAGGTTGCCTGTGCCCTGATGCGGGCAGAAGCCTTTGGCGGCGAGGGGCGCAGCGTTGTTGCGGGTGGCTATTCCGGCGTCGAGGCTTCTTGAAAAGATTGTACCTGGTAGGTTTCCACTTCCAAATCTCCCGCGCGCCAGGCGTCCGCAGGCAGGCCGGCTTTGAGGCAAAGGTGGGACAGAAAGTCTTGCGGACGAGAAAGCTGCCGCCATACCTGCGGCAGAAAGGTCGAACTGGCGTAACCTTTGCGGATGACAATGCCGTCCTTGTGCGGCGTCAGCAGGTCTGGGAGTTCTTCCCCCGATCCGTAAGCAAGGATTTGGGGTTTGGTCAGAACGCTGACTTCAATTGTTACAAGGGGCCATTCCTCGGCCGTCAGCGGCGAAAACCGCGGGTCATGGAAGGCCGCATTGAGGGCATTGGTGCGAACGTTTTCGACAAGGGGCTGACTGGCCGTGAGGGATCCGATGCACCCCCTGAGCGTCCCCTCTTTTTTCAGCGTGACAAAGGTACTGCGATGGGCCGTCAAAGCAGGTTTGTATTCTGCCGGGCGAGGCGTTTGCGCCTGTTCGAGGCCCAGTTCGGCGGCAATGGCCTCACGGGCCATGGTTAGCAACAGCAGGCCCTGTGAGGGGGTCAAAGATTCACCCGTTGCATCTGACGGCATCACAGATCCTCCCGGCCGTAAATATGATGCGAAGCCAAGGACCAGGCATTTCGGTCCAGCTTCGGCCATGCGTGTCTGTTTTGGTCCTGCGGGAAATGCGTGCACGGCAGCGTCCAGAAACCTGTGGCCGTCCTATCGGGAAATTGAAACCGGTTGTTGCGATGCCACCTGAATCGCAGGACCGATAAAAGATCCGGGGCCACAGACCGAGGAGCACCTTGGTGCTAAAAGGTTATGTCAACAAATTAACCGCACCCTGCCTGAAAGTAAACCGCCAATCATCCTTTACGTCTGCTTTTATCTGCACGGCAGCCGTGAGACTGCTGTTTGGCGGAGAGGTGATGACACCATTCGCGCCGCCTGTCCCGGGACGAAACGGGTTGGCGGGCTAGACCGAATTCAGGACCGATGAAATCGATGCGATCTCGACACCGCTGCCTTCAATTTCCGCGCAGAACTGGTTTATCGCGACGGCTGTTTCCGGAAAGGGATGGCCGATGCCAATGGCTGTGCCCGTGTGAAGGGCACGGTTCACCAGTTGGTAGAGGCGATTGATGATGGCGTTGGGATGTCGCGAAGTGTCAAGGAAGGCGTCGCGCCGACCCGCGTTCATGTTTATGCGGCGGGCGGTCACGAAAGCGCGGGAGCGATGTGAAGTCAGGCTGTCCACGAAAAAGAGCCCTTCACGTTTGATGGTCCGGAGGGCTGCCAGTATTTCCGGGGTGGAGGTGGTCAGCCGGGAGCCCATATGGTTGTTCACCCCGATGGCATGGGGTACGGCTTGAATGTTGGCGCCCACCACAGTATCGATGCGTTCCGCGCTGTCGCCCACATATATCGCCCCCGGGCCTGGACTGAATTGGGCATCAAAGGGTTCCATGGGCTGATGCAGCAATATTTCACACCCATTGGCATGGATTTCTTGGGCGAGCTGATGGGAGAAGGGCAGATGGGGCAGCACCGCGTAGGTCAACGCGGCGGGGATATCCATGAATTGGCGGGCGATGCGCCGGCTGAATCCGATATCGTCGATGATCAGGGCAATTCGGGGAGACCGTCGGAATACATAGGGTGAAGCGGCATTGGCCTTGGGGATACCATTAAGGCCGAGCCAACCGGTCAGGGCCCATTGCAGGGCTGTTCGAAGAAATACCCTTCTATGCATGCCGTTGCATTCTTCGCTTCATCATGGTCGCGTCAGATCCGCTCTTCGGGCAGCCAGATTCGTGCCCTTCCGTCAGGTGCCGATATGGTGAAGATTGCAATGAAACCACGCAAATATAAACGATACATACTATAGATTGTTGTGGCCGTCAATAGGCCTACTACATGTGGTGGGTCTCCACGGCTGCGAAAAGGTCCCAAGAGCGTCCCACGGAAGTTCCCTATGGCTGTCTAGACACATTGACGGGGTGCTGCGGGCGGAAAGCTGCCTTGAAACCGTGGGGGTTCTTTGTTAGGGCAGGTTACGCGCCTCACGCACCGTGGCGCGCAGCACCAGCGGTGCAGATGGTTGAATCAGGTCGATTTATAATCCCGAATTGGGGGGGCTGCTATGACCCGGGTTGCTGTTGTTGGCGCCACCGGCTATGCCGGGGCCGAACTGGTGCGGATTCTGTCCGTGCATCCTGAAGTCGAAATCACGATAATAACATCGCGGCAGTATGCCGGCACGCGCTTTGCCGCTGTCTATCCGGGCATGGAAACGATTACGGAGCTTGTCTGCGAACCCTTCGAGATCGAAACGCTATGCCAGCGGGCGGATCTCGTTTTTTTGGCCCTGCCGCACGAACTGCCCATGGCCATCGTGCCGGAGCTCCTGGCAGCCGGACTGCGGGTGGTTGATCTCTCGGCTGATTTTCGCTTTCGATCCCGAGAACGCTATGAGACCGCGTATCAACCCCATAAGGCCCCGCATCTGCTCGAATCCGCCGTATACGGGTTGACCGAAATTTACCGCGCGCAAATTGCGGCTGCTGATCTGGTGGGCAATCCTGGCTGTTATCCGACCACCGTCCTGCTGCCCCTCGTACCGCTACTGCGCGAGGGGCTGGTGGATAGGGCCGGTCTTGTCGCCGATGCCAAGTCCGGCGTCAGCGGTGCCGGTCGCTCCCCTGGTCTGACCAGTCATTTCTGCGAGGTCAATGAATCCTACAAGCCCTATAAAGTCGCCGCCCACCGCCACAACCCCGAGATGGACGAAGTCCTCAGCGAAGCGGCTGCCCAAGCGGTCCACATCACCTTTGTGCCCCATCTCGTTCCCATGACGCGGGGCATGCTGACCACAATCTACGCCCAGCCCCAGTCTTCCGTCAGCGAAACCACAATCTGGGATTGCCTGCGGTCGTGCTACGACCAGGCGCCCTTCATTCGCCTCTGTACCGACCATCGCATCCCCGATACGCGCTTTGTCAAGGGCACCAATTTTTGCGATATCGGGCTGCGCATGGATGCCGCCAACAACCGGTTGGTCCTGATCGCGGCCATCGATAACCTCGTCAAGGGGGCGGCCGGTCAGGCCGTGCAGAATATGAATGTCATGCTCGGTGTCGATGAAAAATGCGGCCTGATGCCGACACCCTACCCTCTATGAGGCGTTACCAGCGCCGAAATCTGATGGCGACCGCCTTGCCGCTGATTCCTCCGGAGACGCAAAAGGTGCTCATCAGGCGGCCTCGGCACCAAAGCGGCGCCCCGATGGCATCAAAAAGCTATGCGTTTGAATTCTTGACAAATTCACCTGATTTACATAAAGCAGTAGCGATCGACCACCCGCCTTACCAAACAGTGCCTCAAATACTCTAAACAAAGCGTTGAAAGGAGATTGCACATGACGGCCAAGCTGATCAAGGGAACCGAGATCCGCGAGCAGATTCTTGAAGAAATTGCGGCGGAAGTAGAGGAGATCAAGGCGAAACACGATGTCGTGCCAGGGCTCGTGACCATTCTGGTGGGCGAAAACCCGGCTTCGATTTCATATGTGACCCTCAAAATAAAAACAGCCCATCGCCTTGGTTTCAAGGAAGTTCAGGACAGCCAGCCGGATGACATTTCCGAAGCAGATCTCCTGGCGCTGATTGACAAGTACAACAATGACGACTCGATTCATGGCATTCTGGTTCAGCTGCCCCTGCCCAAGCAGATCGATGACAAGAAAGTCCTGAATGCCATCGATCCGGACAAGGACGTGGACGGTTTTCATCCGGTCAATGTCGGCCGATTGATGATCGGGGGTGACGAAGTCAAATTTCCGCCCTGTACACCGGCCGGCATCCAGGAAATGATCATCCGTTCCGACACCGTGACCAAGGGCGCGGAGGTCGTCGTGGTGGGGCGTTCCAACATCGTGGGCAAACCGATTGCCAATATGATGCTGCAAAAAGGTGAGGGTGCCAACTCAACGGTAACGATCGTTCACACGGGCACAAAAGATCTAAAGACCCACTGCCAACGTGCCGATATCCTTATCGTCGCGGCTGGTGTTCCGGATCTGGTCAAACCCGAATGGATCAAGCCCGGGGCCTGTGTCATCGATGTCGGTGTCAACCGTGTCGGTGAGAAGATCAGCGAGAAAACCGGCAAGAAAATCGCGATTCTGAAAGGTGACGTGGATTTCGATGCCGCCAAGGAAATCGCCGGGTCGATTACACCCGTTCCGGGAGGCGTCGGGCCCATGACAATCACCATGCTGATGAAAAATACATTAAAATCCTTGAAATTCAAGTTGGGTTTGATGTAAGGTGGTTTTACAGGTTGATGGTTTCCGCCAAACGGTGAATCGGAAACGCATAACCACGAAAAGGCAAACCCGTTGAAAGACGGGGACGCACAACCACGGGTCTAAAGCTTTTTGCTAGGGCAGCCGGGTCGCCGAAGGTTATTCCAATATGACGCCTTCGGGGCATAAACCCGAAGGCGTTTTTTTTGGCGCGTTAAACGTCTCGGCAGAAGCGGCACATATCGGCGTCAATTGGCGCTATCGCCCGGAATTATTGACAGATTATTGTAGCGTGTGCTATAAAATATAATTTATAGGTGCAGACAACAAAGTGAAATCGGCACAATGTGACGGATAAAACCCATTCCCCTGAAATGGTCACTGCGTAACCGAAACTATCTTTAACCAATGGATCGATCATGCGGAACAAAATTACATTCATCTTGCTGAGCGGCAATGGGTCGCGTATCCGGCAGTTTTCTTCCAGCAAATGGGCGTTGGCGCTGAGCCTTTTGGCCGTCATCACGACGGTCGCCGGCGTCGGACTGCTGGTCCAGGACTATCTCCGGCTGAAACAGACCGCCTCCCTTACGGTCGAACTTCAGAGCGCCATAGCGAGCCGGGACGCGGAAATCGTCCATCATCAGAAACAGATCGAATGCTTTGCCAACGAAATCAACGGGCTCAAGAATAAAATTCTGGCCCTGAACGATTTCGAAAACAAGATTCGGGTGATCGCCAATCTGGAAAAGCCGGCCGGCGAAGGCAATATCTTCGGTGTCGGCGGCTCGATTCCCGAAGACCTCAATCCCTCGGCCCAGTTCAAGGCGGACCAGAACCAGCTTCTGCGCGAGATGCATGACCAGGTCGCGGAGATCGAAGCCGCGTCCATGGTCCAGTCGGACGGCTTCACCTCGCTGCTGGACAAACTCGAACAACAGAAGAACCTCCTGGCCCACACGCCCTCGATACGACCCTGTGACGGGTGGGTCTCGTCCCGCTTCGGCTATCGGGTGTCCCCCTTTACCGGGCGGCGGGAATTCCACGGGGCCTTCGATATTGCCAACCGGGAAGGCACCCCCATTGTCGCCCCGGCCAACGGTGTCGTGACCTACGTCGGCAAGAAGCGGCTTCTGGGCAAATATCTCGTCATCGATCATGGTTACGGTCTGGTGACCAGTTACGGGCATCTGGCTAAATTCAACGTCAAACGCGGTGAAAAGGTCAAACGCGGTGAAATCATTGCCCAGATGGGCAACACCGGCCGCAGCACGGGGCCGCATGTCCATTACATCGTCAAGCTCAACGGCGTGCCGGTAAACCCGGAAAGATACATTATCGACTGATAAAATTTGTGGTCTGCAAGGGCACGCGTGATGGGTTGGATCGCGTGCCCTTTTTTTAATGGTTCCGCCTGCCCTCGTACGCCTCCTGAAACCCGTGACCCCTCTCAACAATGATTGATCCGCTCATCCGGCCGCATCACCCACAAATCATTGCAATTGCATGTCCCCGTGATTCGTTTTATGATGGCGCACATTTGTAACCGCCGTCTTCTATCAATCCCTGCGGGCAACAGAATTCCTCCAGCAGTTTCCATGGAATATCGAAAGGATTACGCCACACCATGTTTGGACAGTTATTGACGAAAGTCTTTGGCAGCAAGAACGAACGGGTCCTCAAAAGACTCGACCCCCTGGTAGGGGCAATCAACGCCCTGGAAGCCGATATCAAGGCGGACAGCGACGCCCAATTAAAAGGCCGTACCGCAATATTCCGACAACGCCTGGAAAACGGCGAGGCCCTGGACGACCTGCTGCCCGAGGCGTTTGCCGTGGTGCGTGAAGCGTCACAGCGGGCACTCGGTATGCGCCATTTCGACTGCCAATTAATCGGCGGCATGGTGCTGCACGGCGGCAATATTGCCGAGATGAAAACCGGTGAGGGTAAAACCCTGGTGGCCACGCTGCCGGCCTACCTCAACGCGCTGACGGACCGGGGCGTGCACGTGGTCACCGTGAACGACTATCTGGCCAGCCGGGATGCGGAGTGGATGGGAAAAATCTACCAGTTCCTGGGACTCTCGGTCGGGTGCATCGTTCACGGCCTGTCCGACAGCGAGCGCAAGGAGGCCTATGGGGCTGACATCACCTATGGCACCAACAACGAATTCGGCTTTGACTACCTGCGCGACAACATGAAGTTTCAGCGTGCAAACCTGGTTCAACGCGCACTGTATTTTGCCATCGTCGACGAGGTGGATAGCATTCTGGTCGATGAAGCCCGGACGCCGTTGATTATTTCCGGGCCAGCGGAAAAGTCGACCGATCTCTATTACCACGTCAACGGCATCATCCCCCGGCTGCGTAAAGAGGATGACTTCACCATTGACGAAAAAGCGCGCAGCGTGGCCCTGACCGAAGACGGTGTCGTGCATGCCGAGCGCCTGCTCAAAGTGGACAACCTGTTTGACCCCAAACACATTGACCTGCTCCATCATGTCAACCAGGCGCTCAAGGCGCATACCCTCTTCAAACGCGACGTCGACTATCTCGTCAAAAATGGTGAAGTCATCATCGTGGACGAATTCACCGGACGCCTCATGCCCGGACGGCGCTACAGCGACGGTCTGCACCAGGCCCTGGAGGCCAAAGAAAACGTCAAGATCGAGAACGAAAACCAGACCCTGGCGGCCATTACCTTTCAGAACTATTTCCGCATGTACGACAAACTGGCCGGCATGACCGGCACGGCCGATACCGAGGCGGCGGAGTTCAAAAAGATCTACGACCTGGACGTATCAGTGATTCCCACCAACCAGGCGATGATCCGCAAGGACTACTCCGATGTGATCTACAAGACCCGGCGGGAAAAATACAATGCGGCCATGGAAGAAATCAGCGAATGCCACAAGCACGGGCAGCCGGTGCTGGTGGGAACGGTTTCCGTCGATGTTTCCGAGAGCTTCAGCAAAAAACTCAAGAAGCGCGGCATCCCGCATGCGGTCCTGAATGCCAAGAATCATGAAAAAGAAGCGGAGATCATTTCCCAGGCCGGACAGCCCGGTGCGGTAACGATTTCAACCAATATGGCCGGCCGCGGCACCGACATTGTGCTGGGGGAGGGGGTGACCGATCTCGGGGGGTTGCACATCATCGGCACCGAGCGCCATGAAAGCCGCCGGATCGACAACCAGCTTCGGGGGCGTTCCGGACGCCAGGGTGATCCAGGGTCAAGCCGGTTCTACCTTGCGCTGGAGGACGACCTGCTGCGCATCTTCGGTGGCGAACGGATCACATCGATCATGGAGCGGCTGGGCATGGAGGAAGGTGAGCCCATCGAGAACGCTTTGATCACCCGCGCCATCGAAAACGCGCAGTCCAAAGTGGAAGGTCACAATTTCGATATCCGCAAACAGCTGCTCGAATACGACGATGTCATGAACCAGCAGCGTGAGGTCATTTACGCCCAGCGCCGGGAAGCCCTATTTGGCGAGGACCTGCATGCCGATATCGAAGCCATGATCGAGGAACTGGCGGTTGGCATCGCCTTGCCTCATGCGGACGAGCGCAGTCATGCCGAGGAGTGGGACTGGGATGCCATCCGCGAGGCGGTTTTCAAGCAATTCAATTTTCGTATGCCTGCCCCGGATGAAGCCACCCTGGACGGTCTGAATGCCGACGGCCTGGGGCAGCTGATCTATGAAGCGGCCCTGGCGGTATATCAGCAGAAGGAAGCCGAAATGGGGGCCGAGCCCCTGCGGGAGGTCGAACGGATCATCATGCTGCAGACGGTTGATGGCCTGTGGAAAGATCATTTGTTGAGTATGGACCATCTCAAAGAGGGAATCGGCCTCAGGGGCTATGCCCAGCAGAATCCCCTGATCGTCTACAAGAAAGAAGGTTTTGGGATGTTTCAGGCCATGATCGACCGTGTCAAGGAAGAGACGGTGGGCATTCTGTACCGGATTCAATTGGCGGATTCTGAACCGGCTGAAAGCATCCGCCAGCCCGAAGATCAGAATCTCGTGTTCTCCGCCAGCGGTGGCCCGCCCGCCAGAAAACAGCCAAAGCGCAACCCCAAGAAAAAAATCGGCCGAAATGCCCCTTGCCCTTGCGGAAGCGGCAAAAAATACAAACATTGTTGCGGCCGTTAAGCAACGGTAAGCCTTGAGCCGTTCGGGTTTTGCCGCCGACCGCCAGCAGATTTGACGTGCGGCACCGATTCCCGCCAATCCCGCTATCGGGCTTGGAAAAG
>JASJCD010000310.1 GCA_030066135.1 Desulfobacterales bacterium | reverse complement strand
GCGGTCTATTGGCTTTTCGTGGGGGAAGGGGCGCTATACGGCCTGGCCGGCTGGCTCCTGGCCCTGCCCCTGGGAAGCCTGCTGGTGGGTTTTCTGCTCGAGGGGATCAGCGCGACCATATCAACGCTTTTCGTCCGCGTGCATGTGGATCGCCTGGCCCTCGATCCCTGGGAGATAATGCTTTCCCTGGGACTGACCGTTGCCACGGCCATGCTGGCCGCCCTGCAGCCGGCGCGGGAGGCCGGGCGGGTACCGCCCCGTGAGGTCATGCTGGCGGCCCGGCAAGCGGGCGCATCGCCGCGGACTGTCCGGCGTCTGGCCCTGGCGGGTCTGACGGGCGTCCTGCTGGTGGTCCCGCTGGCCCAGGTGCCGGGTGTGCATGGCGTTCCCATATCGGGTTATCTGGCCTGCCTGCTGCTTTTCGTGGGCTTCGCCCTGCTGGCGCCCTGGCTGCTCCAGCATGCCGGCCGTCGGCTGCATCCCCTGACTGCAAGAACATCACGTGGGCCGGCCCACCTGGCCGCCGGTTATCTGCGTGACAGTCTGGCGCGGATTGCCATCGCGGTGGGCGCGCTGATCACGGCGGTGGCCCTGTTTACGGCCCTGGTGATCATGGTGCGCAGCTTTCGCCACACGGTGGAAATCTGGGTCGAACAGACCATCAGCGGTGATCTGTTCGTCACCACGAAGATGGCGGAAACCAACCGTGTCTGGGAACCCCTGCCGCCGCCGCTGGTGGACTACCTCGAGCAGCAGGAAAACATCGACCTGGTGGCCAACCGCCGTTTCTCCCTGTTTTACGAGGGAAACGCCTATCAGCTCGAAGCCATGGATTTCGGCGCTTTCCAGGATTACGGCCGTTTCTTCTGGCTGCAGGGTGGGGATCACCTCATTGCAGCCCTGACCCGCGGCGAGGGCGTGCTGATATCCGAGGTCATGGCCCACCGCACCGGCCTCGGCGTGGGTGACATCTTTCGCACGCCGCTCCGCGGCCAAACCCTGGAATGGAAGATTCTGGGGGTTGTGCGCGACTACCGAACCCACGGCGGTGTGGTCTTCTGCGCGCTATCCGATCTCGACCGTCGCATGGGCGGGCTGGCCTGGGGCGGCGTGCGTATCTTCATCGCGGATCGCACGGGTGATATCGAATCCGAAACCGCCCGGCTGCAGGACGAACTGGCCCTGCGTTTCGGCGACCGCCTGGACATGATGTCCGGAAGCGCCCTGCGGGCGGCCGTGCTCAAGATTTTCGACGAGACTTTTGCGATCACCACGGTCTTGCTTCTGGTGGCGCTGCTGGTGGCGGCCCTGGGCATAACGACGATCCTGACGGTGCGGGTGCTCGAGCGGACCGGGGAGCTCAACACGATCAGCGCGCTGGGGGGCAGCCATGGCCAGATCAGGGCCGTGATTCTCTGGGAGGCTTTTTTCATCGTCACCGTGGGAGAGTTTCTGGGTGTGCTTTGCGGGTTCGGGCTGTCCTACCTCCTGGTTTTCGTGATCAACCGGCAGTCTTTCGGCTGGACCTTTATCTATGGGGTGGATTGGGCCGCGTTGGCCTTTTCGCTGCCGCTGATCGTGATGACATCCCTGCTGGCGGCCCTGCCGGCGATGCGCCTGGCGGTCAAATCGTCGCCGGCCGAACTGCTGAGGGAGTTCAGGAATTGATTTGCGATCATGTCGTAGGCAATCGAGGAGCGACGGATGCTTCGAGCCGGTTCGGGACAAAGGGCGTAGATACCATGCGGGCAGAGGCACCACGCATCTCCCCAAGAAAGACGGCCCATTTGCCTGTAGCGTTCGATCGGGGTTGGCATCGAAGACTTGCAGCGTGTGTTACAGGCACAATCATTGCGGGTAGTGATCCCGAACCCGATGGACCGGATGTGATCTGCCCTTGCGACCGTATGCGAGAGATACCGGAATGAGAGCCCCATCCCCCGAAGATATTGCCCGCTCGATCGTGGCGGCCTGTGCGGATTGCGAAGTCTGTCGCTTCATGCTGACCGATGACTGCCTTTTCTTCAGGGAACTCTATCGCCTTCACGATCGGGAAGCGGAGACCGGCGCCGCACCCTCGCCGGAGGAGCTGCGGTCCATGCTGGATCGCTGCACCTATTGCGCCCTGTGCGGCTGTCCGGATATCCGGGCCGATATCATCGCGGCCAAGTCGGGTTTGGCGGCCCGCGACGGTTTGCCGCTCTCCGTGCGCCTGCTCGAAGATGTGGCCCGGCTCGGGCAGTTGGGCGCAACGGCGCCGCGGCTGGCCAACCGGATTATGCAAAGTTCACCGCTTGCCGGGGTCGGCAAGCGTCTGGCTGGCGTGCATGCCTCCCGCCGTCTGCCGCAGGTGCCGCCGGAGACCTTCACGGCCTGGGCGCGCCGGAAAGGGCTGCACCGACCGCCGAGCCCTGGTGTCGCCCGGAAAGCGGCCTATTTCGCGGGGTGCTCAGGGCGTTATTTTTTCCCCGAGGTGCCCCGGGCGCTGGTCCGGCTGCTGCAGATGAGCGGGGTTGCGGTTTATGTCCCCGAGCAGGTGTGCTGCGGCATGCCGCCTTTTCTGGAAGGCGATCACACCAAAGCCCTCGACATGGCGCGTGCCAATGTAACCCGTCTGGCGGCGCTGGCGGCTGAGGGCTTCGATATCGTTTGCAGCTGCCCCACATGCGGGTACGTCTTGAAGAAACTCATCCGCGAACGGGCCTATTATGCCGAATCCTATCAGCGGTCGGTGGGCGCCGCCCCCGATGTTCTCAAAGTACCCATGGCGGACGGGCGCCGGGCCGGCAGTGCCTCTGTTTTCAACACCCTGCGCAGGTCCATCTATGGCCGCATCCTTAAAGATGATGGCCATTTTGCGGCCATCGACCCCCTCGAACGGATTGCCGTGGGCGAGAATACCTGGGATGCCGGCGAATACCTCGTGGAAGCGGTCGAAGGCCGCGGGTTGCGGAATACCGCTATGCCGAGGACACGCCTGGCCTATTTCGTTCCCTGCCACCAGCGCGAACAGGGCATCGGGCGTCCTTACCTGGCGCTGATGCAGAAGGTACCTGGGCTGGAAATCGATGTGCTGGACGGGGCCTATGAATGCTGCGGCATGGGGGGTATCATGGGGTTCAAAAGGGACTTCCACGCGCACGCGCTCGAACTGGGGGCTGCCGTGGCTGCCAAGATCAAGACCTTGCATCCTGACATCGTGGTGACCGATTGCCTGAGCTGTCGCCTGCAGTTGGCCCATATGACGCCGTTTACGGTGCAACACCCCCTGGAGATTCTGGCCGCCGCCTGGGCATGAGGGCCGGAAGGTTTGCGAATGATCCCTGCCGAAACAAATACAGATGCATTGATTCAACCCGGTGCAGGGCGCAAGTGCCGCCCGGTCGTCCTGCTCCTCGGCATGATGCTCATGGGCTGGCTTGTGTCCGCCAGGCCGCTGCCGGCCTCGGATGATGCCGGCTACCGGCGCGTCACCGGGCCGTGCCGGTTCGAATTTCCGCGCGATCATGGCGCCCATCCCGGCTACCGCACCGAGTGGTGGTATTACACCGGCAACCTTACGGCCTCCGACGGCAGCCGTTTCGGCTTTCAGTTGACTTTTTTCCGGCGCCAGCTCCGTCCTTCGGACGATCGCCGCCATTGGCCTGCAAAGCCTTCGGCCTGGCGAACGAACCAGATCTTTCTGGCCCATGCCGCGCTCACCGACATCGACGGCGGCAGGCATTATGCGGCCGAAGACGTGAGCCGCGGAGCGCTGGATCTCGCCGGTGTTGAGCAACACGGCAGTGAAGTGCGGGTGTTCCTGGGCAACTGGGAAACCGTCGTCGGGCCTGAAGCCCACGCGCTTGCCATGACGGGTGAGGACTTCGGCTTCAACCTGCGTCTGGAACCCGCCAAGGCACCCGTGGCCCACGGCGACCAGGGCTACAGCCGCAAAGGTACGGATCCGGCCCGGGCCAGCTGCTATTACTCATTCACCCGTTTGAACACCCGTGGGGTCATCCTGTTCAAAGGCCGCCAGCTGAAGGTCGAAGGCCTGAGCTGGATGGACCATGAATACAGCACGGCCCCGCTGGAGCCCGGCATCCGTGGATGGAGCTGGTTCAGCCTGCAGTTCGACAACGGTGCCGAGCTTATGCTCTTTCTGCTGAATCTGGAGGCGGGCGGCTATCACCCGGCTTCAAGCGGGACGCTGGTGGCGGCCGACGGCACCGCGACGCCCGTGAACGCGAAGCAAATTCAAGCCGAAGTTTTGCGCACCTGGAAAAGCCCCGCGACCGGCGCCGAATATCCGCTGGGCTGGCGTCTGCGCTTAGACGGTATCGGGCTGGACCTTACGATTCAAACACCGGTCGACGACCAGGAAATGAAGACCAGCCAAACCACCGGTGTTACCTACTGGGAGGGCAGTGTGGCGGCGGAAGGCCGATACGGCGGGCAGGAAATCAAAGGTCGGGGCTACATGGAGCTGACCGGCGCCACCCAGGCTATGGACGAGCGGCTTTAGCGGCGGTCAGGCCCGGCCATACATTGCTTTAACGGATTCCCGGGATAGAACGATGATGGTGAACACCCCCAGAATGGTTCCCACGGGTACAAAAAAGCACATGAGGCAGCCCAGTACGAAGCTGTACATATAGTTTTTTCTTTGCTTCAAAAATCTTCCCGAAATGATCACACCGATCGAAACCGCCTGGCCCAGCAGAAAAAACAGGGCGCCTATACCGATAAACATCCACGCAAAAAGATCGGGTATCATCTCGGCGCGGCCCTCGATCTCGGCTTCGACAGGGAAGGCACCGGCCATCATGGCGATACCCATGCCCAGATGAAGCAGGGGCAGGCAGGCAAAGGCGACCATGATCGCGCCGACCACATAGTGGCCAATGGCCAGATTGTCGAGATGGCCTTCGTCTTCAGTCATGGCAATGATTGGCCGAGTTCGTTTTCAATCCACTTTTCTGCGGATGCCCGGTCGCGGAAGGACATGGTTTTGAATCCGTTGGCGTCGATCTGGGCTTCGTACATGCGCGATATCCCGAATTGGAGGTCGGTTTCGGACACCAGGGCCATCAATAAATGCGGATTTCTTTTAGCGGCCTTATTGGCCATGTCCGCGATCTGGCTGACTTCATCCGTGCTCACCGTGTACTCCGTGCATCGGGAGCGGTCTACGATCCAATACCGCAGACCAACGAAACCATCACTCTCATGGATCGTTTGCTGCGCGGCGATGATCTCTTCTCCTGTCACCCTGCCGACCGCACAGAAAACCACGCCGATCTTGTCTTCTGTATATTGAATCTCGATGGGCAAATTAAATCCTCAAATTTAGTCCCTGCCATTAACGGCACATACTACCGCCAGTTGGACGGCTGCCGCGCCCAGGGTCGGCGGTCACCTGTGGCGCCCCGCATGGCGCCGGGCCGCGTGTCATTTCGTCAGGTCGAGCGCCCAGAAGACCACACCTGGTAGCGGATTGTGGTAGTAGGGTGCCGTTCGGCGGAAGCCGAGCGTTTCGTACAAACGCATGGCCTCCGCAAGGCGATCCAGGGTATCCAGACGCATCACGGTGTACCCGATCTCCCTTGCCCGATCAATGACTTGCTGCGCGAGCCGCCGGCCCAAGCCAGCTCTTCTGGCCTCGGGCCTGACAAACAGGCGCTTCATCTCGCACGCGCTGGTGTCAAGCCTGCGCAGGGCAACACAACCGGCCGGCTGGTCCCC
>JASJCD010000309.1 GCA_030066135.1 Desulfobacterales bacterium | reverse complement strand
GTGGCGGTGGATTCCCGGCAGCTGGCGGTGGTGGGCATCACGGAAATCACGACCAAACTTCCCGGCATCCTGAAAGGCTGGCGTGCGGCCTGCCGCATGCTTGTTGACTATCGCCCGGACCTGCTGATCCTGCTCGACTTTCCGGATTTCAATCTGCGCCTGGCACGCTATGCCAAGCGCCTGCAGACGAAAGTGCTTTACTATATCAGCCCCCAGATCTGGGCCTGGCGTCGCCGGCGCGTTCAGCAGATTCGACACCGGGTGGACCACATGGCGGTTATCCTGCCGTTTGAAGCGGATTTCTATCGCCATCACGGCGTCACGGTCTCGTTTGTCGGCCACCCTCTCATGGACCAGAAAGCGAATATTGTGGAAGGTGACGCTGGCCCCCCTCCCAACGGTCCACCCGTGGTCGGCCTCCTGCCGGGATCGCGCGACAGCGAAGTCACCCGTCTCCTGCCGCCCATGCTGGGCGCAGCGGTCAGGCTGCAGCAGCGGCTGGGGGTGCGCATCATGCTCTCCTGCGCCGACAGCGTCGACCCGCATCTTCTGGCGCGTGTCATCGCGCCCTTCCGCGAACGGCTTGACATGGCCATCATCAACGGACACCCGGAGCGCGTTTTTCAATCAGCGGATTTGCTCGTCGCGGCCTCAGGCACGGCGACGCTGGAAGCCGCCATTTACGGCACACCGATGATGATCGTCTATCGGGTGTCGCCGCTGAGCTACCTGCTGGGCAGACTGCTGATACGGGTGCCGCATATCGGGCTGGTCAATCTCATTGCCGGGCGGCAGGTGGTGCCCGAACTGATTCAGCAGCGCGTCACTCCGGCGACCATCGCCGCTGAAGCTATGACCCTGCTGACGCAACCGCTCGAACGGAAAAAAATGCGCACGGATCTGATCAGAATTCGGAAAAGGCTGGGGACGGTCGGCGCCTCGAAGCGTGTGGCCCGCATCGCGCTGGATATGATGGGTTGCGCCCGCGAACCCCTCCCAACAATTTTGACCAACGGAACGCACCGGCAATGCCTTTGATACCGCAATGGGATCTCAAACCGCGCCACCGCCAACTGGTGGCCCTGATCAAATCCTACCGCCGCGAATTGGTTCTGGCCAGCGGTTGCATGCTGCTGGCTGCGGCCTGCGAGGGCGCCACCGCTTATCTCATTAAATACGCTGTGGACGAAGTCTTTATCGCCCGCAACGAATGGTGGCTGCGCTTCATTCCGGTGGCGGTCCTGGTCGCCTTTTTCCTGAAAAGCGCCAGCACTTACGGTCAGGGCTATCTGATGCACCGGGTGGGGCGCGGCATTATCCGCGAATTGCGCAATCGCATGTACGACCGGATCCAGGATCTGCCGTTGTCCTTCTTTCAGGCTGAGCAGACCGGCAATTTGATCTCACGCCTCACCAACGATGTGAATATCGTGCGTGCAATGGTATCCAACGCAGTAACTGCCTCGCTCAAGGAGGTCTGCTCGGTTATCGTTCTGGTCGTCGTCATTTTCCAGCTCGATTGGGAAATGGCGCTGCTGGCCTTCGGCGTTCTACCTTTCGCTTTTCTGCCCCTGGTCCACTTCGGCCGGCGTATTCGCAAGCTCAGCACCCGCGGGCAGGAAGCCACCGCCGAAATGACCGCTTTTTTACATGAAACGATCGCCGGTGCCAAGATCGTCAAAGCCTTCGGAATGGAGCGCTATGAGAAAGAGCGCTTTTACGCACGCTCCCAGCGGTTGTACCGGTTCGATATGCGTGAGGCCAAAATCGATGAACTGACCTCGCCGCTGATGGAATTCATTGGCGGGGTCGGCATGGCCGCGGCAATATTTTACGGTGGCTATCGGGTGCTCAATGGTAATCTGACACCCGGCACCTTCACGGGCGTGTTGACCGCCATCCTCAGCCTCTATCGTCCGGTCAAACGCATCAGTAAACTGAACAATGCCGTCCAACGGGGCCTGGCAGCCACCGATCGCATTTTTGACATTTTGGAGCGCCCGCCTGAAAGCCGAAAGGGCCACGCCCTGAAAGATCTGAGTTTCAAGCCGGAGGTGATTGCCTTCGAAGATGTTTCCTTCCGCTATGGCGACCAAAATGTCGAACCGGTTTTGGACCGCGTCAACTTCAAGGCCCGTTCCGGCCAGGTAACGGCTATCGTGGGCATGAGCGGCGGGGGCAAGACTTCACTGGTAAACCTGATCCCGCGGTTCTATGACGTTACCGCAGGCTGCATCCGGATCAACGACCAGGATATACGGGAGTTTTCTTTATCCTCCCTGCGACGGCAAATTGCCATCGTGACCCAGGAGCCGATTCTCTTCAATGAAAGCATTCGGGACAACATTGCCTATGGAAACCGCAGCGCTTCACAGGCTGACATTGAGACGGCGGCTGAGGCCGCTTTTGTCAGTGTCTTCGCCGACCGGCTGCCGCAGGGACTCGACACCCCCATCGGTGAGCTGGGCTCGCGCCTTTCGGGCGGGGAGCGGCAGCGTATTTGCATTGCGCGGGCGCTGGTCAAGAACGCCCCGATTCTTATCCTGGACGAGGCCACATCCGCGCTGGATTCGGAATCCGAAACACTCGTGCAGAGAGCACTTGATAATCTGATGCAGGGGCGGACAACCTTCGTGATTGCCCATCGGCTCTCCACGATTGTCCATGCCGACCAGATAATCGTCATGGCCGGCGGCCGTATTGTCGAAGAGGGCCCGCATGAGGCCCTCATGGCAAATGCGGGTGAGTACTATAAACTCTACCAGATGCAATACGGCGGCCATTCCGAAATGCTTCATTGCGCGCACGGGGTCTGACGCCGGCGGCGTATGCTTCTTTCTCCGGTATACCTATGAAAATCGTTCATCGCCATATTTTTCGAAGCATTATGACACCGCTGGGGGTGAATCTCATTTTCTTCATCTTTATCTTCCTCATGGGCAAAATGCTCAAGATCACCAAACTCATTATCAATTACCAGGTCGATGCCGGTGTTATCGGTCTTCTGCTGTTTTACTCCATCCCCCATTTCCTGGTCTTCGTCTTGCCCATGTCGGTGATGATGGCCGTTCTTCTGGCTTTTATGCAGATGGCCGCTGACAATGAGATCATGGCACTGAAGTCTGCCGGCATCAGCCTTTACACCATGATACCGTCGGCGTTGATCATTATCGTCTGTGGCACGCTGGCCACCTTGATGATGACGGTCTATGGCATGCCCCGGAGCAAACTGGCCATCAAGCATATCACTTATACCGCCTTGGCAGCGCATGCCAACGTGGGGCTCAAGGCACGCACCTTCAACAACCGCTTTGAGAATGTCACGCTGTACGTAAACGCTGTCGATACGCAAACCATGCGCTTGAAGGACGTGTTCATCGAGGACCGCCGTAACCCCGATATGATAAGCACGATCGTTGCGCCCGCCGGACAACTCTTTCGCATACCCGATCGGCGGGTGGTCCGCCTGCGGCTTTTCAACGGTTTGATCAACCAGATCGAGCGCGCCGATCAAGCGGCCAACACGCTCCATTTTGCGACCTACGATTTCGAGTACAACCTTAAACAGGTGGAGAAAATAAGCCGTTACAAGCGCATGGATGAGGATGAGATGAGCCTGGCGGAGCTGGACCAGCATATCCGCAAGGTGCAGTCCGATTCGGAAGACTATAATAAAGCCCTGATCGAGTATCACACCAAATTCTCCATCCCGGCCGCCTGTCTGGCCCTGGGGCTATTGGCCATCCCGCTGGGCGTCGAGATCAGATCCAGCCGGAAATCGGCCGGCATGGGAATGGGGCTGGTCATATTTGTGGTCTACTATGTGCTGATGACCGCCGGCCGTACGTTTGGTGAAATGGGGATCATCCACCCCGCGGTCGGACTCTGGGGACCAAACGTTTTATTCGGGACCGCCGGACTGGCGATGCTGGTCCGCAGCGCCAAGGAAAAGCCCCTTTATTGGATGGACAGGTTGCGCCTATTCGCCGGTGCCGCGACCGGCGCCATCCAACGCCTGGCCCGCCGCCGGGTTTGAGGCGGGGATCAGCCTCCGCAATCGCCTATGACGATCATTGACCGCCATATCATGCGCGAAATCAGTCGCTATTTCGGGTGGATCCTGCTGACCGTCACGCTGGTCTACATTAGCGCCGATTTTTTTGACAAGATCGACAAACTGATCGAGTCGGAATTGCCGTTCGCCAAGGCGGCCTTGTTCTTCTTCTCCCGGATTCCCTTCGAACATTTGATTCCTGCCAGTGTCCTGCTGTCGGTTCTGGTGGTTTTCGGTCTCATGGGCAAATACAACGAACTGACTGCTCTTAAAACCAGCGGTATCAGCATTTATCGCTGCATCAAGGCCCCCTTGATCGTTGGCGTCGGTGCTAGTCTTTTCCTCATCCTGTGCGCGGAAATGCTCCTGCCGATCGTGCGCTCGACCGCCAACCGCTACTGGCTCGAGGCCGGCAAGGAGGTACAGATCAATTCACGCCGGCAGGATGCCTGGCTGCGAGGGGATGGCTTCATCGCCCATATTCGGCATTTTGACGCCGGCAAGTCGATGGCCTTTGATGTCAGCATCAATTTTTTCGACTCCCGGTTCCGGCTGGTTCGTCGCATCGAGGCACACCGGATCCATATACAGGCATCCCGGTGGGCCTGCTACAATACGGTGGAACAGAATTTGAATCCCGTGAAAGGCGAACCCACCGTTCGACACCACGCGCGTCTCGATATGCCGGTCTTTTTCGCGCCCGACGATCTGAAACACGGTGTCAGGGCGGCCAGTGAGATGGGGGTGCTCGAACTGGCGGCCCACATCCGTACCGTTTCGGCGGAAGGCTATGACACCACGACCCTGCGGGTGGACTGGCAGGCCAAACTTGCGTTCCCGCTGGCCTGCATTCTTCTGGCGGTTCTGGCCGCCGCGATTGCCGGCCGCCACCGCCGCGGTCAGGGGCTGGCCCCTGTGGTGGTCGTAGGGCTTGGCATGGCCTTTTGCTTCTGGGTTATTCAGAGTTTCAGCCTCGCGTTGGGTTACGCTGCCATTATGCCGCCCATGTTGGCGGCTTGGATCCCCATCTTTATTTATGCGGGCACAACGGCAATCTGCTTGATACGGGCGGAGTAGGTGAATATGCGCGCCAAGGCCTCCAACACCAGCCCCTTTGATCGTCTAGCCCGGCTGGTGACCGATCAGATCCATGACCGGGGTCCGGGCCGGCCCATCCTTGGTGCGGCCTTATCCCTTGCGTCCGCATGTTTCAGCGTGCTTGTCCATTTGCGGTCGCGGTATTACGACCGCCGGGGGCCACAACTGAAGAAGCTGCCCTGCCGGGTGGTCTCCATCGGCAACCTGTCCCTTGGCGGAACCGGGAAAACACCGCTTTGTGTCTACCTTGCCTGTCGAATCCATGACGCGGGTTATCGCGTGGCGATCATCAGCCGCGGCTATCGCAGTGGCGCCGAAAAAACCGGTGCCGTTGTCGATGCCGGGTGGCCGCCCTTTGGTGCCGCTCACCGGGTCGGCGACGAGCCTGCCTTGATGGCGCAAATGTTACGCAAACGGGGGATTCCCGTGCTGGTCGGCCACGACCGGATTGCCTCCGGCCAATTTGCATGGGCCCATTATCGGCCGGATGTCATTATCATGGACGACGGCTTTCAACACCGTCGTCTGGCCCGTGATCTGGATATCGTCCTGCTCGACGCGGTGACCCCCTTGGGCAATGGTTA
>JASJCD010000308.1 GCA_030066135.1 Desulfobacterales bacterium | reverse complement strand
CGACGCGCAGGATACGCGGGACACGGGCGGTTTCTTTTGGTTCGTTTTCTTTCACGTGAAAGAAAATGAACATCACGATCAATACAAGAGTAACCTGGATCGGTAGAACCGCTCCGCGTCCTCCACCAGAGGTGGAGGATTTATATCAAAACTAATGGATTTTATACTTCTCCTCGGCGCCGTTGGCCTTGAAAAATGCGTTGATCTCCTTCTTCAACTCGATCATCTTCAATTCGCGGCCGATGGCCATCTGCCTGAAACGGGCCAGTTCATCGAACTTGGTTCTAAGCGCTTCGGAGGTCGCCTTGATATCGGTGATGTCCGTCCACCAGCCGAGAACCGCAGTTCGGCCCTCGTACTCGATCAGGTTGTAGTTGGCGAGCATCTCGCGAACCTCACCCTTGGCATCGTGGACCTTCAATTCATGATCGCGAACCTCGCCTGTGCGTTCAAGCGCCTCGATAAAATGCGTACGATCTTCGGGGTTGATGTAGATGGAGAACACCTGATCGCCTTCTTTGAGACCGAAATACTCCGCCAAGCGGGCATTGGCATACTGAATTACGCCCTCAACGGTGATGCCTGCCGCCACCGGGCTGGTGTCGAGAATGCGTTGCAGGCGCTTCTGTTCATCGGCCAGCTTGGCTTCCATGGACTTACGCTCGGTGATATCCGCGAACGTGACCACGGCGCCCACAAGTTGGCCGTCCTTTTGTATTGGCGTGCTCGTGTATTCCACCGGAAAGGGCGTACCGTCTTGTCGCCAGAGCACTTCGTCGGTGATGCGGGAGCTCGTGCCCTCGGTGAAAGAATGGTACATGGGGCATTCTTCCCGGGGATAGTGTGAGCCATCGGCATGGGCGTAATGAACCTTGTCGTGAATGCCCTCGCCAATGAGTTCATCCGGTTCGTACCCCAGCATACGGCACCCGGCAGGGTTGATGAACGCCAGGCGTCCGTCCACATCCACGCCGAAGATCCCTTCTCCGGCCGAATCCAGCAAAAGACGCGCACGCTCTTCGGCTTCTGCGAGTTGCACCTGCTTTTCCTGCAGTTCAGTCGTGCGCGCATCGACACGGGCCTCCAGATCGTCGCGGGCGGTTAAGAGCGCCCGGCTGGCACGCTCACCCAGGACCAGCACCATCAGCACGGCGCCCACTGATAGGAACAGGGTAAATCCCAGTGTCCCCAGAACCGTTCGGCGAATTTCATGATAGGCCGCCATGGCTTCGGCCACATCGATCTCGGCGGCCAGCCCGAACCCCAAATCATTGTCCCAGAGCCAGGCCCCGAAGACCGGCACGCCGCGATAGTCCCGGTAACCGCTGGTATCTATTTCGATACGGGAGTGACCGTAGGTTTGGCCGGTAACCTCCATTTGGGTCTTCGCGGCGAGGGCCCGCGAGGCCATACGGGTCAACGGCGGATCATTTTGTCCTGCTGGAGGACGCTCGCCGGCCACCAGATTGACGCCGGGGTCCCGAATCGCCAGGTTCAGGGCCACGGTCTGGCCCTCACCGACCAAACCAATGCTGCGCAGCTGGGTGTCGAAGCGGCTTTCGGAAAGCATAATACCCTGATCGTTGAAGACGTAAGTCTCGCCGCTCGCACGTGTCTGGGAAGACAACAGGCGCTCGGTCAAATCCTCGGAAGGGTCGACGCGCAGGGTCATCACCGCCATCACGTCCCCGCCCGGACTGCGGATGGGGCCCATAAAAAACTTGGTGGAAGGCATCCTGCTCCCCCTGCCGGCGACGCCTTTGCCCAGGGAGACGTCGGAATCGATCGGCGGCACGAACAGGAATTCGCCGGCAAAGGCCCGCCGGACGAGATCCGGCCGCTGGTCGGCAATCAGGTTGCGGGTGCCGACATTGGTATCCCGCATGGAGCCAATGCTGACATAGTCCGGGTTGATGATGAAGAACCCGATGTTGGCAAAGATATCGCTTTGGGTTTTGAAGTAATGCCGCATCGCCCGCAGAGCGGCGGAGGCCAGCAGATCGTCGCGGCTGGCGGGCACCGCCAATAAGCGATCGGTCAGCACCACAAGATCCGGATCGCGGCTTATGAGCCTCATGGCGGAAGTGCGGTATGAAACCCACAGTTTGAGGCGATCGTGGGCCAGTTTGATGGTGGTCGTGAGATCTTCGGTTACACCGGCCAGGAGCTTGGCTTTGTTGCGCTCCAGGGTAAACCCGCCCGCCAGACCGACGGCGATGACGAAAAGGCTCAACCCGGCAATGACGAGACCCCGGAACCAGCGGGAGCCGAAGTGGACCGCAATCTGCTCCCGCTTGAGCCCGCGGATCAGAATCCAGACCATCAGGCAGATGAACAGGAAGAGCCCGATACCATAGCCCGCCAGACGCCCATAGGCGATCGGCATCACCCTGGCCGGCATACTGATTTCGAGTTCTTCAGTGACCCAGCGTCGACGAATCTGGGTCATTTCCTCCGGGGTCACGGCGGCCATGGCCTTCATCAAAACGGCGTGGAACAGCGGCCAGTCATTGCGGACCGCGAGGCGCAGATTGGAGAGATCCGGATCGCCGAGATCGAGTTCCCCGGACAATTGCAGACCGGCAAGGAGATTGTCTGTGATCAGGGTCTGGGCCACGGCAGACTCGGCCAGAGCGGCATCGGCCTGGCCGAACATGACCGCTTTGAGGCTTTCCAGGGTATTCTCCACCGGCAGGCGTTTGATCCGGGGAAATGATTTGGCCAGGACCTCTTCGATAAAAAATCCGGCGGGGAATGACACCGTCTTGCCGTCTAGTGCCTCCAGCGTCTCGTAAGGGATCTCTTGGGTGCTGACGATGGTGTTGGGATTCCTGGCGTAGGGTTCGGTAAACAGCATGTACTTCAAGCGGTCTTCGGTCCTGACCGTGTTGAGCATCACGTCGAGTTCTTTACGTTTCAACATGCCCAGGAAGTCGTTCCAGGTCGGACCGGTGACGTATTCCACTTCGATACCAAGCTTGGCGGCCACCAGGTTCATGTAGTCGATGGACAACCCGCGGGGGCGACCAAACTCGAAATAATTGAACGGCGGCCAGTCTTTCTCGTTATGAACGCGAATTATGGGATGGGCCCTGAGCCAAGCGCTTTCTTCCGGTGTCAGCGATAAAGCCATCGTTGCCGGCACCGGGACGGCGGTGGCCTCCTGTCCGGTCCGCGGATTTTCATCTTCCTGGGCTGAAACGGATACGGCCATCGACAGGATCACGACGGCCAGGAGATTGAACGCATATTTCCAGTATGGCTTCATGTCCATTTCCTCAGTCGGTCTTCGGTACTTTTCAAACTTCACGCCGCGCCGGACACATGGTCCGCTTATCCGCTTGGCGATGCAAGCCTTAGGCTTGATTTGAGGGTCGGGGCAACGTCATCTATCCTGAAAGCTCAGCCGGCGGCCCTCGTTTGGATGGTTTTTCGATCTTCTTCGCTCATCCGCGTTGGAAGTTATCTCTCCTCGTCGATGTAGCGCGTTTTGACCCGCGTCCAGTCGTCCGTGGCGATTATTTTCAGCAAAGCACGGTTGAGCGGTTCACGCAGATCACTGCCCGACGGCATGGCCATGCTCACGTAATAGTGATCGAAAACCTCAGGCAGGACGCGTATCCGACCGGCAAGCTTGGTGCGGGCCAAATCCTTCAAAACGAGTTCGTTGAAGACGAAAGCATCGAGTTCCCCCTGGGCCACGGCCTGAAGCCCATCCTGCGGATTCTTGAAACCGCGCACCTTGATTTCACGGCGGGCAAGGTAACGGAAAGTTTCCGACTGGGTCACCGAGCCCACGCGAACCCCGTAGAGGTCCTGCAGACCCTGGACCTTGCCATGCAGTTCCCCGACGGTCAGCGATGCGGTGACAGCCGCCGTAAAAACCGATACCAGAATAATGCCGGTAAACATCCAGACCAGGGCAACAAAACGCCCGCCAGCCGTTTTGGGGGTTTTGTCACCATAGCCCACCGTGGTCATGGTGACCATGGCCCACCATAAGCCCTGCCAGAGTCCTTTCACAGGTTTTTCCGAAAATTCATCATGGTGATGACGCTTCTCGAACAACCACACCAGGCTGCCCGCCGCGAATGCCAGCAGGGCCAAGGTTCCGATGAGCGCCAGAAATTCCAGGGAAGCAATCCGTTCGATCACGCGACCACTGTAGTGGATCAGGCTGTATCGCGCTTTACCGGCCGGCACGGCGATGGCCGACCCTGAAGTGAGAAAGGGTTGGCTCATGTCAAATGCGGCCTCGTGCGCTGCGGTGACAGCCATGGCGATGAAAAGATCCGGCGCGTCTTGTTCAAGATCCGCTTTCAGACGTGCGAGATCGTCATAGACGACAAAGTCATATTCGATCTCCAGATCCCGGGCGATCAGGCGCCAAAGTTCGATACTGAGGCCTTCCCAGTCCCCATCGGAGGTCTGCATGGCAAAGGGCGGGGCCGTCATGGTTCCCACCTTGAGCTTGGCAGGCAGGATCTGGTCGTCCTGGGCCGATGCCGCCGCGGCAAGATGCAGGCACAGCAAAATGACACAGCAACAACTGAGATAAACGAGACGCCTCGGGTTGAATTGGGCCTTCATGGTTATCTTCGCTTTCCTCCGTTATCCAATCCTCAGCACCGTGGTCATCGTCGACCGTGGGCGCTCCCATGGTCATCTTTTTGGGGACAAAGGTTCTGGCCGCTGTGGGCTTTTATAGTCTTGTGCCCGTGATGCGCACGAGGCCCCTGGCCGGCTGCCGCACCGCCATCCTCAACGGCCCTCTTCTCTCCCGCGCCTGTCCAGCCATGCGTTCGCCCGCGCCATGGCCTCGTTGAGGGGGGCCATCAGCACCCTCTGGGACGGGAAGATATTCTCCCGGCCAATGGCATCGATGATGCCCGTGCGTTCCAGGAGATCAAAAACATGCGGTCGGACGCCGGCCAGTAAAAACAAATTGCCGTCCGCCTGCAACTCCCTGCTGTAGCGGGCCATGGACTTGAGGGTCGTGCTGGGTAGGGATTCGATGTAGCGCATGATCAAAATCACGGCCGCTTTGTTAACACCCTGCCGCTTGGGCAGCATGTCCTCCAGCAGGGGCACCTCCGCAAAAAACTCCATGTGGTCGAACCGCAGCACGGTAATTTCGTTCGAACGATATGTTTCCGGGGGATCCTCCTCGGCCCACTGCCCATCCCCGGCGGGAATCAATTGGTAGAGATGCACATATCGCGAGGAAGCATAGATATAAAGCGCCATGGACAGTCCCGCCCCTAAAAATATCGTATACTGCAGCGGGATAAACAGGGCGGAGCCAAAGGTCAGCATACCGGCGGCGGCCGAGCCCTTGGAGGTTTTCCAGACCAGGACGGCATCGGGAATCCGAGCGGCAATCAGTTCCACGGCCACCACCATTAGGATTCCGGCGATCACGCTCAAGGGCACGGCCTCGGCCAGGCTGCCCATGAGCCCCACCATCAGGATCAGCCACAGGCCCGAAAACACACCGGCCATCCGGGTTTTGGCCCCGGCGCTCACGCTGATGCCCGTGCGCGATAGCGAGCCGCCGGTGCCCAGGGACTGGAAAAAGCACCCAGCCAGGTTCCCCAACCCTTGGCCCATGAAATCGCGAGACTGGCTGGCCCGGCTGCCGTCGGGGTTGGGCACGGCCGTACCGATGCCGGCGCCCTGGGTCAGGGCCACCAGGGCCACGGACAGGGCCCCCAGGGCCAGTTGGGGCATCATGGCCGGATCGGGCAGGA
>JASJCD010000307.1 GCA_030066135.1 Desulfobacterales bacterium | reverse complement strand
AGGCACCTAATCCGGCCGGAATCGCACACGGAGAGCACTGTTTCATATGCTCTCCGTGTCTCTTTTGGCGACATGCTTATATTTGCGCTGTCCAGAAAATATGCTTGTCGTATATTTGACAGAACATAGACGATCCCACCCAACCACCTCGCGGTCGCCCCAAGACCACCCACCACAATATTCCTTTAGAGCATGATTGCTACCGGAGGCGTTGACAATCAAGCTGGGCTTCGTTAGGGGTTGCGAGGCAAAGCAGCCGGCAACCCGTTTTATGCTGCGGTTCGTGGCTGCGCATCACTCGCCATTGTCAACGCCCGCCAATGCGTTGCCCCCGGACCAGGAAAGGAAGCCGTGATGACCTCGAAAGCATTCCAGGATTTCTACCCCGACGACCTGAGCCACTGCTATGGATGCGGGCGCCTCAACGACCACGGTCTCCAGATTAAAAGTTGCTGGGAAGGCGATGAGGCGGTTTGCACCTACAAACCACGTGCTTATCATACCGCCATCCCCGGCTACGTCTACGGCGGTCTGATAGCTTCCCTGATCGACTGCCACAGTACGGGCACGGCTTCAGCGGCCGCCTACCGCGAAGCGGGCCGGGAGATGGGCAGCGCACCGGCCCTGCGGTTCCTGACCGCCGCCCTGCATGTCAACTATCTCAAACCCACCCCCCTGGATGCGACGCTTGAAGTTCGGGCTACCGTGAAAGAGGTTAAAGGGCGTAAGGTGGTCGTCACATCGCGTCTGTTGGCCGAAGGCCAGGTCTGCGCCACCGGGGAGGTGGTCGCCGTTCAGGTGCCGGAAGACCTCATGCCCGCTGCACGCTGATACCCGCGTTCGCCGGCACGGAAGCACACCCAGGACAGTAAGCCGTTATGGGGGCATTCAATCACAAGTATCTGACAGCGCTGGTGGTCGCCGCCCTTGCCGCGGCCGTGCTTCTGGCCATCATGATGCGGCTCGACCGGCCGCTGCGCACCCCAGCGGCGCCCCTGGGCATCATTTCCTTCGAACTCGCCGGTTCTCCCGAAGCCGCCCGTCAAATTATGACTTCGTGGGGTCCGGCAGCACGCCGCAGCGCGGCTTTGAGCCTGTGGCTGGACTACGCTTTTCTGATTTCTTACGCCCTGGTGCTATCGCTGCTATGTACCGGCGTCGCCCGTGCCTGGCCCTCCACCGGTCACCGCGTCCGGCGGATGGGGTTCATCCTCGCCGGCGGCCAGTGGCTGGCCGCCTTGCTGGATCTGGTTGAAAACATCCTGCTGCAGCAAATCCTCGCTGGAGCGCTCGCCCCGCTATTACCGCTGGCGGCGCGGTGGTGTGCGCTGGTCAAATTCTCCCTGATTGCCTGCGGTTGGCTCTATATCGTCGTCGCCGGCGGGATTGTCTTCCGGAATCGCATTGCCGCCGGGGCAGCTTCCCGCCATTGACAGTTGCCAATCGGTGCGGCGGGATTAGATTTCTTACTTATCCAACCGCGCTACAACGATTAATCGCTAACCCGGGAAGGAGTGACCCCATGGAGAAGAGGGGATTGATGGAACGTTTGCATACCGATGGGGTTATCTGTGCCGAGGGCTACCTTTTTGAAATGGAGCGCCGCGGATACCTCACGGCCGGTGAATTCGTCCCGGAAGTGGCCCTGGAGCACCCCGATGCGCTCCAGCGTCTGCACAAGGATTTCCAGCACGCCGGATCGGACGTGATGCAGGCGTTCACCTATAATGCCCATCGCGAAAAGCTGCGTATCATCGAGAAGGAAGATATCCTCGAGGAACTCAACCGGGCCGCACTGCGCATTGCCCGCGAAGTGGCGGCGGATGTGCCGCCTGGGCAGGAACCCAACCTGGTGGCCGGCAATATCTCCAATTCCAACATCTGGAACCCGGAGGACCCCCGGTCGCAAGCCCAGGTGCGGGGCATGTTCGAGGAAATGGTGGACTGGGCAATGACGGAGGGTGTCGATTTCTTTATTGGTGAGACCTTTTACTACGCCGATGAAGCCTTCTGTGCCCTGGACGTTCTCAGGCAAAGCGGGCTGCCGGCCGTGGTCACCATCGCGCCCATGGGAGAGAATATCCTCCGTGACGGGTGGTCGATTGTCGATACCTGCAAGGAACTCGAGCAGCGCGGGGCCGATGTCGTGGGCATGAACTGCTTTCGCGGACCGGCTACCATGATGCCTTACCTGCGCGACATTCGCCGGGCCGTCAGCTGCCACGTGGCCGGTCTGCCGGTGCCCTACCGCACCACGGAGCGCCAGTCCACGTTCTTCAATCTGGAGGATCACAACGGCTGCACCTGCCCGGCACCCCACGGGCGAACCTTTCCGACGGCCCTGGACCCGCTCTACTGCAATCGGTACGAAATCCGCCAATTCGCCGAGGAGGCCTATGGGATGGGCGTTCAATATCTGGGCGTTTGCTGCGGGGCCGCGCCGATCCACATCCGCGAGGTGGCCGAGGCCATGGGCCGGCGACCGGCGGCCAGCCGGTACGCCGCCAATATGCGTAAACACTTCATGTACGGGGATGATGACCGCCTGCCCAGCCATATGACGGCCTATGGCGACAAGGCCTGATGACCCTGGCACCGGGCATTGCGACCGGCGGCCGCTATAGAAGGAGAACCGGCGATGCAGATTCGCATCAGTGACATGCCTGCGGCGGGGTTGACCCTGGCGGACAGTCTCGCGGTGGCACAACTACCTGAACTGATGGCCCTGACGCAGGAGGGCCAGGGGCGCTTCCGGGCCCCCATCGATGTGACCCTTTTCATCACGCCGCTGGCCGGGATGTACCGCGTTGAAGGCAAACTGCGCACCTCGGTGGGGTTGACCTGCAGCCTGTGCCTGGAAGATTTCAACCATAACCTTGCCAGCCACTTTCACGTGACCTTTACCCGGGGATTGCCCGGGGGCGGTGATGTGGCCGGCGAAGACCATGAGTTGAAGTCCGAGGAAATGGGGCTTGTGCCTTTCGACGGGGAAGAAATCGACTTTCGCGACACGCTTCAGGAGCAGGTGATTCTGGCCCTGCCCATGCAGCCCAGGTGCCGCCGTGATTGCCGGGGGCTTTGTGCCCAGTGCGGCGCCAACCTCAACCAGGGGACCTGCAACTGCTCCGCGGAAGCCGTCGATCCGCGTCTGGCCGTCTTGAAACAATTAAAACTGAAGGAATAGGCCCGCGCGGCGGGGGCTTTTTTCCACCGCCCGGGCGCTACGCGTTTCGTCCTGAACGAATGTCGAGCGCGTGGCGCGCGGATTTTCTGCCGATGCGCCTTTCAGCGGTCGTTTTTCGGAGGACCCGGTCGCCGGCGTCGCGGATGCGGGCCGTTTTCCGGTTGCTTGTGGCGCCAGCGTCTGCGCAGTTGCTGCCTTTCCTGGGGTGACATGCGCTGCCAGCGCTCCCGCAGCCTTTGACGTTGATCGGGATCGAGGTTTTGGAAACGCTGGCGGGCGCGCCGGAGACGCTCCTGCTTTTCAGGGGGCAGGCGGCGGAAACGTTGATAGCGTTCGCGGATGTTGGACCGCTGCTCAGGGGTCATGGACTTCCAGCGTTGGAGGCGTTTACCGACCTGCTGCCGCTGATCCGGTGAAAGCTCCGACCAGCGGCGCGCGCCCTTGCGCAGGCGCTCCTGGCGCTCGCGCGGCAGGTTCTCCCATTCAGACCGGAAAGGTTCCAGAACCCGCTGCTCTTCGGTGGGGAGGGCATCCCAGGCCAGACCGGCCGACTGGGCAGACGCCGGAATCGGCAGGCCCAGCAGAAGCATAAGGCCGATCAGGCCGATCAGGTGTCGGTACGCCATTGCCAGCCTGGCGCGTATCAGGAACTGGCGGGCCGTCTTTACGTTAACCCGCGCCATATTATCGAGATGGTCTCTCATCATTCGTCGGCGTGTCATGTTCCATCTCCAAATCGTCCACCGGGGCAGGATCGAAACGGGTCGGATCGACCCAGTGTCCTTCATCCGTCTCCCATTCACCCAGAAACTCCAGCAGTTCGAGGGTCGGGGCGTCATCCCGGGCTTCCTGATGATCCGGTTCGCGGCCTCCTTTTCCCTGGGCCGCGGCGGGTGCGGGGGCGGCAATCAGCACCGCGATGATCAGCCCCAAGAGGGTTTCAACTGTTCTGAACGTCATTTTCAAGGTCGGACAGCCAGCTGTAAAATTCCATGTCTTCATAAATTTCCAGCGGATCGCTCGAAGCCAGAATCTCCATGTCGTCGATGACGGCCAGCGGGGTTTTTTCAGCCGGACGGTTGATCGGCAGCATCAGCATCAAAACGGCCACTGCCGATGCGGCGACCAGACCGGCGGCCCAACGCCAGCTTTTCCTGGGCACCCGTCTTTCTGCATGCAGGGCCGCGGCTTCATGGCGCATGCGGCTGAGCCGGGAGCGAACGCCCGGTGCCAGTTGTTCGGCGCTTTGGTCAAGCGCCTCGCGAATACGGGATACGAACTGCTGCTCGTTGTGTTTATCCGTCATCGTGTCCCTCCAGCAGGTGGCGCAGGCGTTTGATGGCGCGGTGATAATGGGTTTTGACCGAGCCCTTCGAACAGCTCATGGCCCGGGCGGTTTCATCCACACTCAAGCCTTCCCACGCCCGCAGGAGAAAAGCCTGCTGCTGGCGCAGGGGCAGGCCGCCGAGGGCCTGGTCCAGAGCATCCATGGCCAGGCCACGCATGGCGGCATCGTCGGGTCGGTATTGATGATCCGGTACCTGCTGTATGCGGTCGATCTCCCGTTCGCTGTCGTCATCCCCCGCAAAACCCAGCCACGTCCGCCAGCGGGTGCGCACGATGTGGCGCCGGCGCCAGTCGCGGATACGGTTTTGCAGGATGCGGTAAAATAGGGGACGCCATTCGGCTTCCGTCTTGTGTGCATAGCGCGAAGACAGCCCCAGCATGGCATCCTGAACGATGTCGAGCGCCTCTTCCCTGTCACCGGTGGCCATTTGGGCCATCCGGTACGCCCGCTTCTCCACGCCGGCCAGAAAGGTATCCAATCGAGAACTCAGAACGGGCATATGCTTCCATTCTTCCGGTGCCGTCCATGTCCGCCGGATGTCACGGGCGGTATTCGTTGAACGCGGGCAAAAGTCATCGCCAGTTTACGCCCCGGAAGGCCTTGTGTGTCAACCCCCTAAAGCGAATTCATACGAAATCAGGCCTGATGCTGACGCCTGCTGATGATAGCGCGCCAGCTGCGTTTTGGTTGACACATTTTCAGCGGCGTTTTTCTGACCTTCGGGGCCGCTTGCGCCTTGACAAAGGGATGGGATGCGGGCATAGACGAATGATACTGTTTTAACTCAGCAATATTCATATTCTCAATTCATTCCGGAATACGGGGGCAAGGAGATCGCGAATGAGGCAATTCATCGAACAGCGGCGCACCGAGCGCTATACCTGCGAATCGCCGCTGGTGTGTTCCATCCTCAATGGGACCAGCGTCTATTCCGGACGCAGCATCAACCATTGCGAGCGCGGGATGGCCTTCATCACCCAGGAGCCCATGAAATCCGGTACAACCATTTATTTCCGAACCGATTCCTTTGCCCAGAAACGTTTTAAGGATTCGACCTGCCGGGGCATGCGCGGCATGGGGCTGGCTCAGGTGCGCTGGTGCCATCCCGTTGCCAATCAGGCCTCGACCGCCTATCAAATTGGGGCGGAATATGTGGGGCCCTACCCCTGAAAGCGATATTTCCCGTGATGCCCATAGCCGCCAGCCCCCGGGCTGGCGGTGCTGGTTGAGC
>JASJCD010000306.1 GCA_030066135.1 Desulfobacterales bacterium | reverse complement strand
CGGCGTAGTTATAATCGTCTGCGATTATATTTAGTTTCCCGTCGTTTTACGAGCGGACAGGAAAGCTCGACATGCAGCCTATGCTTCTTTGCCCCCGTCGAACCCGTTTCGCCCCCAAATTTTGAAAGACCGATTCCAAGTTGAATACCTGGAAAGAAAACCGCTTGTAGCACATGGTGGCACCTGTTACAAGCTTGTTATTACCTTGTAAAATATGGCTAAAAGACTGAAATGTCAATGATATCGGCTGGAAGCGATCACCAGGAGCCCGTTTTATTTACGGCCGCGGGATCTTTTTGTGTAGGTGTGAAAGGCCATTGCCGCCGTTTCCGGCGGGAGGGTCACATACTTTTGGAAGCCCCAGGACTGTCTAAAATAGACCGAGCGTCTGTACCCCGATGCAAAGACAACCGTCCGGGATATAGCTTTGCCCTCACCGTCAAGCCCCAGCACGTAAATATTCACCTGGTCGACATCACCTCGGACCGATAGGATCTGACCTTCAATTGCCAGGTTAACATCCGGTTTTGATGAAGGCAGCCGCTCGTACGTGTAGGACAGTACGGCACTGCCGGCATTGGCCTTGCCGGTGTGGGGCCCGCCATCCATAAGCTGAATCCACCGATCGGAGGGGATGGTCTGATTGAACAACGTCGGTCCATTCCGCCGGCAGGCGGCAAGGGCGACCATGATCGTTAGGATGAGCAGAACGCAATATGTCAGATGGCGGCTGCATTGCGCCCGGAAGTTATTTCGAGCAAGTGCGCTGTGACGCTTGGCAACGCTCATCTTCTGCCCCGCGACAGGCGAGTGCGGCTGGCGATGGCGAAGGAAACCGTTTCTTCCGGCACCTCCAGAGTCGTGTTGAAGGTGGTCGACGGGCGAATGAAGGTGTCGCGCCCCTGGCGGTTGCCCAGGGCGTAGATCAGCCGCTGTTCGATGGTCTCACCCTGGGTGTCGAGAAAATGAATGTGGAGCGATATGCTGTCCGCCTTCATCTTGAAGCGGCTGATACCGCCTTCGATCTGCATGGTCCGGCCGGATGGCTGCTTTTCCTCGATGTGGTAGCGGTAGCCCACGATGACTGTGAGGGTGTCGGCCGTTCCCTGATGGGGGCCGCCCGGCTGTAGTGCCGTGCGTGCTTCAGGGGGAAAACTACGGCGCGCCATTTGACTTGTCTGGCAGGCGGCCAGAACGGTCGCCAGCAGAATGGCGATGGCGACGGAAGCAGCATGCTGGGTTGGCCTCTTCGTCATCAAGATTTCTCCGTGGGATGGGTGTTTATTGGAGTGCCCGGAAATCCCGTGCGTTACCGATGTATTAACAGAGACACCGAACAAAGTTATAATATTATATGTGTATATATATATTTTTATGCATTCGAAGGGGATATGCAACACGACCACGGTGCCGGCGGCTATGGCCGTGCACCGGCGGTACTCGGCCCGTGTCGACCAAAACCGCGCGACGAACGTCATCAATTGCCAAAAGACCGGGTGGATTGCCTTCGAGGATCTTGCGACCGGTTCCCCGGAAAGGATACCCCGCAGATGTTCAATTCCGCTCCCGGAAAGAGCCTGGAATTGACGGTTTTCGAAGTGAGGCACGGCATCTCGACACCGGAGCGGCCGAGGCCGATGACAGGGGGTGGTGGCCCCATCGCAATAGACCCGGAAAGTCTGCAGGGGCAGCCCTTGGCCAGGGCGGCCCCTGTTTGCTTTCGCCGCTAGGGAACCCCCAAAATGTTCAACAGGAATAGAAGGTAGTGTCCGCTTAGAGAGGATAGATTTTGGTCCCGGGCAAGACCCCAGCCGACTTGGCGCCCGCAGGCCAACACCAGGGGGCTTGGGAGCAAGCATCAGTTCGCCAGGCAAGAAGCGGCGCGAAACGGGAAGCGGAGCAACCGTCGGGGTTGTGAGCACGCCCGCAAGTGCTGGCGACGCCGTATGGCGGCCTTAGGCTTAGCTTGCAATCCCCCTGGGCGCTACGTCGAGGACCGGCAGGAGGCGAGAACGCCGCATGGGGTCCAAAGATGCCCAAGGATACGGACAGGGTCCGATTGTGAGGGGTAGATTTGGGTTCCAGGCAAGGCCGCAGCCGACATGACGCCCGCAGGCGTAGCCCACGCTACATCGAGGACGGGCAGGAGGCGAGAACGCCGCATGGGGTCCAAAGATGCCCCTCACAATCGGCCCCTTAGCGGTATTGACGCATAGCCCGCTGCAAATCCCGCTGCTCCTCCCGCCGTCGAATGGTCTCGCGCTTGTCGTGCTTCTTCTTCCCCTTGGCCAGGGCCAGGAGTAGTTTGGCCTTGCCGTTCTTGAAGTAGATCCGCACCGGGATGAGGCTGTAGCCGGATTCGTTGACCTTGCCGTAGAGCTTTTTGATTTCGTACTTGTGCAGCAGGAGTTTGCGGGTGCGCCGCGGCTCGTGGTTGTTGTAGTAGGCAAAGGGGTAGGGGCCGATGTGCATGTTGTGCACCCAGACCTCGCCGTTGTGGATGCGGGCGTAGCTGTCGCGCAGGTTGCAGCGCCCGCGCCGCAGGGACTTGACTTCGGTGCCGAGCAGGGCCATGCCGGCCTCGAACTTGTCTTCGATGAAGTAGTCGTGGCGCGCCTTGCGGTTTTCAGCGATGATCTTGATGCCTTCGGAGCTCATGGGTCTGATTTCAGGCCTGTTGGTAGCGTTTGCGCGCGCCGGTCGCCATCAGGAGGATTCCTGGGTCGACCCGTTGCTCAGAATGACACCATAGCGTTCTTCCGCCCGCCGGTTGATTTCTTCGGCGTCATGCAGATCGACCACCTCTTCCACGAATTGGCGGGCATCGATGGCTGAAAGCCGTCGCACGATGCGTTTGACCACCGGAATAGCGTGGGGGTTCATGCTCCACTCGGTAATGCCCAGCCCGAGGAGAAAGGGCACGTGGATCGGCTCGCCTGCCATTTCGCCGCACATGGCAATGCGAATGTCGGCTTTGCGGGCTTCGTCGGCCAGGTGCTTGAGCATGCGCAGAATGGCCGGGTTGAGCGGGTCGTACAGATAAGCCACGTTACGGTTGCCGCGGTCGATGGCCAGGGTGTACTGGATCAGGTCGTTGGTGCCGATGCTGAAAAAATCACACATTTTGGCCAGCTGGTCGGCCATGACCACGGCCGAGGGCACCTCGATCATGACCCCCACCTTGATGTCGCGATTGTAGGCTTTGCCGTCCTTTTCAAGGGAGTCGGCCGCCTCTTCGAGCATGGCCTTGGCCTCGACCAGTTCGTTGCAGCTGGAGATCATCGGAAACAGGATGCGCACATTGCCGTAGGCCGCGGCCCGCAGAATGGCCCGCAGTTGGGAGATGAAGACGTCCCGGTTCTGGAGGCAGTAACGGATGGCCCGCAATCCCAGCACCGGATTGACCTCACTGCCGTTGCCCGCGTAGTTCAGCGCCTTGTCGCCGTTGATGTCCAGCGTGCGAATGGTGACCGGTTTGGGGAACATGACCTCGACCACGTCGCGGTAGCTGTCGAAGAGTTCGAATTCGCTCGGGAAGGTGGCGCGGCTCATGTACTGGAACTCGGTGCGGTAGAGGCCGATGCCGTCCCCGCCGTTGTCGATGACCGATACGACCTCTTCGGGCAGTTCGATATTGCCCTGGACCACCACGTCTTCCTGGTCGGCCGTGCGGGCCTGGATGTGACTTTCGCGGATGATGCGCGCGCGGTAGGCTTCGTAGCGCTCTTTGCGCTCCTCGTATTCGACCAGGATATGGTCTTCCGGATTGACGATCACCACCCCTTCGGTGCCGTCCACGATCAGGATGTCGTCGGTGCGGATCAGGGCGGTAGCATTGGCCAGGCCCAAAACGGCCGGGATATCGAGGGTGCGCGCGATGATGCCGGTGTGCGACGTCTTGCCGCCCATGTCGGTCAGAAAACCCATGATGCGCTCGAGCTGAATCTGGCTCGTATCGGCCGGTGACAGGTCGCGGGCCACCAGGATGACGCGTTTGTTGATATCGGCAATCTTGACCTGTTCGGCCCCGGTGAGCTGGTGCATGATGCGGTCGGACACATGGACGATGTCGGACACGCGCTCCTTTAAATAGCTGTCCTCCATGGTCTGGAACATGCTCTTGATCTCGCCGACCACGTTCTTGAGGGCCCATTCGGCATTGACCTTGTCGCGCTCGATGGTCTGGATGCTGCGCCCGGAGAGCATCTTGTCGTCGAAGAGCAGGAGGTGGGTCTCCAGAATATTGGTCTGGTGCTGGAGATCCTCGGGCATGCCGGCGATGATCTGCTGCAGTTCCTTTTTGGCGTCGACCACCGCTTTTTTGAAACGGTTGATCTCACTCTGGATTTTTTCGGCCCGAATGAAATATTTCGGGACGATTTCGACACCCTCCCGGTCCACGATATAGGCCTTGCCGATGCAAATGCCCGGAGCGGCGCCGATCCCCTTGAGCTGCAGTTCTTTGGTTTGCGTTGACATCGTTGGTTTTCTATTCCCCGAATCCGGTCTGTACCAGATTGGCAATCGCATTCAAAATGGACGTATCCTCTGCGTTTTCGATCTCGATCTCGATTTCACTGCCGCAGGCGGCGCCCAGGGTGAGGATGTCGATAATGCTGGCCGCATCCACCTGTTCACCGTCATACCGCACCCAGACTTTATGCTTTGCATTCTGGGCCACTTCCGCTATTTTGGCAGCCGAACGCGCATGCAGCCCGAGTTCGTTGACGATGGTCAGCTTCCTGATCAGCTCGATCTGCGGGTTTTTCATCGAAAAATTAGTCGGGCGGAATTAAAAAATCGACTCTATAGCGGAAATCGAGGTCGATGGCAACTATGATATAGTGGTCTGGCCGCCTTTAAATCAATACCGAAATTTGAACTGCGGAAAGGATCAGCAATGGAACGACAGTTCGTGATCGATGACCTGAAACTGGGAGAGTCCTGGCGTCTGTTCCGAATCATGGGCGAGTTCGTGGAGGGCGTGGAAGCCCTGCACGATATCGGCCCGGCCGTAAGCATCTTCGGTTCCGCCCGCACGTCGCCGGACGATCCCGCCTATGAGAAGGCCGTGAACGTGGCGGCCGCCTTCGCCCGGGAAAATTTTGCCGTCATCACCGGTGGCGGCGGGGGCATCATGGAGGCGGCCAACAAGGGCGCGGCCGAGGCCGGCGGTACATCGGTGGGCCTTAATATCAACCTGCCCCACGAGCAGACGCCCAACCCGTTTGCCAACATCCAGCTCAACTTCCATTATTTTTTCATCCGCAAGGTCATGTTCGTCAAATACGCCATGGCCTACATCATCATGCCAGGGGGCTTCGGGACCCTTGACGAACTTTTTGAGGCCGTCACCCTGATCCAGACTCAGCGCATCCGGCCGCTGCCCGTGGTACTGGTGGGTTCCGATTACTGGAGCGGCCTGGTGGACTGGATAAAGGCCCGCCTGCTGGACGAAAAAATGATCTCGCCGGAGGATATCGATATTCTGCAGGTGATCGACGAGCCGGAGGAGGTGGTTAAGGCCGTAAAAAAAGTCGTCATCCTCTGACGGTTCCGTAATAAGGGCAATCTCGGCGTTGCCCGGCGTGCTTCGTTACTGCGGCGTACCGATGTACGCCTCGCGCCTCAGCACTTGGGCGCCGCACCTTG
>JASJCD010000305.1 GCA_030066135.1 Desulfobacterales bacterium | reverse complement strand
TGTCCGACGACGTGATCAACGCCGTACCGCAAGCCCTCAGGGACGGCGCTTACGGTCTGGGGGCCACCCAGTCGGAAACCATTCGCCAGGTCGTTCTGCCGGCCGCCCTGCCCGGCATCGTCGGAGGCGTTCTCCTGGCCGTCTCGCGTGCCATTGGTGAAACCATGATCGTGGTCATGGCGGCCGGACTGGCGGCCAACCTGACCGCCAATCCCCTTAAAACGGTCACCACGGTAACGGTCCAGATCGTTACCCTGCTGGTGGGCGACCAGGAATTCGACAGTCCCAAGACCCTGGCCGCGTTCGCTTTAGGACTGGTGCTTTTTCTCGTTACGCTCATGCTCAACGTGATCGCCCTCCAGGTGGTCCGCAAATACCGGGAGCAGTATGAATAACCGCCGACCACCGTCGACCGGGACGCGATCCAGCCGCAAGGCCATCGATATCGTCAATGCCGGCCTGGCGCGCCGTTACCGGGCTGAAAAACGTTTCCGTTTCTACGGCATGGCGGCCATCGCGGCCAGTCTCGTGTTCTTGTCGATCCTGTTCATCAGCATCTTCGGCAAGGGCTATCCGGCTTTTCAGCAGACTTATATCCAACTCGATATTTTCTTCGACCCGGACATTCTGGCCCGCGATGCATTGACCACGGCGGATTACCCCGGCCTGGTGAAACAATCGCTGCGCCGCATGTTTCCTGACGTCGAAGGCCGTCGCGACAAAAGGATGCTCTACAAAATAGCCAGCACGGGGGCGGCCTATCAAATCCGCAATCTGGTGTTGGACGATCCCGATGTCATCGGCAAGACCATCGGTATTTGGGTCCCGGCCGACGATGATATCGATATGTTCTTCAAGGGCCATATTCCGCGGGATGTGCCTGAAAGCGAGCGACGGATCAAGGACCGGCAGATCGCCTGGATCGACCACCTGATCAAGGAGCAGCGGATCGAGAAGCATTTCAACCGTATCCTGCTGACGGCCGGCGATTCAAGAGAGCCTGAGCTGGCCGGGATCTGGGGGGCGGTCATGGGATCGTTTTACACCCTTTTGGTAACGCTGCTCCTGTCTTTTCCCATCGGGATAGCGGCAGCCGTCTACCTCGAAGAATTCGCGCCCAAAAACAAGTGGACCGATCTTATCGAGGTCAATATCAACAACCTGGCCGCCGTGCCATCCATCGTTTTCGGTCTGCTGGGCTTGGCCGTGTTTCTCAATTTTTTCGGTCTGCCACGCTCGGCCCCGCTCGTCGGTGGGCTTGTTTTGACGCTCATGACGCTGCCGACCATCATTATTGCCAGCCGGGCCTCCCTGCAGTCGGTGCCGCCTTCCATCCGGGAGGCCGCGCTGGGTATCGGCGCCTCTCAGATGCAGATGGTGGCCCACCATGTCCTGCCGCTGGCCATGCCCGGCATTTTGACCGGCACCATTATCGGCATGGCCCGGGCGCTGGGGGAGTCCGCCCCGCTTTTGATGATCGGCATGGTGGCGTTTATCGTGGATATCCCCGGGGGCTTCACCGATCCGTCCACCGTTTTGCCGGTCCAGATCTTTCTGTGGGCCGACAGCCCCGAGCGGGCGTTTGTGGAACGCACCTCGGCCGCGACCATGGTCCTGCTGGCCTTTCTGATCGTCATGAATGCCGCGGCGGTCTACCTGCGTAAACGCTTTGAGCGCCGCTGGTAGGGAAATGGAGATCAATAGGGATTCGCCTGGACGACAGTGATTTCATCGAGGGGTCTCCGCATGTCAAATCGGCGCCCAAATATTTTCCTAACCAAAGCCTAATGAAACCCTAAAACGGCGCGACTATCTGAAAGCCCGAGTTCTTTGCGTTCACACTCATTAACCCTTTAGGTTCACGGAGGAACGAATGCTCAGCAAAACCATTATCACCCTGACGGTCATCGCCTTTCTGGCCACCGCCGGCGTCGCCATGGCCGGCTCGGCGCGCGACTACATCAGCATCGTGGGATCATCCACGGTCTATCCCTTTGCCACGGTCGTTGCCGAACAGTTCGGTAAAACCACCAGCTTCAAAACGCCTAAAATCGAATCCACGGGGTCCGGCGGCGGACTGAAACTGTTCTGCGCCGGTGTGGGTGTCGAACACCCGGACATTACCAATGCCTCACGGCGCATCAAAAAGTCCGAGTACGACAAGTGCATGGCCAATGGCGTCGACGGCGTCATCGAGGTTAAAATCGGCTATGACGGCATCGTAATGGCCAACGCCAAAAAGACGGCCCCGATGAAGCTGACCCGCAAGGACATCTTCCTGGCCCTGGCCAAGGACGTTCCCGATCCGAACGGTGGGGAAAAGTTGATTCCCAACCCATACAAAACCTGGAAGGACGTCAATCCGGCCCTGCCCGCCAATAAGATCGAAGTTCTGGGACCGCCGCCCACCTCCGGCACCCGTGACGCTTTCGTCGAGCTGGCCATGGAAGCCGGCGCCAAGAAGTTCAGCTGGATCAAGGCCATGAAGAAAAAAGACAAAAAAATGTATAAGGCCATCTGCCACACGGTCCGGGAAGACGGCGCCTATGTCGAAGCGGGCGAAAACGACAACCTGATCGTCCAGAAACTGAATGCCAATCCCAAGGCCCTCGGCATCTTCGGGTTCAGCTTTCTCGACCAGAACAGCGATACCATCCAGGGCTCCTTGGTCGACGGCGTGCCGCCAACCTTTGATGCCATTGCCGACGGCTCCTATCCGGTTTCCCGCCCGCTGTTTTTCTATGTGAAAAAAGCCCATGTGGACGTGATTCCGGGAATGAAAGCCTACCTGGCGGAGTTCACCGCGGAAAAGGCCTGGGGCCCGGACGGCTACCTGGCGGATAAAGGCATGATTCCCATGCCGGATGCCGAACGCCGCAAGTTCGCCACGGATGTCAAAGGCATGCAAAGTTTGATGCTGAAATAAAGTTAACCGTGTGTTGATTTCAGGCCGGTGCTGCGCCTTAATGGCGACACCGGCCTGATAGGCTAACCATTGGGGAAATTGACCTGGGGTCATTAAACAGACTTATGGATGCACCATTGGAACACACAGACGATTCGCGAATCGCAAAGGCCTCGACGGTCGCATCGGAGACGGTAAAGGATCAGAGCAGCGGACGCATTCTCTACAGCCGCGACTCCCGCGAAACCGTGGGTGAGACCTTTGTCGACAATCCACGGATGAGCTGCCGCAACGTGGATGTCTATTACGACGACAAGCATGCCATCAAAAACGTTTCCCTCGACATCGGCCGCAACCAGGTGATCGCCATGATCGGCCCTTCGGGCTGCGGCAAGTCCACGATTCTGCGCTGCCTCAATCGTATGAACGACACCATCGACATCTGCCGTGTATCGGGTGAAATCCTGCTGGACGGCGTCAACATTTACGACCGGCATATCGATGTCGTGCCGTTGCGCGCCCGGGTCGGCATGGTGTTTCAGAAGCCCAATCCTTTTCCCAAATCGATCTACGACAACGTGGCCTACGGCCCCCGCATCCATGGACTTGCACAGAACAAGGCCGAGATGGACGAACTGGTGGAAACCTCGCTGCGCAAAGCCGGCCTGTGGGAGGAAGTCAAAGACCGCCTGGACCAACCCGGCACCGGCCTGTCCGGAGGTCAGCAGCAGCGTTTGTGCATTGCCCGCACCATTGCCGTTAGCCCCGAGGTCATTCTCATGGACGAGCCCTGCTCGGCCCTGGACCCCATCGCCACTTCCATCATCGAGGACCTGATCGACGAGCTCAAACAGCAGTTTTCGATCGCCATCGTCACCCATTCCATGCAGCAGGCATCCCGCGTTTCCCAGCGCACGGCCTACTTTCACCTGGGCGACTTGATCGAGGTGGGTGAGACGGCCCAGATCTTCACCAATCCCCGTCACCAGCTGACGCAGGACTACATCACCGGTCGTTTCGGATAGAGATCTTTTCACGCCCCGTCTTTCCAGTCGTTTCCCAGCAAGCCGGCCCGCACCCGCCATTTTCCGATGGCCGGCTGCAGGCCATGCCGCTTGATCGCCTCACGCCGGCAGGCCCCTCGGGTTTTCCCTGCCTGCCCGCCCGTGGCCCGATGCAACTGGTTGACAGTCAGCAAGCGAACCATATAAAGGTTTAAGTCGTAAGTGATCTCTGTCGGCGGGTTTGAGCGTCACGCTTGCGGCAGCGCCGCATCCAAAGGGCAGCATTCTTTTGGTCTAGAGGCAATCAACGACCGATCACACCGAGGAAATCATTGCCATGCGCCACTTAATCGCAATAACGGCCCTCCTGGCGGCGGTTTTGATGCCGTTTTCCCTCGCCGCCCGGATCTATATATGGACGGATGACCAGGGCGTGAAGCACTACTCCCAGGAACCGCCACCCGAACATGCCACCGCTGTAGAGGTGAAAGACGAAATGCGCTACGATGCCTCGGCCGATGCCAAAAGTCATCGCTCGGCCGCATCGGGGACAGGCACCACCGCCAACGCCCGCCAGACCCGCATCCTGATAGAGGACAACATTCTTTTTGTTCCGGTCACCCTCGCCTATGGCGGCCGCGAAGTCGAGGCCCTGCTCGTTCTCGACACCGGCTCGTCGTCCACGGTGCTGGCACCCGCCCTGGCGGCAAGTCTGGGCATTCAACCGGAAATCAACGCGAAGGTGAAGGTCGCCGGGGGCGAAAAACTCGATGCGCAGGCCGTCGTCCTGGATTTTTTGAGGGTCGGCCCGCATACCCGGCGGGATGTGCGCACGCTCGTCCTCCGCCATCGAAACGCCCAGGCCAAACTCAATGGGGCCCTGGGATTGAGTTTTCTCAAACATTACCCCTACAGCATCGACATGCAGAAGCAGGTCATCAACTGGGGGGTGGATAAATCCGGAGGTGACCCATGACAGCCTGGTCCTTCGACGCACGAGCCTGCCCCGGCTGAATGGGCGGAAATTGATGCCGCGCCTGGACTGATCCTTTAACATCTCCCCAATCTGCACTGTTTAAACGACAGGGGCTGTCTGCCGCCCGCCATTGTCGCATTACCCCCGCAAACTGTTTGAGATCGTTGCACCATCAGAAAACCTTTCGAAATGGGAGCCAACGCCATGATCAACAAAATCTACTACCAGGATCTGGGACTGGTGAATACCAGTGGTATGTTCCGGCAGGCCATGGATGAAGGTTTTGCCGTGCCCGCCTACAATTTCAACAATATGGAGCAGCTCCAGGGAATTATCACCGGCTGTGTGGAATCCAAATCGCCTGTCATCCTGCAGGTTTCCGGCAGCGCCCGCAAATACGCCCACGCCGCCATGTTGCCCCACCTGGCCGTGGGGGCTGTGGCCATGGCCGAAACCCTGGGCCATCCCATCCCGATCGCGCTGCACCTCGATCACGGCAGTTCCTTCGAACTTTGCCAGGCCTGCATCGAAAGCGGTTTTTCCTCGGTGATGATCGATGGTTCGCACCTGCCGTTGGAAGAGAATATGGCCCTTACCCGCCAGGTGGTCGAATTCGCCCATGACTTCGATGTCACGGTCGAGGGCGAATTGGGCGTCCTGGCCGGCATCGAAGACGAAGTCGTAGCCGAGAAATCCCACTTTACCCAACCCGAAGAGGTGGAGGCATTCGTCGGCCAGACCGGTGTGGACAGCCTGGCGATCTCCATCGG
>JASJCD010000304.1 GCA_030066135.1 Desulfobacterales bacterium | reverse complement strand
GGCAGCCGTTCGGGTGGTGGTGTGCGACCCGGCTACGAAGGCGGTCAAATGCCCATTCATCGAAGACTGCCGAAGCGGGGCTTCACCAATATTTTCAAGAAACAGTTTGCCGTTATCAATGTCAAGGATCTCAAGCGCTTCGAGGGCGGCAGCCAGATCGACGAGGTGGCTTTGGTCAAACAGGGCCTCGTCAAAGGTCGCTATGACGGCATCAAACTGTTGGGTCAGGGTGAGATCGATCGGCCGGTGCAGATCAAAGTGCACGCCGTCAGCAAGAGCGCACAAGCCAAAATCGCGGCCGCCGGCGGCACAGTCGAGGTAATCTAAATGGTTGGCAGTGGTTTTCAGAACATACTGAAAATTCCCGAGCTTAAGAAACGCATTTTTTTCACGCTGATGCTTCTGATCGTCTATCGCATCGGCGTCAATGTGCCCGTGCCGGGGATCGACAGCAGCGCCTTGGCGGAAATCTTCAACCGTTTCAAAGGCGTTTTGGGAATCGTCGACTTGTTCTCCGGCGGTGCACTGGAGCGTTTCTCCATCTTTGCGCTGGGCATCATGCCTTACATCAGTGCCTCGATTATTCTGCAATTGCTGACCGTGGTCGTACCGCACCTGGAGCGGCTTTCCAAAGAGGGCGAGCAGGGGCGCAAGAAAATCACCCAATATACACGTTACGGCACGGTGGTCTTGAGCATCATCCAGGGATTCGGTATCAGCTACGGTCTGGTGCAGGGCAATGCCAATGCGATTCCGGCGGTGACGTTCATCCCGCTGACGGTGATCACCCTGACCGCCGGTACGGCTTTTATCATGTGGCTGGGGGAGCAGATCACCGAACGGGGTATCGGCAACGGCATCTCGCTGATTATTTTTGCCGGTATCGTCGTAGGCATACCATCTGCCCTCGGTGCGACCTTCGAGATGGTGCGGGCCGGTAGCATGAATATTTTTGCGCTTTTAATTCTGGGCATTTTCATGGTGGCCGTGGTCGCTTTCATAATTTTCGTCGAACAGGGCCAGCGACGCATCCCGGTGCAGTATGCCAAACGCGTGGTCGGGCGACGGCTATACGGCGGGCAGAGCACCCATTTGCCGCTGAAGATCAACCAGTCGGGGGTTATACCGCCCATCTTCGCCTCCTCGATCATCATGTTCCCGGCCACGGTGGCCAGTTTTATCGACGTGCCGATCATGCAGAGCATTGCCGATGCCCTCCAGCCCGGCAATGTCTGGTATGAACTGCTGTTTATCGGGTTTATCTTCTTTTTCTGCTATTTTTACACCGCGGTAACCTTCAACGTGGTGGATGTGGCCGACAACATGAAAAAGCAGGGGGGCTACATCCCGGGTATTCGCCCGGGGAAGCGGACCGCCGACTATATCGACAAGGTGCTGACCCGGATTACCCTGGGCGGCGCGATTTACGTCTCGTCGGTGTGTGTCCTGCCGTCCATATTGATCACCCAGTTTGATGTACCCTTTTACTTCGGTGGTACGGCGCTTCTCATCGTCGTCGGGGTGTCGATCGATACCATCGCGCAGATTGAATCGCATATGCTGGCCCGCCACTACGAAGGCTTTCTGAAAAAGGCCGGACCCAGCGTGCGCCGCCGTTAATTGACGCGCGCTGTCGATGCCCTTGGCCGGTGCAACGGCCTGGTTGAAGTTGGCGCTCATCCGCATACAGCGAAAACGGGGAAAATTCATGGCGAAAGAGGAAGCGATCAAGGTTGAAGGCACGGTCCTGGAAACCCTGCCCAATGCGATGTTCAAAGTGGAGTTGGAAAACGGGCACCAGGTTCTGGCCCACATTTCCGGAAAAATGCGCATGCATTTCATCAAAATTCTTCCTGGAGATACGGTGACCGTGGAGCTGTCGCCCTATGATCTATCGCGGGGGCGCATTACCTACCGGTCGAAATAAGACCGTCGCCAGCATTACCTTCCGGCCATGTGAGTTTGGGGCACGGGCCGGCTGATGAGGAGTTTAACATGAAAGTCAGAGCATCCGTTAAAAAGATGTGCAGTAAATGCAAAATTATCCGGCGTCACGGCGTGGTGCGGGTAATCTGCGAGAACAAACGTCACAAACAACGTCAGGGATAGAGGAGGAACAGCTTTGGCACGTATCGCCGGTGTAGATTTACCGAAAAACAAGCGGGTGGAAATCGGCTTGACTTATATCTACGGTATCGGGCGCACCACCTCGCAGCAGATCCTGGCCCAGCTGAAAATTGATCCCAATACCAAAACGGATACGCTGACGGAATCAGAGGTCAACAGTATCCGCAAGATCATCGACAGCGAATACAAGGTGGAAGGCGAACTTCGCTCTGAGGTCGCCATGAATATCAAGCGCCTGATGGATCTGGGGTGTTACCGGGGCCTGCGCCACCGCAAGGGGTTGCCTTGCCACGGACAGCGGACCAGCACCAACGCACGCACCCGCAAGGGGCCCAAACGCACGGCCGTGAAGAAAAAGGGCGGCGTCAAGAAGAAATAAGGATTTACAGACAGGGAAAACTTAAATGCCGAAGAGAACCCGTACCAAGCGTAAAGAAAAGAAAAATATTTCGACTGGCGTAGTCCACATCCAGTCGACGTTCAACAACACGATCGTGACGATTACGGACGCGGCCGGCAACGCGGTGGCCTGGTCCAGCGCCGGCGTCCAGGGATTCAAGGGTTCCCGCAAGAGCACCCCGTTTGCGGCCCAGCTGGCGGCCCAGGATGCGGCCAAAAAAGCCCAGGAGCACGGGATGAAAACCGTGGAGGTCTACGTCAAAGGCCCCGGCCCCGGGCGTGAATCCGCTTTGCGGGCGCTCCAGGCGGCCGGTTTCAATGTTACCATCATAAAAGATGTTACCCCTATTCCGCACAACGGTTGTCGCCCACCCAAGCGACGCAGGGTATAAATAGGGTACCGTTATCACCCCCCTGTTTGCGGGGCCCCAAAGGAGGATAACTTGGCACGTTATACCGGTTCTGTCTGTCGGTTATGCCGACGTGAAAATATGAAGCTGTTTCTTAAAGGCGATCGCTGCTATTCGGACAAATGCGCCTTCGATCGTCGCGGTTACCCGCCCGGCCAACATGGCGAGCGCCGTGGTCGCAAAATTTCCGACTACGGCATTCAGCTGCGCGAGAAGCAGAAAGTCAAACGCATGTACGGACTGACCGAGAAACAGTTCCGTCTTTTTTTCAAACGCGCCAATCGCCAGAAGGGCATCACCGGTACGAATCTTCTCGTACTGCTCGAACGGCGGCTGGACAACGTCGTCTACCGGATGGGCTTCGTAAACTCCCGGACACAGGGTCGTCACTTTGTGCGCCACAATCATTTCAGTGTGAACGGGCGCAAAGTCAATATCCCCTCCTATCTTATTCGCCCGGGCGACAAGGTCGAGGTGCGCGAAAAGAGCCGTACCATCCAGTCCATTGGCGACGCGCTTGAAGCCGTTGTGCGCCGTGGCGTGCCGCAGTGGATCGAGCTCGAAAAAGATAATTTCAAGGGGGTTGTCCAGACCCTTCCGGTACGCGAAGATCTGACCATGCCGATCCAGGAGCAGCTGATCGTCGAGCTTTATACCAAATAAAGTCGTTTACGTTGGCGGGGGACGACGTCAGGTCTCCCCGCACCCTAACCGCGAAGCCAAGTCTTTCGGCTCCGATTGTCAGAATCCTCCTTATAAGCCATCTGGAGATAAAACATGTCGTCACAAGATCTAATGTACATGAACTGGCAGCAGATGATTCAGCCGGATAAGGTCCAAGTATCCAGCGATCAGACCTATGGCAAGTTCGTTTGTGAACCCCTTGAACGTGGATTTGGCATTACGATCGGCAACTCTTTGCGCCGCATCATATTGTCCTCGCTTTACGGGGCAGCGGTCACCGCGGTCAAGTTCGATTCGGTCATGCATGAGTTCAGCGTAATCGATGGGGTCTATGAAGATGTTTCGGAAATTATTCTGAATTTGAAGGAAATCCGGTTTCGCACCAAAGACGCCGAGCCGCGCACGATCCGCATCGAAAAGAACGGTGAAGGCGTCGTTACGGCTGCGGACGTCGTCAGTGACGACGGTGCCTGTGAGGTGCTCAATCCGAATCAGCATATTGCCACGCTCACGGGCGAAGGCAAACTCAACATGGAAATGACCGTCAGGGTTGGCAAAGGCTATGCCCTTTCGGAGCAAAACAAGGACGAAGAAGCCCCGGTGGGAACCATTCCGATTGATGCGGTCTTCTCTCCGATCAAGCGGGTCAACTACGTTGTGACCAACGCCCGTGTGGGACAGCGCACAGACTACGACAAATTGACCCTGGAGATCTGGACCGATGGCAGTGTCCAGCCGGAAGACGCCGTGGCCTATGCTGCCAAGATCATGAAAGAGCAGATGAGCCTCTTCATCAATTTTGATGAAACCGAAGAGCCTTCTTCCGAACATGGCGACGACGACGGCGAATCACCGCAGTTCAATGACAATCTCTTTCGCAGCGTAGAGGAACTCGAACTTTCGGTCCGCAGCGCCAACTGTTTGAAAAATGCGGATATCCACAAGATCTACCAACTCGTGAGCAAGACCGAGGCGGAAATGCTCAAAACCAAGAATTTCGGGCGCAAGTCGCTCAATGAAATTAAAGAAGTATTGACGGAAATGGGCCTTTCCCTCGGGATGAAACTGGACGGTTTCGTGCTGCCCGAAGAGGATGCCGAAGAAGGAGAGTAAGCAACCCCATGAGACATCGAAGCGCAGGTATAAAACTTAATCGGTCGTCGAGCCATCGCAAGGCTATGTTTCGCAACATGGTGACCTCGCTGTTCAAACATGAACGTATCCGCACCACCGACGCCAAAGCCAAGGAAGTTCGCCGCTGGGCCGATAAACTCGTGACGCTGGCCAAGCGCGGGGATCTGCACGCCCGCCGGCAGGCTCTGTCCATCATTCGCGAAAAGGACGTGGTGCATAAACTCTTTGATGAAGCCCCCGAGCGATTTGCACAGGTCAACGGCGGTTATACCCGGGTGGTCAAGGTTGGGTTCCGTCCTGGTGACGCGGCCCCCATCTCGATGGTTGAACTCGTGACCCCTGAAGTAAAGAAGAAAAAGACCCGTCGCAAGAAGAAAGCCAAAAAAGCGGCGGCTCCCAGCCAGGCGACCGCCGCGGCCACAACCCCGGAAACCCAGGAAGATGCGCCGCCGGCGGATGAGAGCTCCAAGACGGAGGCCGAGACCACGGCTGAAACCACTGCGCCTGAAGCGCAGGTTGAAGAGGCGGATAAGAAGGCCGCGCCTGTGGAAGAAGAAGCGCCCGCGGAGGCCGAAGCCCCGGCTGAGGCGGCCGATGCCGCCCCGGTGGAAACAGTACCGGAGGAAAAAAGCGATTCCGCGCCGCCTGCGGCCGAGGGCGACGCCGCCGCCCAAGACAAGCCGCCCAAGGACGGTTGATCGTAACATCAACCAATCTGAAAAGATCCGCCCTGCCGTGCCGACCCGCACGGCAGGGTTTTTTTTTGCCGCGGCCGCTCAGCCCGCAGCGTGCGGCCTCAAGGGGATTCACCTAACGTCCCTGCGCTTATTTCCTGCAGGGGCTTCAAACCGGTCTGTACAGAACACCAGCGCCTTCAGCTGCCGGCACCCAAGCATCATGGGCT
>JASJCD010000022.1 GCA_030066135.1 Desulfobacterales bacterium | reverse complement strand
GATTCAACGCCCGCAAAACCAGGTGGCGGCCGTCCGTAACGGCTTGCGGCAGTCGTAACTGAACTTCAGCCGTCTCGACCGCCAGCGGGGAAAGTGCCAGACGGGCGTGGGATTCGACCACAAGACGCCCCTGGAGCGGTGCTGTCGTCTCTTCGGCCACAAGCCGGTTGATTATTTGCGCTTCCAGGTCGGCGACCGCTTGCGTCACGATCAGATGCTGGGTGGCCCAATCCAGAACGAGGTCGACCTTGAGAGACTGGTCCCACGGTCGGCAGATCAGCTGGGCCCGGTAGCGATCACCGCTTTCATCCATGGGGAAGGCCTTGAATTCGAAAGGCAAGGTGAATTCCCGCTGGTCGTGAACCAATTCCAGGCGGCTGTTGCGGATCGCCAGCCGTTTGACCTGCCAGTCTGGCCGGGTCGGTGTTTCCGCTTTGCGGACCGGTTTTTCAGTGCTTTCCGGTCGCCGGGTCGGCAGGCCGACCAGGCGCCAACCGGCGGGCGACTTTTCGATTCTAAGCACCAGTCCACTCATCGTGATGCCGTCGATGATGCGGTCTTTCAGTCCCCAGGGGCTGTAATCGATGGCCAGACTGTCCATTTCCAGCAGGTTTTTTTTATTCTCTACAGGGCCGGTAATCTGGATGGACTGGATATCGGTTTCCCAGGGGGTGGTTTGGCGGACCTTGAGACGCAGGCCTTCAACCCCGTAGCGCTGTGCATACGCGCGGAGGGTGTCTTCAACCATCGGGCCGGTGGCGGATTGAATGAGGAGCCAGATGCTGCCCACTACCAGGAAGGCCAACACGCTCATGGCCAGCAGCCACGGCCAGCGCGGGCGGGAAACGGTCTTCGGATCGGGGGAATCGCTGGATGTCATGGGGTTGTGGTCTCCAACACGGTGACCACGCACCGGAAGGTGGCGGTTTCTGAACGACCTTGTCGGGATCTCAGATCAAAGCTTGCGCACCAGGGCTTTCAGGGTTTCAAGCTGGTCCGCGGTCAGATCCTCGAAGGTGATGTCGATGCCTTTGGGTTTGCGTCCCACGACCACGCCGGAAACCATCACACTGGCATCGTCGCTGGGGTCGGTTATGGTCATCATCAGGCTCTCGCCCGCGCTGATCGGCTCCGAAGTCTCGAGGAAGATACCGTCGATGCGTAAATTGCGCGAATAGGTGCTGTAGGAAGCGTCCTCGGTATCGTATTCGACCAGAACATGCGACGCGGCTGTCGGCGTATCGGCGCCCTTCCCTGAACGCTGCTGTGTGGCCGGGGTTTTCCGGCCCTCCTCCATTCCGTCCACGCGAATGACCACCACGGTTATGTTGTCGTCACCGCCGCGGTCGTTGGCCATCTGGATCAACTCGGTGCAGGCGGCGTCAGGGCCTTCCCGTTGGACAATCTCCCCAATTTCCTCGGGAAAGGCTTTATCGCTCAGACCGTCGGAGCAGATCACATAGATATCGCCGGTCTGGCAGTCGAGTTCGCGGGTGTCGGGGTTTACGGTTTCACTGATGCCCATGGCCCGGGTAATCATGTGAAGATATTGCTGGCCGAGCTTGAGCCCGCCTTCAGGGGCGATGGATTCCTGTTCGGCCATCACCGTGTGGATGGTGGAGACGGTTTCGGTGGCGCCGGCGCGCACCCGGAAAATAGGACTGTCACCCACATTGGAGACGACGATCTGGTCGTCGCAGAAGAACACAGCGGAAACGGTGGAGCCCATCCCTTTGCAGCTTTCATCATTCTGGGCGTAGTCGAAGGTTTTAAGATTGGCCCGGCGAATGCTGTAGACGAGCTGATTGGCTTCGGTGGACAGATTGCGGTCGAAACCGACCATCTGCGCCGGGTTGTCCGCTGCGGCCAGCTTGCGCAGGGTCCGCTGCAGGGTTTCGACCACCAGCCGGCTGGCAACTTCGCCGGCCTTGCGCCCTCCCATGCCGTCCGCCACCACGTAGAGTCCCAAGGCCTCGTCGATCAGGTACGAATCTTCGTTTCCCTTGCGTTTCTTCCCGACGTTGGTCTGGCCGGCTGATGCTGCGATGATCATACATCAGGCCTTTCTACGGGTGCCGATCATGAGGGTTGCCCCTGGAGATTCGACCCGGAGCTCTTCTCCAGGCGATAGGACAGGGTGCGCGCGAAATTTTTAAAAAAGAGCAACTGGATGCCGTCCGGTGCCTTGTCGAGCAGCGTGGCGTTGATCTTCATCAGGAGGCACTCGGTTGCTGTGGTGGCTGTGGCGTTGCGAGCCTGACCGGCAATATAGGCCATCTCGCCGAAACATTCGCCGGCCCGAATTTTGGCGATGACTTCGCTGTCTTTGCGGATACGGACCTTGCCCTTGAGAAGAACGTAGAAGGTATCGTCGATATCCCCCTCGGTGACGATCACCTTGCCTTTGGGCATTTTAATGATACAGCCGGCCAGCCCCAGGCTTTCGATCTGCTCACGGGTGAAATTATGAAAAAACGGCACCTGGCGCAACAGGTCGATAATATCTTCAAATTTCTGGTCGCCCCGGGGCAGCTTGATGCCCCGCAGGGCCACCCGCAGGTCATAGCCGAACTCGGTGCAGGAGGCGTAACGGTCTGCCAGGCGTTTGGCAAGGGCCTTGTTCACAATCTCCTCGAAAATAACCGGCAGGTCGGGGCGCAGGTTTCGCACCGGCTCGGGATTTTCGCGGGTAATCTTGTAGATCACGGAAAAGTCGTTTTCACCGCGGAAAGCGCGCTCGCCGGTCAGCAGTTCGTAGAGCACACATCCCAGCGAGAAAATATCGCTTTGCTGCGTCGTGGTTTCTTCCTTGAGCTGCTCGGGAGACATGTAGCTGGGGGTGCCCCAAATGCCCTTTTCGGAGGTTTCTTCGCTGATGTGGGCAATTCCGAAATCCATCAGCTTGGGCTCCCCCTTTTCGTCCAGCATGATGTTTGAGGGTTTGATATCCCGATGGATAACGCCTTTCTGATGGGCGTAGTCGAGGGCCTTACAGATTTTGAAGACGATTTCCGCACACTGGTCAAGGGGCAGCAATTTATCCTTCTGGCCGTATGACTTGAGGGTGTCGCCCTCGAGATACTCCATGATGATATAGCAGAATTCTCGGTAGAGGCCGGTATCGTAGATACTCAGGATGTTGGGGTGGCTCAGCCGCCCGGCCGACTGGGCTTCCAGAAAAAGCTTTTTGCGGGAATGGCTGGCGATGCCGTGCGATATCTTGAGGGCCACCTGGCGCTGGATATAAGAGTCGCGTGCCAGGTAGACGACCCCCGAACCGCCCTGGCCGAGGCGGCGGATGATTTTGTAACGCCCCATGCCCTGGCTGTTCATCAGCCCGGAGATGAAGTCCTTGTGCACCTTGTTTTTCTTGACAGCCATAAAAAGCTTACGTCGCTGCGGTCATTAAGTCATTAAACCGGCGGCAAGGGTCTGCGCTATGCGCACGTTCATGCCGAAATCTAATTTTTATAACACACTTAAACATTAAAGCGGAAGTGGATAATATCCCCGTCCTTGGCTTCGTACTGTTTCCCCTCCAGGCGCATGGTGCCCTGTTTGCGGGCTTCGGCCTGGCTGCCGGCCCTGATCAGGTCCTCGTAGGCCAGCACCTCGGCGCGGATGAATCCCTTCTTGATATCGGAGTGAATGACCTCGGCGGCGTTGACCGCCGTGGTCGCCTGCGGGATCGTCCAGGCCCGCACTTCATCATCGCCCACCGTGAAAAATGAAATCAGCCCCAGAAGCTCGTAGGATTTCTGGATAATGCGGTCGGCCGCCGACGCCTCGAGGCCGAATTCGGATAGAAATTCGCTTGCTTCTTCAGGGCTCATGCCGGCCAGTTCCTGCTCGAGCTTGCCGCGAATGACGAGACCGGTGGCGGCTTTCAAATCGGCGGCGATTTCGGGCAGGCGGGCGTCTTCGTCACTGTTGTTGAACAGCACCAGCTGCGGCTTGGCCGAGAGAAAGGCAAACCCGCGCAGTTTATGTGCCTCGGCCAGCTCGGGTGTAAGCCTCAGGGGGCGCTCGTTTTCAAGTTCGCTTTGACAGCGGCTGAGCAGGTCGCGCTCTTCGGGGTCCGGTTTTTTACCGCGCTTCTGGTCGAGCTTCAGTCGCTCCAGGCGTTTCTCCACCGAAACCAGGTCGGCTAAGATCAACTCCTGATCGAGTTGTTGAAAGTCATCATACGGGCTGGGCGCTTCGGCCCCGTAGGCCGCGAAATTGCGTACGCAATGGATCAGGGCATCGCCGTCGCGCACCTGCGCCCAATAGGCCTGCTCGCCTGATTTCTTATCTTCCGTCTTGCCTTTGGCCGCCGGCAGAAAATACTCCACCTGGGCGTAAATGGTCTTGCGCGGATTGTAGATCGTGCTCAGTCGGTCGACCCGCGCATCCGGCACCCGGATGGTGCCGATATGGCGCTCGGTTTTCTGGCCGGCGCTCAAAGGGGTGCCGGTCAGGGCTTGAAAGACAGTGGCCTTGCCGGACTGCGCCAGGCCGATGATGGCAAGCTTCATTGCAGAATCGCTCCTGTCAGGGCGGCCTTCGCGCCATTCATACGGTATCGTCGCCCCGTCGACGGGTTTCGTCGGGCGGCGGTTCACGCCTCGGGATGCAACGCATTATTCTACTTTATTCCGGGGGTTATTGCAAACTTACGCAGGCCGTTACACGATCGTCCATTGATGGTTGTGCGGGATTGTGCGGGGGCCTAAAAGCAGGTGGGACAACGAGCCTGTTCGGCGGGCATCATAGCTTGTCGCCCTTGGCCGGTCGCAGTTTGATGAGGTCGCCCTGGGTTTCGAAAGGCAGGCGGTCGAGTCCCGGCAGGGCCTCGTCCAGAAAAATTTTTCCTCGGATGGCGTAGGTCAGTTTGAGTTCCTCGTCTTTTCCAGGGGTCTGCGACATCATGCGGAACATGAGCCACATGAAATCGGTCATGGAGGTGTAAACGGTGACCGGCAGGACGGCCGTGCCCAGTTGCGGCAGTTCGGCGGGCGTATTCGAAGAACCGGCGGCGATGGTGCTGCCGTTGATGTCGAGCTTGCAGGTAATGCCCCGAAGCCGAAAGGTGCGGTCGTTGGGATTGACCAGCCGCAGGTCCAGTTGGAAGGCGCTTTCAAGGTTGTCCGATTTCAGGGGGGTGATTTTCACCAGACTGATGTGCGGGGGGTCGATGCCGTCATCGATACTGGCGCAGCCCCAGGGCAGGGCGCCCACCACGACAATGAAGACCAGGCTGCAGATCAAGGTGCGTCGCGACCAATGGCATGCGGTGATCATCTGTTGTTTGTTCCCTCCGGTCATGTGCGTATCGGCTGGCGGGTTTGCGGTTGCCGCCTCCACGCTCTCAGTCGAAGAAGCCCTTGATGAGTTTTTTGGCTTCTTCCTCGTAGGGTTTGAGCTCTTCGTTTTCTTCGAAGACCCGTTTGAATTCCTCGGATTCGACGATTTTTTCCTCCACCTGCTGGCGGGCGATGCTTTTGAGATCCGGCTTGAATTGGGGCTCAGCAAAGGATCCGCTGACCAGCACCGGCACCATGATACCGCTGCGGGATTCGGTGTCGCCCTGTCCCACCAGGGTGGCCACGAATTTGGGATTGATACGAAAATTCAGGGTTTCGTTGACGAGATCGGCCTTCCCGTTGGCGAGCAGCCGCAGCAGGGGGGATTTCATGTTCGAGGCGGCGGTCTGGAAAACGCCGTTGGTGAGCTCGAAGGGGATGTCCAGCTCGGTAAAGTCGGTCTTGGGTTTTTCGGTGAGCCGCTCGCCGGCGCCGAAAGCCGCCTGAAAATTGCGCACCATACCGGCCAGGTCGATGCCCACGATGGCGCCATCGTTGAAGGTCAGGCGGCCCTTACCGTTCAGGGTTTTGCGGATGGTTTCGGGCCGATCCCCGCTAAACTGCAGATCAATCGCCGTGACCAGCCTGCCCTCCAAAAATTCTTTTTGCGCGACATCCTTGAGAAGCGGACCGATCAGCATGTCGGTGAGCTGGAGCGAGAGGTTGGAGCGGGGCTGGCTGCGGGTGACGTCCAGGCGTCCTTCGATGCGGGCCTTGCCCCCGTAAAGATTGGCGCTGAAAGGTTCCAGTTCGAAGCGACCGTTGCGCCCCTTGATCTTGAGGACGATCTGCGCCAGACGGGCCTGGTTGATCTTGAGTTGGCCCACATCCAGGCGGGCGTCCAGCACGAGGCGGCGCAGCGGTGAGTAGTCCACGTCCTGGGGTTTGTCCCCGGCGTCCGGCGGGGTCGGTTTCGCCGCCGGAGCTTGCTTTTTATCCGCTTGCTGCGCCTCGGCCGGCATATAGCGATCGACATCGATGGTGTCGATTTTGGCATTCACGCTGATGCGGGGTTTATCCAACTCGGCGGCCTCGGCCTTGAAATCGATCCGGCTCTGGTCCAGGGTCATCTGACCGGCATCGAGCCGGATGGCCTGGGGGCCGCCGTTCAGCTTGGCGCTGAAAGCCACCGCCTGAAGGGCCTTGGGATCGGTGGTCTGCAGCGGGAACGGCCGGCCCAGGCGCTCGAAAAGCCTGCGGGGTGAAAAGGCGCTCACATCCACCTGGAGGTCCACCGCCGGCGCGGTCTGAACGTCGCGGGCGCTGCCCTTGATTTTCAGGTTGAGTTCTTCCAGCGCCGAAAGCGCCAGGTCGAAGCCGAGCGGTTGGCTGGCCGGGGGATTGCCCAGCGGGCCGACCGTGCCTGCCATCGTAATGGGCTGTCCGTTGAATCGCGTCGAAAACTGAATCTGGAGGGGGCGATCCAAAGAAACATCCTGCAGCACCAGGTTGAGGTCGGCGACTTCCTGCTTCTGCCCGCTGGTCTCGTCGACGTAGGTGAGTCGGCCGTTACGAATGGCGATTTCCTCGGCCGTCAGGGCGGGCAGAGCACCGTCCGTGCCCGGGGATGGTTTTTCCTTCGGCGGTGTATTTTCCTTGGGTGTCTTCTCGGCGGTGGGGAATTCCCAGTTGACCGCCCCGTTCTTTTTTTTGACCAGGGCCAGTGCGGCGCCGTCGACGACGATGCGTTTGACCTCGACCTCCCGGGAGAGAAGGGGCAGCAGGCGGACCTGGGCCTCAAAGCGGCCGAGCGCCAGAAACGAACTTTCCTTGAAACCGGGCGGGTTGCCCAGCTGCAGGTCGCTGAGGGCCACGCCGATCCACGGGAACACGGAAAGGTCGATATCGCCCCCGATCTTGAGCGGCCGGCCGGTGGCTTTTTCGACCTGAGCCTCGATCTGGGGCTTGTAATGATTGACGTCGACCAGCAGGGGAATCAGAATGATGGCGGCCATCAGAATGACCACAAAGGTGCCGCCGGCGATCAGGATCCATTTAAGCAAACGGTTCATGGATCGGCTCCTTCCAGCCCGACGCGTTGACGCCCGGCGCGCCAATGGTCGGCGCCACCGGCACGGATAAAGCCGGGCACGATTTTCAGCAGATATGAACGCTTATGGATTAGAAATCGGCTTCGAGGGTTTATTGCCCTTTGGAAGTAACCCTATCCATCGCCGCCTAATAATTCAACCGGCCAAACGGAATTTTACGAGGTTTATACGCCGCGGCGATCTTGACGCTGGCAAGTTTCAGACGATCAGCCACCGGTCTGTTTGACCTTCCAGCCCTTTTGGCGCAGCGCGGTCAGCAGATGAGCGCGGTGGTCGCCCTGGATTTCGATGACCCCGTTTTTGATGGTGCCGCCCGTGCCGCAGGATTGTTTGAGTTGCCGCGCGAGCTGTTTGAGGGCGTCCGGATCGAGGGGCACCCCGGTGATGGTCGTAACCCCCCTGCCTTTGCGCCCCTTGGTTTCCCAGCCCACGCGGACGGGGCCGTCTCCGGGCCGCGTCGGGAGCTTGGCGCGGCAGCGGCAGGCGGTCGCCGCCTGCCGGCACGCCGGACACATGCGGCCATGTTCCGAGGTGTAAACCAGCCCGCCTTCACGTTTTTTCTTCGGCATCGTGATTCGGTGTCACTTTCCGCAGCACTTCTTGTATTTGCGGCCGCTGCCGCACGAACAGGGCGCGTTGCGCCCGATTTTCGCTTCGACGATGCGCGTTGGCACCGGATTCTGAAGTAAATCCAGATCAACGACATCTTCAGGCTGGCTGCGGTCGACTTCGACCTCACCGTGCCAGCCTTGCTGGCTCAACTGGGCCTGGACTTCCTTGGCGCGTTTTTTGGTTTTGACCCTCAGCCGGGCTGGATTTTTAGGTGTGCCCAGCCGGGCCGGCTTTTGACCGTCAAATTGGGTTTTCATCCAGCAGTCCCCTTTTCAGATTAATGTATGCGATCACATGAATCATTTTGTCCTGTTTTCGGTTCGCTTGCCGGTACGCGGGCAGAAGACACGGCCATTTTCAAGTCCGTGTCCAGGACGGTCCCCGGATAGTCTGAGCCATCGCATCGAGACGCTGCAGAAAACGGGAGCGATCCCGGGGTTGAAAGGGGGAGGGGCCGCGTGTGGCGATGCCAAGTTCACGCAGCTGGGCCGATAGTTCCCGCGATGCCAGAGCCTCGCCGATGTTGTCTTCGTTCAGCGCACGGCCCTTGGGGCCCAGCACCAGGGCCCCTTTTTGCAGGCAGCGGGCGGCCAGAGGAATATCCCCGGTCACCACGATATCACCTTTTTGTACCTCTTTGGCAATCCAGTCATCGGCTGCATCGAAGCGATCACCCACCGCAACCGTTTCGATCCAGGGCAGTGGCGGCGTTCGCAAGGGACGATTGGATACCATGCAGACCTTGAGGCGGTAGCGCTTCGCCACGCGGTAAATCTCGCCCTTGACCGGGCAGGCATCGGCATCCACAAGAATTGTACTCAAGACGTCTCTCTGCGCTGAACTTTTATCCGAAACACCCGGCCCTGGCATTCGACCTGGTCGCCGGATACGATTTTTTTCCGCTTGCGGGTTTCGATGCCGCCGTTCAGGCGGACCTTTCCCTGGGCAATCATGTATTTGGCCTGGCCCCCGCTTGGCGCCAGGTCGGCAAGCTTCAGTACCTTATACAGTTCGATCGGCTCTTTCTCAATGCTGATGAAGGTGGTTTTTGCATTGAACCGCCGGGGACGGGCGGCCCGTGGTTTTGTCTGGCGGCGGGTCGCTGCCGGCGCGGTCGGAGCCGCGCCGGCCGGTTTGATCCCGGCGTGTTCCAGCCGGTAGGATGGGTGCTGGCATCCGGTGGCGGCGTAGTATTCGTCGTGGGTGTATTGGAAGCCCAGTTTGCCGAGGAGCTGACGCGAAGCCCTGTTGCGGGGGTGATGGCCGGCGAACAGTGCGGCGGCGTGCAGGCGCTCGAAGGCATGGGCGATCACCGCCCGGGCCGCTTCAAAGGCGTAGCCTTTCCGCCAGCTGGGGGGGCAGATGTGAAACCCCAGCTCATACACCCGGTTCTCCTTCTTGTAGGGCCGCAATCCGCAGCATCCCACATGGGCGGCCGTATCCAGGCGGAAAACGGGCCAGTACTGAATACCGTGATTCTTGTGGCTATTGATTTCCCGGGTCAGCCGTTCGCGGACCTGCTCGCGGGACAGCCGCCCGCGGGCGTCGATCCAGCGCGCGACCCGCGGGTCGCCCCACAGCCCGTAAGCCAGGGCGACGTCCGCCGCTCGCCAGTAACGAAATCCCAGCCGTTGTGTGGTCATGAAATAGTCGTGGGTCGGAGGCATGATCATGCCTCCGTGCGGGCGACGTAGATCGTGTTGAGATCGTCGCGGTCGAGCAGCGGATTGTAAAAGTCCACGGGATGCGCCCGGGGTGCGGGGAAGACGCTGCTCAGCACTTGCAGAAAATCGTTGTCGGGCCGATCTGCTGACCAGAGGGCGAAGATACCCCCGGGGAAGAGGTGGTCGGCCAGGCGAAGCAACCCATCCGGGGTATAGAGAAAGCCATGCCGGGGATGGAGCAGGCTTCGGGGGGAGTGGTCGATATCCAGCAGGATGGCATGGAAGCGCCGGCCGGGATCCCGGGGGTCCAGATGGCGGCCGGGGGTGTTCAGCAGGGCGAAGAAATCTCCGGCAACCAACCGGCAGCGCGGGTCGTCATCCAACGCGGTGCCAAGGGGCAGGCGACCGTGACGATGCCAGGCGATGACGGCGTCCAGGTATTCGATGACCAGCATGGTGCGCACACCGGGTGCGGCCAGCACTTCGCGGGCCGTGTAGCCCAGCCCCAGTCCGCCGACAACCACGTCCAGTTCCCGATCTTCCGTACCGGCCAGGGCCAACCGCGCCAGGGCGATTTCAGATGCGTTCACCAGGCTCGACATCAACAGGCGGTCGTTGAGTTTGACCTCGTAGATCTCGGTGCCGTCCAGTGAGCGGCGACGCCGCAAAATGAGTTCGCCCAGCGGTGTCCGGCGGTAGTCGAGCTCTTCAATCGGATAGGGCATGCGGTACGGTCTCCGGGGGCCAGGTCAGGTCGTCAATTGGCATTCGAGCATTATCCGGCCATGCGACGCATGGGCGGTTCATGCCCGGTGAACCCTGAAGCGCCTCTTGCCGTCAGGTTACTCCGGTGTGAAATTCAGTCTGCCGACCATACCGGGGGGGTTGCCCTCCGTCAGGGTCAGCACTATCGCCTCGCCCGATGATACGCCCTCGCCGGTAAGGCCGGCAATGGTCACGTAGTGCGTCACGAGGATGATCAATTCGCCGTCCAAGGGCTGCCGGGCGATGAAATCACGCAGCGCGGCGAGCCGGAGTTCGCGTTCCTGGGGCCTTTCGAAAAAAGAATTCAAGGCCGGCAACGGGGTGACCGGCCCCAGATCGAGGAGGGCGGCGGTTTCCAGGCAGCGGCACCACTGGCTGGAGAAAACGCGGGCACGGGAGACGCCCTGTGCGTGCAGCCAGGCACCGATGCCGCGCGCCTGATCGCGGCCGCGGTCATTCAGGTTCCGCTGGGTGCGGCAGTCCCCGAGTCGAAAGCCGGATGGATCCCCCGTCCCGGGAGCGAGGGCATGACGCAGCATCAGAACGTGTCCGCCCGCCTGCAGACGCGGAACCAGATCATCCGGCTGGGCCAGGGCCTCGACCGCGTAAAGCAATGTGAACGCTGCCAGGCTCAGCTGGATCCATTTTGGAAAATCCACGGCAAATACCTTTACGACGTTAAGTTTAGCTCTATTACGATACGCTGGCCATTCCGGGCGGCAGGGTCAAGGTCCGCCGCCTGTGAGGCAGACGCATCGTTCGATCCTATTGCGTCAACTTGATGGTGCTTTTGATCACGGCGTGGACATGCCGTGTCAATCCGCTAAGCACAAACCGGAAGGCAATAAAATAATTTAATGCTAATTTATATTCTAATGCACACAGCGTATACTTTGCTGCTTGACGCACCTGCCCGGATATTTTAAGTATCTAATTGATCGTATTGGCTTTTCCCGATTTACCGCCTGATTCTAAACCAAGTCGGAACGATTCGCCGCAACCATTTGCGCGGGAGCTATATTGATGGGGCCAATGATAAGAACCACCGTTATCGGTTTACTGCGCCCAGGGGTTACCTTCGAGGCCATTCAGGATTTTGTGAGTGCCAAAATCCGCGATAAAGCGCTGACTGGATTTAAGACCGTTACCGGCGTGACCTGCACGGCCGACGGCGAGACACGCCTGCACATCAAATTCAGCAAATTATTACCGCTGGAAGAGCTCGATCATCGATGGAACCTGGCCATTTCCAATGAATTCTACGAGGCCGGATACGGAGACGTGGCCTGGAAGTTTACCGAGGTGGGCAGCGAAGATCCCTACGGTGAGGTCACCACCGATTCGATCCAGCCGGATCTTTTCAACGGTCTGGCTGCAGGCGAGCAGGGCCGTCCCCATGGCTGGGGGCCGCCTGGACCCGTTGGATCCGAAGCCTTCTGGCGGTGGTACGAGGAGCGTGACGGCTGACAGGCGCCCGGTCGCCACGGTCTTCTCCCGGGATCCATACGCGCCCCTGCCGATTTGCTGCCGGCACCGCCACCACGCGTTGATTGAATCTAACCCCGCGGGGGGCTGACCAGCGCTTCGCCGGTGAGGACTTCCTTCCCGCCCTGATTGGTGCAAACTGTCTTGAGGCGGACTCTCTTCTTTTCCGGATTGATTTCCACCACCTCGGCCGTGGCCGTGATGGTGTCGCCGATGGCCACCGGGGCGAGGAAGGTCATGCTTTGGGAAATATAGATCGTCCCCGGTCCGGGCAACTTCGTGCCGAGGACGTTGGAGATGAAGCCCGCCGAGAGCATGCCATGGGCGATGCGGGTTTTGAAGGCCGTCTGCTCGGCATAGGGCTGGTTGATGTGGGCCGGATTGAAGTCGCCGCTGATACCGGCGAACATATAGACATCGAATTCGGAGATCGTTTTGCTGAAACTGGCTTGCTGGCCGACTTCGAGTTGATCGAGCGTGAGACCTGTCATGGTGTCCTCCTTCTTTTGTGAATAACCCGCAAGCATTTACCAACCAGATCACACCGCAATCGCCATCGCAGCACGGCCGGTGTTGCGTGCTGAATCCCCTCCCTTACGGCGGGGCGTCTCAGAACCAGCTGCGGTGACTCCACACGTCTTCTTCGAGCGCCTTCTGTTCGGCCTGCAGTTTGAGAAACATGGAGGCGTTCTGGATGGCCAGCCCGCCCTGGTGGGCCAGGGCCTTCACCATGATGATCATATCCTCGGGGTATTGACGTTTCACCGGGCTGTAGAGCCGCAGCGTGCCAATGATCTCGTCCCGGGCACTGATGGGGGTGATGATCATCGAGGCGATGCCCTCGGTTGCCAGCTCATCCTTGTAGCGGACACGCTTGTCGCCGGCGGCATCTTCGATGACCAGGGTTTCGCCTCTGAGGGCGGCGGCCGATGTTTCGATGCTGGTGTGACGCCCCACGCCCAGGAAGCTTTCGCTCAAGCCGTGGCTGGCCACCAGCTTCAGACTGCCGGAGTCCTCGTCCAGGAGGCGCAGAGCGGCGCCTTTCATGCCCAGGCTTTCACTGACCTTGACGGTCAGGGTGTGGAGCACTTCTTTGATGTCGAGGGTGGAGTTGATGGCCGAGGCCAGGTCCAGAAATAAGAGGGCGTTACTCTGGATGCGCTCCAGCAGGCGGGTTTTTTCGATCGCTACCCCGCCCTGGTCGGCCAGCGCGTCCAGAAATTCGATCTCCGCTTTAGAGAATTTTCGTTTTTTGGCGGTATACAAAGAGACGACCCCGATGGTCTGGTCCCTCACGCGCACGGGCACCGTAAGGATACTGGCAATACCCTCCTTGGCTTTGGCCTCGTGGTTCTCCAGCCGGGGGTCCTGGAGGGCATCCTCGAAAGCCAGGTGGCCCTCCTTGACCAGCGCCTTGACGAGTTTCTGCGCTTTGATGGGGCTGGTATGCAGGTAGTTTTTCGAAAGGCCGCGCTGGGCTTTGGCAACAAAGAGGTCCTTGCGCTCATCGGCCAGGTAGAGGCAGGCGGCCTTGCCGTCCAAGGTGTCAATCGCGCTCTGCACCACCAGCTCGAGAAGTTCATCCTCGGTGGCGGCGGTGGCGAATGCCTGGCTGATCTTGCGAAAGGTTTGGAAGTAGTCTGTTTTTTTACTCATGGTTTTCTCCTTGTTTCCGATCCGGGCCCGGGGCGGTCCCCAGGAGCCTTACCGGCGGGGCTTTTCAGGTGGCGGCGGCCCTGGTTTGCGGCGCTTTGCGCGCCGCTCGTTTGGGTGCCTTTTTGGGGGCCGGTTTCGCGGTACGCTTGCGTTGCGCATCGCGCTCCGCCAGCCAGGCTGCAATCTTGGGGGCGAATTCGCGCTGGGTTTTACTGCTGACGTAGATGCCGATGTGGCCGGTGCGCAGGCAAATGTCTTCCGTATCCTTGCTGCCGACGGCCGCCGTAAGCTTGTCGCAGGCCTCGGGGGGAACGAGGTGATCATAGAGGCCGTAGATGTTGAGCAGCGGCATGGTGATCTTTTTCAAGTTAACCGCTTTGCCGCCCACCGTCAGCTTGCTCTGGATAAGCAGATTCTGCTGGTAGCAGTCGCGGATGAATTTCTCGAACACAGCGCCGGGCAGATCCGGGCTGTCGAATATCCATTTTTCCATGCGGATGAAGTTTTCCACGAACTTCTTGTTGTCCATGTTTTCAAAGAAACCGACATATTTGTCGAGCATCAGCCGCGCTGGATTGAGCAGCAGAAAACCCAGGTTCATCACGTGGGCCGGCAAGTTGCCGTGGGTCCGCACCAGGGACTCGGGATCGATATGGCGCATCCACTGGTGTAAAAGCCCCTTGTCCGTGTCGAAGTTGGTGGGCGTCACCGTTGTCACCAGATTTTTAATCTTCTCGGGATGCTGGGCGCTGTAGATAACGCTGAAGGCCCCGCCCATGCATATGCCCATGAGATGAATCTTGGGCAGGTTGTGGCGCGCGCGGATAAAATCGACCACATTGTCCATATAGCCGTTGATGTGATCGTCGAAGCCCAGAAAGCGATCCTTGCGCGTGGGGTAGCCCCAGTCAATCATGTAGACCTCGAGGCCATTGTCCAGGAAGGTCTGAACGACACTGCGTCCGGGCTGGAGATCGAGCATGGTCTCACGGTTGATGAGCGCATAGACCACCAGCAGCGGTGTCTTGAATTTGGGTTTGCCCTCGGGGCGATAGTATTTCAGCTTGACGCGATCTTCCTGGTAGACGGTCTCATAGGGTGTCGGGGCGATTTCGGTGTCGAGATCCTTCAGCAGGACTTCGGAGCCTTTGCGTGCCTTGGCCTGGGCTTTTTCGGAAGCCTCGGCCATTTTGGAAATGATAAGGTCGACGGGAATATTGGACTGGGTCATGGCGATCCTCCCCTGGTTGCGGCGGTGTCGGGGTTTGCCTGCGGCCCTCAGGCTTTTTCCTTTTCAAGGGCACGCAGACGTCGCTTGAGGCGATGTATCTCCTGGTAGAGCGAATCGGTTTCGGACTGAGTGGGTATCGGCAGCCCGCTGAGCATATCCTCGATCACAGCGTTGCGCGCGCTCTGGAAGGCCGAGAGGCTGCTGAGCAATCTGGAAAAGGATTCCGGATATTCCGGGGTCTGGAATAGGGTCATGTAATGGCCTTCGAGGATTTTAATCCACATATCGTAATAGGCGCGACCGTCTTCGGGCAATTCTCCCTTTTCCGCCAAGACGGCCACCTCTTCCTGCAGCACCGTAAAGGACCGACCGATCGGAATCGCCATCATACGTAAAAATTCGTTCAGCGTTGCCTGATAGCGGTTGTAACCGTCGGCGGCCGCGCTGATGCGTTCCTGGTATTCGCGGACCAGACCCAGCTTGGGAATCTGGAAAAAACGGCTGAACTCCTGCTCATAGATCTCGGTCCAGGTGCGGAAGAGGTTTTCATCGATGTCGGCAAAGGTGTAGGCGTCCACGTGTTCGCCCACGCGGCCGGCCTGCTCCAGGATTTTCTGCTGCATCTCCAGAAACCCCTGAAGACTGGTCTGCGCCAGCTGGGTCAGCACTGCAGGCATGGCCCCCGCGCCCTTGAACATGGCCTCCAATGATTCCGGTGCGGACATGGCCCCGGAGAGCGCCTGCCAGTTTTTGAGGGCCGCCTCGATTGAAGCGCGCATGCGTTTACGGGTGTCGCGGTCCTCCTGCGGCGGGTCCTCCGCAGCGGCGGACGCTGCGCGGCTCCCGCCAGGTAACCAGAGGCTCAGCATGCTGCCCCACATCGTGGTCATCGTTTCGGTCCACTGTGCATACATGTCACTCTCGTCCGCGTTCGGGGAGCGCTTCTCGGCCATATCACACCTTCCTTGCTCTACGGTCCTGTAATCGCGATGGTTAATGCTTAAACGGGGGCAGAAGTGCGCGTATCGGTCCGCAAACCGCGGGCACCTTTATTTGCGCTCGGCGTCGTCCGATACTTCTGGTGATGCCTGCAGCGCCTGCATCAGATCGTCAAAAGCCCTGCTCTGGTCGGTAACCAGATTCTGAAATCGGGTGATCAGGCCCATGTGACCCAGATCCTTGTCCTCGAGGATGGCTTCCAATTGCCGGATAAAGCGCGCCTGGTCGGCAATCTGGGCCTCCAGACGTTCCTTCTCGCGTTTGAGCTGGTCGTAGCGCTCCAGCGGTACCCAGCCCCATAAGGGCGCGTAGGCTTTGAAGGCCTTGTCGAAATCCGCCGTGGCTTTCTGCCAGGCAGTGGCACTCTCGGGGGGGGAGAAGGCCGGCAGGCCGTAGCACTTGCGAAAAAGATCGGCCAGTTCGCTGGAAGGAGAAAAGCCCTCGCTGATCCAGCGGGTCAGCTCTTCCAGCTGGCGCTGCCCGTCAGCGGCCTGCAACAGAAATTCTCCCCAGAATTTAAAAAATTGGTGATCCACGCTTGCAGACCTCCGGGCCGGGAGTGCATGTTCTCAAGCCCCGGCTTGCTTGATCCGCACCTTGGTGCTTCGAGCGGCGGGTCGCTTGTCACGTGCATGCTGTCAGCCCCACGCTGAACGGCTGTGAGCGGCAGTGGCTGGCGATTTTCGTTATGGCGCCGCTTTTTCCTGGCCGGCCTCTAAATCGAGGTGAAAACGCACCGGCCCGCGATGTTGCCCCTCGCCGAAACGGGTGTGCAGGGCACAGGCCGAAGACGGATGGGACCAGGAGGTGGCGATGGCCACGTGCCCCTTGGGAAACGGGGTCACCTCGGCCGGAACGAAATCCAAAGGCGCCAGGGCCGTTTCCTTCTCGACCAGATCGTCGTGGATGCCGTAGCAGATCAGCCAGGGGAGCTTTTTCTCCTTGAGCCGCTCAAGATTCAGCTTGCGGCCGAACATCTTAATCGGCAGCGTGCCGTCCGCGCTAATCGGTGTGCTGAAGGAGGCAAAGCTCATCTCGGTGATGGCCAGCGGCAGATCATTGCGTTCGTGGCCCAGCCAGTAGTTCAGAGCGGCGGCGGTTTTACTGATGCTGCACGCATCCCCGCCCGTACGGGCCAGCATGGCCAAATCCCGGAAGTAAGCCGACAGCGGCGATTCGGTTTCGATGCTTTTGAGTTTGTAAACCCAGCCCATCAACTGGCCGTCGGCCACCTGGTTGCCGTTGGGCAGGGTCTTGGTGCCGTAGGCCAAATCATTGAATCGTGCGGGCAGCTGCTGCAAAAACCCGGACAGTCCGCGGCTGCGGGTACCGTCCATGGGCGACACACAGGTGATAAATGCATCAACCAGGCCATCGAGCTCGCCGCTGAGTAGGCTGCACAAGCCGTTGAAGCCACCCTGGCAATAACCGTTGAGGGTGACCGCCTGGGCATGCCGCTGCCGGATGGCCTCGCAGAAGCGTCGCGTGTCGCGGACATCGTCCTCGGCGCTCATGGTCTGCAGCGGTTCGCAGGTGGCGATGTCCTTCAATATGCGAATATAGGTCGGAATTCCCTGGTTGGCAAAACAGTGGGCGTAGCTGCGGTCTTCCCCCGGCAGAAATCCCAGAATGTTAGCCCCCAGGACGTAGGGCGGTATAATCAGGATCGGCTTGCGGTCGAATTGGGTCTCCACGGCGGCCTTGGAGGGCGCAATGCGGTAGAGCTGAAAACGGTCGGATTCATCGACCAGTTCGTGGGTCCCGCGTTCGAAGTGAAATCCGAAATCATCGGCAATCCCTTCGATGGCCCGGGGGTAGCCGTGAGCGATCAGGGCCAGCAGGGCGCCTTGTTGCTGAACGATGTCCAGGAGCGGGCGCGTGTTGCCGGTGGTAAAGGCGGACGCCAGAGCGGCCGCGGCGTCGGCGAACGTCGACTGCGCGTAGCGTCCGGCAGCCTCGACCGCGCCGTCCACGCCGCGCCGGAGCAGGTCGAGGTTGAACAGACCCAGATCCGCGTAGGCTTTGAAAACCTCGCTAAGACCGGCGCTGCTGGCTTTGCGCACCTCGGCTTGCTGGAAGTAATGGGTGGACAGCAGGAAGGGGATAATGAAGCTGTTCTGATAGCTGGCCATGCCGCTGGCGGCGTTGAAAGCTGCACTGACGATATCCGTTCCGGTTTGCAGGTTCTGGAGGCAATTCTCGGCGGACGGTGGCTTGGCTCTTTCAGCGGTCATGGACTTCCTCCCCGGAGTCATGAATGGTTTGTGAAACAACAGCGGCGTCAGGACGGGGGAACAATGGACCCCTCGCCCTGACGCGGGCCGGCGTAGCAGGCTTCAGACGACAGCGGGCTATTCTTTGTCGGTGAAGTAGGTCTCGACCTTTTCGTAGTTCGCATCCACCATTTGTTTGAAATCCTGGCAGCCTTGCTTATAGGAATTCATCCACTCCTGCAGGGCTTTCTTGCCTTCGTCCGGCAGCCAGGCGGCCTGTCCCAGAAAAGCATCGAGCATTTTTTCATTCTGCTCGTAAACCAGACTCATGGCCTTGAAACTGTTGTCGAAAGCCGACTTGTTGAACTGCACCATCTGTTTGGCGATCTGTTTGTGATCCATCATCCTCAGGGTCTCCTTATAATAAACAAATGTTATGGTTTCCAGGCCATTTGGCCCAGGGTTAAAATTTGGTCCTCTGTGGATCGAACATCCCGGCCACCATATCGAATTGGGTGTTCACCACGGTTTCGAGCGCCTGGCGGCCCGATTGCCACAGTTCAGAACCAGATTCCCAGGAGCGCCGGATTTCATCGGGCATCAACCCGGCCTGCTCGAGACAGGTGCGGGCCACGCGTTCGCCCTGGGCCAGCCAAAGGTCCTGGGTTTTGAGGTTGTTCTGGATGAGGGTCTTCTGGAGTTTCAGGATCTGTTTCGTCATTGCAAAATCAGTTAACGTCATGGTCTAGGGTCCCCCTTGCGAATAGCGGTAAAGTGGTTCTGCGATGCCCTTAAGTATAGTGCATCGATGGCGGGCGTCAAGCAAAAAAATTGTGCAATGCACAAAAAATTTAGAATCTTAAAGAAAAAGGTTTTCAAATACCTAAAAATGCATTAAATACTATATCTAATTATTTTGCGATCATTGATTTATTTTTTTGCAAAGCAGCATTCAGGATGGGGCTGCTGAGGATTAGATGATGGAAGAACCACGCATCTATAAAAAATACGCCAATCGTCGTATCTATGACACGCACGCCAGCGCCTATGTTACCCTTGAGGAACTGGCGGATGTCGTGCGGCAGGGCGGCGAAGTCAAGATCATCGATGCCAAGACCAAGGAAGATGTGACCGCCTTCATCCTGACCCAAATCGTGCTCGAGCAGGCCAAGCGCAAAAACGCCTTGTTGCCCTCCCCGGTATTGCATCTCATTATCCAGTACGGCGATAATGTTCTGCTGGAGTTCTTTGAAACCTACCTGCAGCAGATCGCCCGCAATTATATCCAGTACAAGAAAAGCGTTGACGATCAGTTCAAGCGCTGGCTGGATCTCGGCATGGATCTCTCGCCAGGCGGTCGCCGAAGCATGCCCGATGCCAACCCTTTTGCCGCCTTCTGGGGTCGGGGTACCGATGCCGGCAAGCCGGAAGATGAATAGGCCGCCAGCGACTCCCCCTGCTGCGGCCTAACCGATTGTGCAATTGCGAAATCAGTTTCCTCCGAGGCCTACCGCCCGCAAAACCAACGTGCTGTAAAAATAAGTCCCTTGTCAGACGTAAGGCCACAGAAAGGGCGCTGCCTGACACGTCAAAAAGGCAAAGGCGGCGCGCAGGTTTTGTGTGCAGGTAAAATACCCTTCCCCATATTATCTTGACATCAAGATAAATACGCTTATCATCCCTTGCATGGAATCCGGCGCCCACATACGACTGATCCTCTGGAAGGCAGCCAAGGCCGTTGAAAAGGTGGACCGCAAGAGCATCGCCCGCACAGGCCTCAAGCTGACCGATTTCCAGATCATGGAAGTCCTGCTTCACAAGGGCCCGCTGCCGATCAATACGATTGCCGGGAAGGTGCTGCTCACCAGCGGTTCCATGACCGCGGCCGTCAACCGGCTGGTTCGCAAGGGACATGTGAAGCGCGTCCAGGATCCATCAGACGGACGCTGTTTCCACGTGCACCTGACCGCAAGCGGCCGCCGGATCATCCAGCGGGCCTACGACGGTCACAGTCAAAACCTCGAATTGATCGCCGGCGTTCTCACGGCGGCCGAGCGCCAGGAGCTGGTAAGGCTTTTGAAAAAGCTCGGCCGGGGTGCCGAACAGATGGCATAATTTTTTTTTGCACATATCTTGAAGTCAAGATTATTTGGAGGCAACCATAATGGATATTTCACAAGACAATCTCAAGATCAGCGGGATTCACCATATCACGGCCATTGCCGCATCTCCGGTCGAAAACCTGAACTTCTACGAAACCGTCCTGGGGCTGCGGCTGGTCAAGCAGACCGTCAATTTCGACGATCCTCATACCTACCATCTCTACTACGGCGATGGAGAAGGCGGACCGGGAACGATCATCACCTTTTTCCCCTGGCAAAACCTCCCGCGCGGGCGGGCTGGGGCCGGCATGGTAACGGCCATTGCCTTTGCCATCCCGGGTGAATCAATCCCCTACTGGCAGGAGCGGCTGCGACGCCACGCGGTGGCCTTCGCGGAGACGGTTCAGTTCGGGGCACCGGCGCTGCGCTTCGACGACCCGCATGGTCTTACCCTGGAGCTGGTGGCCGTCCAGAAGCCGCCGACGGTCAGGGCCTGGCCCGAAAGCCCCATCCCGGCCGCGCATGCCATCCGGGGTTTCCATACGGCCACCGTTCTGAGTCGCGACCCGGATGCCACCCAGGCGCTGTTGACCCAGGTTATGGGCATGACGCAGGTGGGGAAGGACGGCGATCGGCATCGGTTCCGCATGCAGGCCCAGGATGCGCCTGGTCATTTTGTCGATCTCGTGGAAGACGCATCCGCACGGATCGGCCAGCAAGGCGGCGGCACCGTCCATCACATCGCCTTTCGCGTGGCCGATCTACAGGCCCAGGGGGCCTGGCGCCGGGTGCTTGGTCAAAAGGGTTTCAACCCCACTGAAGTGCGCGACCGGAATTACTTTCAATCCATTTACTTCCGTGAGCCCGGCGGCGTGCTTTTCGAGTTCGCCACCGATCCGCCGGGTTTTGGCGTGGATGAACAGCCGGACCGACTGGGCGCGACATTGAAGCTGCCGGCGCAATACGAGCCCATGCGAAGCCAGATCGAAAGTCGGCTTCCGCCCCTGCGGCCGTCGGATTTCCAGCATGTATATATGCTGCCCGAAAGCGACCGGGATGGCGGCGCCACCATTGTGGCCCTGCATGGCACCGGTGGCGATGAGCACGACCTGGTGGATCTGGCCCGGTCGGTGAGCCCCACGGCCGCTGTGCTCAGTCCGCGGGGAAAGGTGTCGGAAAACGGGATGGCGCGCTATTTTCGGCGCCTGGCGAATGGCGTCCTGGACGAGGACGATGTCGTCCGCCGGGCCCACGAACTGGCGGATTTTATTGTCGCCGCTGCAAGCCGCTACGGCCGCGACCCCCAACGGCTGACAGCGCTGGGTTACTCCAACGGGGCCAACGTGGCGGCCGCGATTTTACTTCTGCGCCCGGAGATCTTTGAAAGGGCCATCCTGCTGCGTCCCATGATGCCGCTCTCGCAGACATCGCCACCGGATTTGCACGGCACCGAAATTCTGATTTTGAAAGGCCGCCGTGACAATGTCATCCCCCCGGCCAGCACCGATCGCCTGAGCGCAACCCTCGCGGCGGCCGGTGCGCGGATCACGCTGAAATCATTGGCCACGGGACATGCCCTGACCGATGAAGATAGAGAGATCGCATCCCGCTGGATGGGGGTTGCCGCGGACACCGTCGCGCTTGCTGCCGCGGGACCCTGAAGGGCCGGACACTGATAACGTCGCCTTCGTTTGCAGCCGGCCGTTTTGGAGAAAATTAAAAGGGTTCGATGCGGCCGTACGGTTGCACCCGAAAAAAATGGTCATAGATTTCTGAGGGTATATCCGCAGGCACAATTGAATTCGAAGACGGGCAGACAGCCTGTTTCCGGCCGATGGAATTCGCCAAAACAAAGGGCGTCTGGTTCCGTGTGGAAATGTCGCTGTCACCACAACAAGTTGGGCATGCTCAGACGGCGTGAGGCCGATAAGCTGACCGCAACGCTGGCTGGAAAGTAGAAGAATATCGACAACAGCGACGATCTTCTGATAGAACGGGCGGCCCATCGCATATAGTGATCGCGGTCCTTTCATTCGGGTTCGCAAAACCACACCTGATCGAGCCCTGGCGTGGATCGATAGGATGTGCTGCAAAAAGGTGTTGAAGGTCAAAACTTGGTGAAGTAAAACCGTCAAACCGCAAAAGCAATCGTGCACCAGGGGAGGCTGATAATGAGAGCCATACGCAGGGGGAGACAGCGTGCAATCGAAAAGGCCGCATCGATCGACATCCGGGTGGCGCTCTTGCTGACCTGCATTCTGGCGTCAGGGCTGATCTTAGGCTGCCAGACCACCGGATCCTCGCGCGAGGGACTGACCGTGCCCCAGGGCAACCGCATCATGATTCAACGCGGAGGGATGCACAGCGGCACATTTGCCAGCCGGAACATGACCATCAATTACAGCTTCGAAACGAAGGGGGATAAACTGCTTGTTTCCGGGACCTGGGATATCCGCTACCGGGACATCGACAGGCTTTCCATGACCCTCTTCTACCTCGATGCGGACGGCACCGTCATCGACTACCACCCGTTCTTTGCCCGCCCCCAAAGGGCTGTCCGGGGCCGTGTCATGGACAACCGCTTCAACCGGGAGTTCGATCTCCCGGCCGACGCGAAGGCCTTCAGCATCGGCTATACCGGCCGGACCCGGCTGGGGGGGACCGAGGGCAAAGGCCGGGTCTTCAGGCACTCGCCGTTTTAGGGCTGCCGTCACCCTGGCCGAAAACCAATACACCCAACCATGACGGCCAATCGCAGCAGTGTGCGGTTGGCAGCTATGATCGTTTGATGGCCAATCTATTAAGCAATCATGGGGGCTCTTAGAGCAGGTGCCCAAGCGATAATCTACCAAAGTTCGAAACAGAAACAATCGATGGCGAGACATTCGTGCTTGGCGGCGAAGATCGGTGACGGCACGATTCTGGAACGAGGTCCGCTCAGTCCAATCAGGTAAACGTCTTTTCAATAGTAGAGGGATGCGATGACGCGTTTCAAGCGTAGATTTCTGATCGGCCTGGGGCTGGCCGCAGTGATCGTGGTCGGTCTGGGCGTCTGGTTCTACCACTTTTATTTTCGTTCCACGGGGGCCATTACGCGGCACGCGGAAAACTTCCGCTTTCGGCGCATGACCGTGGCCCAATTGGCTGAGCAGGAGAGCTATCGTTTTTTCTTTATCACCAATCGAAATGAGATCGCGGACGAAGGACCTCTCCTGGAACGTTACGGGACTGTGCGCGAAGCGGCGCTGAAATATGGTTTTTTCGACACCCGCATCGAGCCCTCGGTGGGTCTCGGCATGCTCATCGATCCGACCGAATGGTTTCAGAACGAAGAAATCCAGTTAAAAAAAGTGGCCACGCTGGAGCGCGACGATTTTGTCCAAAAAGTCCGCCAGGTCGTTCAAGACTCCCCCTTCCGCTCCCTTTTTGTGGTGGTGCACGGTTTCCGCGAAGCGTTCCCATCGGCCTTGCGAAAAACCGCCTTTCTGGGCCACGTCATCGATATCAACTCCCCCGTGCTTGTATTCGACTGGCCCGGCAACCAGGGCAGTTCGCTGGGGGGTTACCGGCGCGCCCGCCAGGTGGCGGAGGCCTCCGGGGAAGATCTGGCCCGCACACTGGAATTGATCATCCGGGACATCCAGCCCGAGCGCCTCTGGCTTCTGGCCAACAGCATGGGGGGCCAGGTCGTGGTCGACGCCTTCGGCCTGCTTTACCAGAACCCCGACCTGGCCGATGCGCAGACCGAAATCGAAGACGTGGTGCTGACCGCACCCGACGTGGACCACGCCGAGTTCGACAATCAATTCAAGAATGAAATCAAAGCCCTGGCCAAGGACCTCACCGTCTATGTATCCTCCAATGACCGGGCCCTGTTGATCAGCCGCCTGATCAACCGCGGGAAGCGGGCCGGTGAAAGCACGTTGAGCCCGAATATGCTGGAAGAGGCCGAGCGCCTGGCCGAGCTGGTCGAGCCGGGCAGCGACCGCCTCGCCCTCGTGGATGTCACCCCGGTGAACCGCACGCGCAACTTCCACAACTTCAGTTTGGAAACCCCGGAATTTTTCGATGATTTGTTCCTGCGGTTGACCAATCAAGAAACCCCCAGCAGCCGGCTGGTCTACAGAATCCAGACCCCCGAGGGCGCCGCATACTACGTTCTGACGCGCGGGCGCTAGCGAGGTAAAATGATGATCACGAATTCAAGGGTACGATATTGGCGGCGGTTTTTGCGCTGGGGTCGGTTCATCACCCTGGCCGGCGTCATCCTGTATACCACCCAGGGGTGCAGCCATCTGGAGCTCGGCCCCTGGCATACCGAGCGGCTTACGAAGGAATTTACGGCCGCTGATGCCGAAGAGGTCCGAACCTTCGATGACTACCTCCGCCTGGAAGACCGGCTTTTCGAACAACTCGCGGAAGAGGTCTATGCCCCCACCGCGACCGGGCCGGACCATGCGCTCGTACGCTACAGCGCGGGCAGCGCGGCCGATCCGCAGATCCGCGACCCCAACTGGAACCGCAGCTTCGAGCTTGAGGCCCCGCAGCCGTTGGGCGGGGTTCTGCTTCTGCATGGCATGTCGGACTCGCCTTACAGCCTCAGGGCCCTGGGGCAGGCGCTCAGCCGGCGCGGCTTCTGGGTCGTCGGTCTGCGCCTGCCGGGGCACGGCACGGCGCCTTCCGGTCTCAAATACGTCAAACCTGCTGATATGGCGGCCGCCGTTCGCATCGGCGTGGCGCACATCGCCGCTACGATCGGGCCGAAGCCTATCCATCTGATCGGCTATTCCACCGGGGCGCCCCTGGCACTGGGATTCGCCCTGGATGCCATGGAGGCCAAAGTCTCACCGGTGCCGGCCAGCCTCGTGCTGATCTCGCCGGCCATCGGCATCCACCCCGCGGCGGGCCTGGCCAAATGGAAACGGCGGATGTCGGTTATACCCGGCCTGGGCGGGATGGCCTGGCTGCAGGTCGAACCCGAATTCGATCCTTACAAGTACAACTCTTTTGCCACCAACGCGGCCGAGCAGGTCCACCGCATGACACGGACCGTGGCCGGCCGGGTGGCGCGCCGCGCGTCCACGCATCCGGAAGCCGTGCTGCCGCCGACCCTGGTGATCAAGTCGACCGTGGATGCCACCGTTTCGACCAACGCCGTTGTGGATCGGCTCCTGGGGCGCCTGGCACCGCACCGCCATGAACTCATTTTATTCGACATCAACCGTCTGGCCGCCAATTCCCTTTTGCTGACTTCCAATCCGGCCCCCCTGACCGACCGGCTGATGGGAAGCAAAGATCTCCCCTTCGCACTGACCCTGGTCACCAATGCGAACCCCACCACCCGGGCGGTCGAAGCACGCCGCAAGGCCGCCCTCGACGCCGAGGTGTCCTCGACCGAGTCCCTGGCGCTGGAATGGCCCGTGGGGGTGATTTCGCTCTCTCACGTGGCGCTGCCCTTTCCGCCGGATGATCCGCTCTACGGCCGACGTCCTCCGGGAAGCAAAGACGCCCTCTTTTTGGGCCAGATGGACATTCGCGGCGAACGCAATCTATTCAAACTATCGCCGAACTGGCTGCTGCGTCTGCGGCACAATCCGTTTTATCCGTATCTTGAAGCCCGGGCGCTGGATTGGATTAACGCAGCCAACGGCCCCTGACGGCCAGGGGCGCGTAACGAGGACGCTTTACGCACAACCGACCGGTATCAATCTGAAGGAAGTTTCCAGGAAGCCGGATTGGCCCGTTTCTGTATGCTGCCGCCGATCGTTTTGTCGGCGCACGAGAAAGGTGCTCAGTATGAAAATCCTGTTCGCGAACACCGAAATGATGATTGTCGACCGTCGGCGCGTTGCTGGTTTGCAAAAGCGCACCCCCGCAACTAAACGCTGGCCGGTCGTGCTGGTGCTGGCCATCGCCTGGCCGCTGCTGTTGGCCTGCAGCGAGCAGGCGCCGCCGCCCGTGGAAACCGTGCGCGCCATAAGGACCTTCGAAGTGGGCGATCCGGCCGAGGGCCAGAAGCGTCGTTTCTCGGGCGTGGTCGAGGCGGCGGACAATTCCAGCATCAGCTTCGAGGTGGCTGGAAATGTTCATGCCGTGAATGTCGAAGTGGGTCAAAAAGTTGAAAAAGGCCAGGTGCTGGCCGTCATGGATGATCGCACGTTTGGGATGAAAATGCAGGCCGCCCAGGCGGCCATGGGACGTGCCGAAGTCGAGCTCAACGATGCGCGCAGTGAGTTGGACCGCCTCCGCAAGGCGGCGGAAATCAATCCGGGGGCCGTCAGTCAGCGATCGCTCGATCAGGCCGAAACCCAGTTCGACAGCGCCCGCAAGAACCTCCGTTACCACAATTCCCAGTTGGACCTGACCCGGCGCGACCTGGAGCGCACCGTGCTCAAGGCCCCGTTCGACGGGGTTGTGGCCACGCGCCAGGTGGATCCCTTCCAGCAGGTCTCATTGGGGCAGGTCATCTTCGAGCTTTACGCGGAAGGGGCCATGGAAGCAGCCATCAGCGTTCCCGAATCGGAAATTGATCGGGTGCACCTCGGTCTTCCGGCCGAAATCCGTTTCCCGGCCCTGCCGGATCAGGTATTTAACGGCACCGTCTCGGAGATCAGCCGGGTGGCTGGTGGTGCCAACGCCTTTCCGGTGAAAGCGATCGTCGATTCCGACAATCCGCGGATCCGGCCCGGCATTACGGCCGAGGTGACCCTGCTGCTCGGGGAAAACGAGGACGAAACGGCTTACCTCGTACCCACCGGGGCGCTGCTCGCGGGCCCGGATGAATCCAACGGGTTCGTTTTCATTTTCGATCCGGCAACGTCCACGGTCCGCAAAACCGCTGTCGCCTTCGACGGCGTTCGCGAGAGCGATGTCATTGTCCGTAGCGGTTTGAAAACCGGCGACGTCATTGCCGTGGCCGGCGTCAGTTTCCTGCGTGACGGCCAGCAAGTCATCCGGGGCAATCGTTAGAACCGCTATATCGCACCGCCAAATAAAGGAGCCGTACGGCCATGTCCGCCATCACCCGTTTTTCGCTCGGCGACCGCCGCATGACCATTGTCTTCATCGCCACGGTAATCGTGATGGGACTTGTGTTGTTCTTCGATTTCCCGCGCCAGGAAGACCCCCCCATCGTCATCCGCGAAGTCGTGGTCACCGCCTTTTTCCCCGGTATGGCCCCGACCGA
>JASJCD010000303.1 GCA_030066135.1 Desulfobacterales bacterium | reverse complement strand
CAACCCCAACTGGATGGCGCTCGATCCGCTGTGCTTCGACTGTCGCTATATCGATCGGGTCTTCATCTGGAGCGGCAACGCCGACCTCCTGCTGGCCATCATCAAATCGGTCGAAGACGGCTTCAACGTGAGCTTTGACACCCAGCGCGCGCGGGTGCGCGTCATCATCATGGTTGAGGACTCCCCCCTTTACATCTCATCGCTGCTGCCCCTCCTCTACAAGGAAATCGTTACCCAGACCCAGGCCGTCATGGAGGAGTCTCTCAACGAAGAGCATCGCTTCTTCCGCATGCGGGCCCGGCCCAAAATCCTGATGGCGACGACCTACGAGGAGGCTTTGACGCTCTACCGCCAGTACCGGCCCTATCTTCTGGGGGTTATCTCCGATGTCCGCTTCCCGCGTGAAGGCCGTATTGATCCCGATGCCGGCTACCGCCTCCTTAAGACCATCAAGGCGGAGTCGCCCGACCTTCCGCTGCTGAACTTCAGCTCGGAAGAGTCCAACCGCAAAAGGGCCCTGAAGATTCCGGCCGTATTTCTCGACAAAAACTCCCCTGTGCTGCACGAGGAAATTCACCTGTTTTTTCAGGAGCACCTGGGATTCGGTGACTTTGTCTTCCGCCTGCCGGACGGCAGCGAAGTCGCCCGCGCCGCCAACCTGCGGCAATTGGAAACCGTGCTGCCGGACGTTCCCGAAGCCTCGATCCACTACCACGGCCTGCGCAACCATTTCTCGGGCTGGCTCATGGCCCGTTCCGAAATTCTGCTGGCCTATCGGCTGCGGCCCGTGAAGGTCACTGACTTTGCAAGCACCACCCTGCTCAAGGACTATCTGGTGACCTGCCTGACGGAAAGACGGCGCGGCCGGCAGCGCGGCGTGGTCACCGACTTCGATCCGGCACATTTCGACCCGGATGCCGATTTCGTCAAGTTCGGCAACGGCTCCATGGGTGGCAAGGCCCGCGGGCTGGCCTTCATGGCCAGCCGCCTGAAAGCCCTGGCCGACACCCGGCCCGGCATTCAGATCGGCGTCCCTCAGACTTTTGTCATCTCCACCGAAGCCTTTGATGCCTTTATCAACGAAAACGGTCTGCGGGACATCGCCTCCTGCGAAAAGGACGACGATCATATCGTGCGTGTATTCCAGGAAGGTCACCTGCCCGCTTTCCTGCAAGAGGCCATCGATCTGTTTCTGACCCATGCCGACTACCCGCTGGCCGTGAGGTCTTCGAGTCTCCTGGAAGACGCCCAGCACCAGCCATTTACAGGTTTGTATGCCACCTATCTGCTGCCCAACTGCCACCCGGACAACAACGTGCGCCGGCGGCAGTTTGAATGGGCCGTCAAGCGGGTTTATGCGTCGACATTTCAGGCTAAAGTCCGGCGCTATGCGCGCAGCACGGGCTACCGCCTCGAGCAGGAGAAAATGGCGGTTATGATCCAGCGTCTCACAGGCCGTGAACACGAAGGCTTCTTCTGCCCCGATATTTCCGGGCAGGCTTTCTCCTTCAACTTCTACCCTGTGGCGCCGATGAAAGCCGAAGACGGCATTGCCCTGGTGGCCGCGGGATTGGGCGCGCCGGACGACGATAAAATCCGGGCCCTGCGCTTTTGCCCCTGCCATCCCCAGAAACTCCCCCAGTTTTCCACCGTGGACGACATTCTCCAGAATGCCCAACGCCATTTCATGGCCCTAGATCTGCAGTCGGCACGGCGGCGGGTGGACAGCCAAGTCACCGCCGGCCTGGAAAAACTGGACATCGACGACTGGCCGGAGCATCCTCTCATCAAAGCCATCAGCAGCACTTTCGTGCCCGCCGAAAACCGGATCCGCGACTCGGCACCCATGCGCAACGGCTATCCGGTGGTCACCTTTGCCCCGATTCTGAAACACAATACCTTCCCGCTTGCGGCCCTCATAACCGACCTGCTCGAATCCGGACACCAGGGTATGGGTGGGCCCGTGGAAATCGAGTTCGCGGTGCAGCTGCCCCGCAGTGGTAATGAGGACGCCGTATTCCATCTCCTTCAGATTCGTCCCATGCCGCAATTCGAGCAGCAGGCCGGCGAGGCTTTGACCGATCGCGCCAAAGCGGAGGCCCTGTGTTTTTCGAACCTGGCCCTGGGCAATGGACGCCACGCCAATATCGCCGACATCGTCCTGGTGGATCCGGAACGCTTCGACCCGGCCCGCACCGTGGACATCGCCGCCGAAATCGGACGACTCAATGCCGACCTGGGCAATGCCGGTCGTCGCTTCATATTGATCGGCCCCGGCCGCTGGGGCTCATCCGACCACTGGCTGGGCATACCGGTAACCTGGAACGACATCTCCCAGGTGGCCGCCATCGTCGAAGCGGGCCACCCGAAGATCCAGGCCGATCCCTCCCAGGGATCGCATTTCTTCCAGAACCTGACCTCCCTGGGCATCGTTTACCTGACCCTGCAAAAACCCGCCCATGGACACCTGCGTTGGGACTGGTTTAATCGCCAGCCCGATCTGGCCCGCACCACCTTCCTGCGCCACATCCGTCTGGCCGCGCCATTGAACATTCAAGTGGACGGCCGTACGTCGGAGGCCGTCGTACAGGAACCATCCGAATCGGCCGCAGGACCGCCATGACCGTCTTTCCCCGCATGCGGTGGCTGAATAGGACGAGGCGGCGCAGGTGAGGTGGCCACGGCCCATGGTCTTCCTGCTGGCGGCCGCGCTGTTGGCCGCGGCCGGCTACATCGGCCTGCAGATCTACCTGCGCTACACGGTAGAGCGGCATCTGCAGGCCGCCGTCCTGGCCACGCCGGCGCTGACGGACATCACCTACGGTCGTCTGGTCATCCGGCTGCGGCCCTTCGGTCTCGAGCTTCGGGAGGTGAGGCTCGTTTCGACGGGGGGCATCGACCCGATTCCAATCCGCCTGGTCGACCTGAACCGCTTCACCCCGGGCCGGCCCCTGCCGCGCCACCTGTCCCTGGCCCTGAGGGATGTCCGCATGTCCGCCGTCCATCCGGCCGTCGCGCCCCTGCAGGATCTCCTGGAACACCTCGGCCTGGAAAACCTCGCGCTCGATCTGGATCTCAATTTGGAGCAGATCCCCAACCCGGTCAATTCCTGGCGCGGCCATGTCGAACTGCGGATTCAGCAGGCCGGCACCCTGAGGCTGGCCCTGGCGGTCGACAATCTCAATGCGAACGGGATATTGCGGGCCATCGAAAATCCGGTCGAGTGGTGGCGCGTCCTGCCGCCGATTGGCATCCGGGCGGGGGTGGTGGAATTTGAAGACGAAGGGCTGGTGGAACGGATCGTGGCCGCGCGCGCCCGGCACACCGGGCTTACACCGTCGGCCGCGCGGCGGCTCGTCCGGGCGGATATCGAGGCGGCGGCCCAGCGGTACGGGATTCTACCCTTGGGCCGCCTGCTTTCCGAATTTGCCGCCGCACCGGCACGCATCGGGTATTATACCGGTAACACCGAGCCGGTCTATATGGGGCGCCTGCTGCTGTCACGCGACGTCCGCGACGGGTTGACCGCCTTGCAGGTCGCCGGGTACCGCGCCTCGTCACCCCGGGCGATGGCCTGGGTAGGCGCGGCCGCGTCTATTCCAGGGAAACCCCCGCGTCTTTAAGATAGGCGCGGGCATCGGGATGCCCCAGGAAACCGGCTTCCATGAAATCCCGCATGGCCTGCTCGTCTTCGCCGGCTATGAGATAAACCCGCCCGCGACCGTAATAGTAGACGGCCTTGTCGTCATCCAGGTCTATGGCCCGGGTCATGGCCTTGAGGGCCGCCTCAAACTGGTGCATTTCTCCATAGACCACACCCAGTTGGAAATGTGCATCCGCATAACGCGGAGCGCGCTCAATGGCTTGGCGGTAGCTCTTCGCAGCCGCCTGGTAGGCGCCGTAGGCTGATTGGAGACCACCTCGGTCATACCAATACTCCGGTTCTTCTTCGGGATTGCGCTTGGCCGCGGCGGCGGTCGCGGTCGGTGCCGGAACCGGTGCCGCGGCGTCGCCGTCACCGGTAGCGGCCGCCGCCTGCTGGGCCGCTAAGGCAGTGAAGGCCGCCCCCAGCTTGCCCATATCGTCGATATTGAACCGCGTGCGAGTGGCCAGTTTGCCGCCCTGCATGTCAGCCCGCATCGTCAGGTTGCCGAGATCATCCGGCCAGGCCACGGCCGTTTCACCGGGTGGTATAAAGGTTTTCAGCTCCGCCATCAAGGACCCCAGATCAAAATCGACTTTAACCATGGGGCCCTGCGCGGGTGTGGTTTTGAAATCGCGGGCGCGGGGAATCAGATCCGCCATGGCCACATCGTCTTGGGTGATCAGCAGCAGATCACCGACCGCCGCCAGACGCGTCTCGAAAGCCTGATCGCCACCCAGGACTGCGAGGTTCTGCTCGCCCGGCGGCAGCATGGCATTGTAATTCGTCTTGACGCCGACCACCTTGACACCGTCCACCAGGCTGTCGGCCGTGCGCTCGTAGAGAGGAGGCGGTTGCGGCTGATTGGACTGCCGGGCCACGAAAACCGCCATCTGCCGGTTGTAGCGCTCGAACCAAGGCAGATAGGTGTTGAGGATGAAGTCCTGGCCATTGGTTCCCGGCTGCAGGACATAAATCATCTCGTAGCTCATGCCGTTGGCGGAGGCCGTCATGCCACCGGCCATTTCACCGGTCAAACTTTTAGTCATTTCAGCTACTTCATTGAAATCAATCCCCATCTGGCGGTAAATCTGACCGAAACCGGATCCCACCAGTTGCATCAGGCCAGGCATGTTGTAGCTCCGCGATCTGAACTTGAGGGGCATATCGACCGCATAGTCCGCCAGGCGGATATCGTCACCCCGGTCGGTCAGAAGACCTGCCAGGAAGGAATTGGACAGGGCGTCCACATCGAGTTGCAAGGTGAAAAGGTTGCCCGTCAGGTCCAGACCCAGCCGCAGGGTTTCGACCTGCTCGAAGGTCTGCAGCATTTCGTTGAGCATGGCCTGGGTTTCCTGGGGCGACATCATGCCCTGACCGCCCTGGGGTGCGGGCGCGGCCGCGCGGCTCTCGATGGCGGCCGCAATCCTGGGCTGGGCCATGGTCAGGAGTTCAGCAGCGGCGGCCTCAATCACCAGGCTGCTGGTGGCCGTTGCACCGGAGGCGTCGAGCAGGCTTTCCTTGACGCCCGGGGCGACCGTGAAGCCCGGCTGAGGCGGAAATGCGGTCAAATAGTAATCGTCGCCGTCGATGGCGCCGTAGGCGGCCTGGAAATTGGGGTTGGCCGTACGAAAGGGAATCAGCGCCAGCCATTGGGTGGTGGAACCCTGCGTCACCATGCCCACCACGATGGAACGTTCGGGATCGATCCAGTCCGTGCCCTGGAGCATGCCGCGCACCATGGCCAGTTGCTGAGCGGCGGTCGCTCCCTGCTCGGAAGGCATCAACTGCTCGACATCATTCAGCAACTGGTCGATATTGCGTATCTTGATCAACAGCGGGGGGCGTTGGTCGGCCCCGTCCTGCGCTTCGGCGGCGGACGGGGTCAATCCAGCGGCCAAAACCACAATTACGGTAAGGGCGATCAATGTAAACAACCTTGTTTTCATGCCTTCTTCTCCCGAATGGTGTCAGCAACCTGCAAACGGCGCACGTTTTAGCGCGGCGCCGTTCGTCATCTGCCTGTTTTCGGT
>JASJCD010000302.1 GCA_030066135.1 Desulfobacterales bacterium | reverse complement strand
GTTGGAGTCCTGGGAGAGCCAGTAGACGATCATGTGAGCCGCAATCTCGTTGACGCCCAAATGGGTCAGCGCCGGCACGGCCACGACGGCCGTGATTAAATAGGCCGCCGTCACCGGAACCCCCATCCCCAGAATCAGCGAGGCCAAGGCTACCAGTAGAATGGTCAGCGGCAGCGAGCCGCCGGCCAGTTCGATTACGATGTCGGCAAAGGTCAGCACCAGACCGCTATAGGTCAGCACGCCGATAATGATCCCGATGACCCCCACCGTGGCCCCGATCTTGAGGCTGTTTTCGGTGCCGCTGCGGGCGGCCAGTCCGAAACGGATGATCTCGGCTTTGAGGTCGGCGCCGTTCTTGCGCCGGTAGAGCGCCACCGCTGCGGAGACGATCAGGCCTAAAAACACCATCGCGCGCGGCGAGAAAAGCTTGGCGATCGACTTGACGCCCTCATCGCCCATCACGTGTGTGAGGCCGTCGAATACCCATCCTCCCAGGAGCACGAAGGCCATGATGAAGCCCACGCTGGGGTCGATCTTGGTGTCCAGGGTTTTGTGGCTGATGGCCACGCAGGTGGCCAGCCCGAGGATGGCCGAGTAGCCGGGTGAAAAGCCGGTCAGCATGAAGATCGTGATCACGATCAGCGGTGTGGTATAGAGCCATTCCCGCTTGAGGATCGTGGAGGCTTTTTCGGGGAAGCGCTCCCCGACCACGTTGTACATCTTGGCTTCCCAGTGGACCATCATGTAGACGCTGAAAAAGTACATGACGGCCGGGAAGATGGCCACGAGCATGATGCGCGAGTATTGAACCCCGGTGAGCTCGGCCATGATGAAGCCGCCGGCCCCCATGATAGGCGGCATGAACATCCCCCCGATGGAGGCGGCCGGTTCGATCCCGCCGGCCACATGCGGCCGGAAACCGGCCCTTTTCATCATCGGGATGGTAAAGGTCCCGGTGGAAACGGTGTTGGCTATGGCGCTGCCGGAAATCGAGCCGAACAGCCCGCTGGCGATCACCGACACCTTGGCCGGCCCGCCGACATGATGGCCGACCGCCGCCAGGGGCCAGTCGATGAAGAACTTCTGGGCCCCGCATTTTTCCAGGTAGGCGCCAAAGAGCACGAACAAGAGCACGTAGGTGGCCAGGACGTTGGCCATGATACCGAACACCCCGTCGGCCCGGTAGAAGATACTGGTGCACAGTCCGGGCAGGGTGTCGCCGGCATGGGCGATCAGATCGGGCATCACATCGCCGTACATTCCGTAGACCAGAAAAATGGTGCCCAAAATGACGAAGACATTGCCCACCACCCGCCGGGCCAGCTCCACGCCCACCAGCACACCGACCACGGCCATCCATTGGTCCACCTGGTTTTCGGCCCCGGTGCGGTAGTTGATGGCCTCGAAATTGAACATCCAGTAGCTGATGGTCACGATGGAGGCCAGGATCAGGAGATAGTCCACCACCCGCATGATCTTGGTCTTGGACTGGTAGAGCAGGAAACACAGGATGTAAGTGATGATGACGTAGATGCCCCGGTGAAACTGGGTGGCGGCCGGTTCGATCACGGCCGACCAGGAATAATAGAGCACCAGGAAAATCGCGAGGGAATCGAAGATAACCTTTTCGTAGTTTTTCAGTTTTTCGTACACGATCTCACCTGCCCGAGAGTTGGTTTAGTGCCCATCCCTAAATGGCCTTTCGCATCGGCCGGCCCTTCGGCCACGTATCCAAAAGACCCATTTACGGTTGAGCACTAAAATATAATCAAGGATTGTGGCAGGGCCGTGCAACGCACGGCCCTGTTAGAACGATTGACTTACGATTTATTTGAGTACACCCATTTCTTTCCAGAATTTCTCGGCCCCCGGGTGCAGCGGCGTGGCCACGCCCTTGATGCCCTTTTCCACCGACATGGCCTTGAAGGTTTTCTTCTGGGAAACCATCCAGGCCAGACCTTCATCCGTGAAGATCGCTTTCAACATGCCGTAGACCAGATCTTCCGGTGCCTTGGGGTTGGCCACCAGCAGGGTGGTGTCGACCCAGGAAGGGACATCTGCAGAAAGTCCGCGGTAACGGCCGTCGCTGGTCGGAATCTTCCAGGCCACGAAGTTCTTGTACTTGTCATAGAAGCCGTATTTTTTGGCATCGGCATCCAGGTCCACCAGTTCGATCTCGTTCATGGTGGCGGCCTGGATTACGGCCGGGCTGGGGTAGGCCGTGAACAGCCAGAAAGCGTCAAGCTGCTTGTTGCCGAAGGCATCGGCCGCGGCGTTGTAGCCCATGGCATTGCGTTCGATCTTGTCCCACATGCCCAGGTGGGTGAAAAACTGCTCGCAGTAGGCATAGGCGCCGGAACCGGCATTGCCCACGCCGACTTTCTTGCCTTCCAGATCCTTGACGCTCTTGATGCCGGAACCCTTGCGCACCACGAGCTGGGCCGGCGCTTCATAGAGGTAGGCCACGGCCAGGACGTTTTCATATTTCTTGGGATCATTGACCATCAGGCCGTTGCGGCCGGCGTAGACATGACCCGAATAGACGGTCCCGAAATGGGCCTTGCCGCTGTTGACCTTGCGCAGGTTTTCGGTGGAGCCGCCCGAGGATTGAACCTTGATGTTGTAGTCCATGGCCTTGACGGGCTTATAGGTGGCAACGGACTGGGCCACGACCTGGAAGGTGCCGCCCGCCGGACCACCGGCAAAGATGATCAGCTTTTTGGCGTATACCGGGCCGGTAAAAGCCATCGTGAGGATCAGAGCGATGGTGATGGCCAGAATGACGGGTAACGATTTCTTCATACGAGCCTCCTTGTAACAGATGAGTTTAACAGAACTGCACGTCAGTATTTCCTCCCACCATCACCGACCCGATGCTGCGAGGCGCCCCAGATCAGCCGGTAGGCCTCAATAACGATGGGGTCATGACCCCTGGGTGCGCATTCAAAGGGCCGGATTCGGCACTGTCACCAATAGGCAATCAATGTCCAATGGTCAATCAGAGGATTTCGGATTTTTCTGTAGGGATTTTTCTTACAAGATCAAGACGCAACGGCCAGCACGTCTGCGGGGGCGACTGTATTCGCGGCGTTTCCGATTCCAGCGGGTGGAACATCAGGGTTCGACCAGATTATTCTGAAGGGCAAATCGAATCAACTCGGCATTGTTGCGCAGGTCCAATTTTTTAAGCAGGCGGGCGCGGTAGGTGTCGACGGTTTTGATGCTGATGTTGTAGGCGTTGGCAATTTCGCGGTTGGTGTGCCCCATGCCCAGGCGACGCAAGACCTGAAGCTCGCGCATGGACAGGGAATCCAAGGGGGTTTCGGCCCGGGCGCCCTTGGCGATGCGCAGTGCCAGGGCTTCGGTGGCCTCATCGGTAATATAGCGCTGCCCGTTGTGCAATTTGCGGATAGCGGTGACGAGCTGTTCGGGCGCCGATTGTTTGGTCAGATAGCCCATGGCGCCGGCCTCGATGGCCCGGACCACATACTGGGCCTCCTCGTGCATGGTCAGAATGAGCACCGGCAGATCGGGATGGGCATCCTTGAGGCGGCTGACCACTTCCAGGCCGTCGAAACCGGGCATGGAGATGTCCACCACCGCGACATCCGGTTGACTGTCATCGATTTTGCGAAGCGCCTCACGGCCGTCGGAGGCCTCGGCCACCACCGCCATGGCACCGTCTTCTTCGACGATGCGTCGCAGACCGTCGCGTACGATGCTATGGTCGTCCGCCAGCAGAACCCGGATCATGTCATTCCTCCCGATCTTTCAGGAAAAGATACGCGAAAGCGGATACGGGTGCCTTCACCCGGCGCCGATTGAACTTCGAGCTTGCCCTCCACCAGATTGGCCCGTTCCTTCATGCCGGCCACCCCCAGACCTTCGGATTCGGAAAGGTTTCCCGCCTCGAATCCCATGCCGTCGTCCCTGACGGTCAGCAGTAGCTGCTGATCGCGGATGGCAAGCGCCACCTCCGTGCGGGTGGCCCGAGCATGCCGGGCCACATTGGTGAGGGCCTCCTGGGCGATGCGGTAGGCCGCGGTGGCAATGCCCTCTTCAAGCGGCGGGATCGGGCTGTGTTCGAATACACAGGTAATATCGGTGCGCTTTTCAAAATCGGCGGTAAACCACTCCAGGGCATCCACCAAACCGAGATCATCCAGGACGCCGGGGCGCAGACGGATGGCCATGCCGCGCACATCCTCGATGTTTTTATCGATCAGCCGGCACATGTCACGGGCGCGATCGGCGGCCTTCGGATCGGCTTCCTGGAGCCGGCGCGCAATCCAGACCGCCCCCATGCGCAAGGCCGTCAGCACCTGTCCGAGCTCGTCGTGAAGTTCACGGGCAATGGCGGCACGCTCCTTTTCCTGACTGGCCATGATGCTGGCCGATAGCCGCCGCAGCTGATCCTGGGCTTTCTTGACCTCGGTGATGTCGGTGGAAATCTCGCAGACACCGCTGGTCTCGCCGTCTTCGCCGTAGAACGGAAATTTGACCGAGAGATAGAAGTGAAGCGTCCCGTCGCGGTGGGGCATTTGCTCGTCGAACTGGAAAGACCGCCTTTCGCGCAGCACCTTCAGATCGTTTTCCCGAAACTGGCGGGCCACGCTTTCGGGGAACAGATCGGCGTCGGTCAGGCCGCGAACCTCATCGTTCGAACGGCCCAGGATATTTTCGAAACAGGTGTTGATCAGGGTATAGTGGCCGTCGCGGTCCTTGATCGAAACCACATCGGGCGTATAGCGCAAGATGCTGGTGATTTCACGCGTGCGTTCCTGCACCTGTTTCTCGAGGCCCCGGGTATAGCGGCTGAGCTCTTCCTGGGCCAGTTGCAGGGCGCGTTCGGCCCGGTTGCGTTCGGTGACGTCGATGGATACCGCCAGCGAGCGCACCGGACGGCCTTCGCCGTCGCGTTCGGCCACGGCCGATAGCAAAACGTCGATAACCTCACCGTTGGCTTTGCGAAACTGGTAGGGGACGTCCTGGCAGGATCCGGTGCGGAAAAAATTGGGAATCACCGAACGCTCGGCGAAAACCCGCGAGCTTTCCGTAAAAAAGTCCGTTAATTGGCGCCCGATGATTTCATCGCGACGGTAGCCCATCACCTGTAGCCAGAAATCGCTGACACTTAGCAGAAAGCCCTCGCTGTCAATGGAATGCAGCATTGCCGGCGTATGGTTGTACAGGGAGCGATGGCGCCTTTCACTGTCGCCCAATGCCTGCTGAATCTCCTTGCGCTTGAGGATTTCCTGGCTGGCCTTCTGGTACAGGAAGAACACCGCAAAGCCGATCAGGATACTGGCCATGAAGACCACCGGCCCGGTGATGCGAATCAGGGGCTCTGAAATCACTTTGGAAATCGTCTCGAGACGGCGCAGGTGGATGATATTCCAGCCCGGGTAGTTTTCGACCTGGGTGCGGTTCATGAGATAGCGCCGGCCTTTGTGATCCAGCACGTAGCGATCGTCGCGCAGTTTCAGCCCGGTCCAGCGCCAGGGGCCCTTGCCGAACTGCCGTGATTGGGCGATCCGTTCGATTTCCTCCCGGGAAAGGTCCCAGAGCAATTGATAGCGCCATTCGTCCCGGTTGGAAATGAAGATCAC
>JASJCD010000003.1 GCA_030066135.1 Desulfobacterales bacterium | reverse complement strand
TTGTCTTTCCAGGTGCCGATGAAGGACATGTCGGCCCGGGCGATGGAGGCCACGCAACCGTTGGGGCAGCCGTCGAACTTGAACTTGAACTTGTAGGGAAAGGCCGGACGATGGAGTTCGTCCTGGTATTCCTGAGTCAGCGTGTAGCAGAGTTCATTGGTGTCGTAACAGGCGTATTCGCAGCGGGCCATACCGATACAGTCAGCCGGGGTCCGCAGGTTGGAGCCGGAGCCGCCCAGGTCCTGGTTCATGTTGTGGGTCAGCTCGTAGAAAATTTCTTCCAGCTGGGGGGTAGTGGTACCCAGCAGGATGATGTCACCGGTGGAGCCGTGCATGTTGGTGATCCCGCTGCCGCGGAAATCCCACAGGTCGCAGAGCTGGCGCAGAAAATCGGTCTTGTAGAATTTGGCGCCCGGCTGGGCCACACGCATGGTGTGGAAATGGGCAACCCCCGGAAAAGTTTCGGGTTGGTCGCAATAACGACCGATAACGCCGCCACCGTAACCGAAAACGCCGACGATACCGCCGTGCTTCCAGTGGGTGGTGCCGTCAGCAAAGGAAAGTTCCAAGATCCCCAGCAGGTCTTCCACGACATCTTGCGGAATCTGGAATTCAATGTTTTCCGCGTTTTTGGCGCGAACTTCAGCCTGCTGCTTCATGTCGGACACAAAGCTTGGCCAAGGCCCGGACTCAAGCTGGTCCAACAAAGGCGTTGCGTGTTTTGCCATCGTTTTTCCTCCAGTGATAAAATTAATTAACTACCCCGACTTAATCGAAATCGATTTCCTTTTCTCCTAAAAGCCTGTCTCCTTCACCTCCTCTCAATAACGATTTGACGTATTATTTAGCGTGATTCTATGGGCTGATTTGGGCGGACCATTAAGTCGTTTGGTATAGAATTAAAAGGCATTCTTGTCAATAAAAAAGGCTGGTTGCGGCGGTTCGGTCCCTTGGACGCCGGATAGCCAAATATGTTGTGAGGCAGGTAAGAAAAACCACTCTATATTGTGTTCCGGATGTCAATAACGGGGTTAGTCGCCGAAGGCCCAGCGGATAGCCGCCTGCAGGCTGACGGCATGGCCTTCGATGTGGCGCTCGATCAGGACTTCCTCGGCCGGCATCAGCCGGTATTGTTCCGCCACCGCGCTTAAAAGGGCGACCCAGTCTGCCTTGTCGTAGCTTCGCAGCAGGGGGACCAGATCTGACAGCGGCCCCTCACCCATGGCGCGTTTGAAGCCGGCAACGGTGGCCGCCACGGTGGCGTCATCCGCCCAGGCCAGCTCACCGGTACCATCCAGGCGGTCGATACGGTTGCGCAGGGTCAGATTGGCAAAAAACACCATGGCGGCCATCAGACACGATTCCGCATCCAGGTCCTGGTCGTCAGCCCCCCCAAGGGTGGGGGCGAACTGGCGCACGGTGATCAGCTTGATATCCGGCCCCCTTTTCAGCGGTTGCAGGATAAAGTCACCCGAAGCATGGTGCCAGGGATAAATCTGCCGGGTGGTTTTAAAATCATATGCGCGCGTCAGCAAATAGGCGGTCTGGGTATAAACATCAGCCGTGGCGTCATCCGGCAGGAAGAAAGGGGCGCTCCCCGTATCCCAGACGATGATCCGGCGATGGCCGCTGGCAGGATCAACCGAGAGATGGAACTCGTGGTGGTCTTCAAACCAGTCCGCCAGAAACATGCTGAAGGTCTGGGCGTTTTGGTTTTCAACCTGGCCTTGACCGTAAATTTGAGGCAGGGTTCCGGGCGGTAGTCTGGGGATCACCTGCTGCAAGGCCTCGATTTCATTTCGCAAGCATTCACAGCCCGCCGGTGTTGCGGCCACGTTCAGGACAAAGGCTTTTGATGGCACCGGGGCGACGACCCGGATGCGGGCCGGATGGTAGAATTCACCGTGCTTTTCAAGGACGACCTCGATTCGTTCAGGGCGGGGGGGGGGAGCGGCTAAGGCGCCGGTCGGCGCCAGGGCTTCTTGCAGATGCTGGACGCCGGCATTTAGAATATAGGTCTGGACGGCCTCAAAATAGTCGCCATGGGAGATCTTCCCGGCGGGAGCGGCATCCGTGGGTGGGTGTCGCACCGACAGGGGCAGGGCCTCCGACCAGAGCGGGTGGGTTGCGTCCAGGCCGCGGCCACGTCCGGCCACGGCGAAAGAAAATTTCGGGGCCCGAGGCTTCGGCATCAGCCGGAACGGTGCCCGGCCAGCTCTTCCATGATCTGCGGGGCCACTTCGTAACCCAGCTCGACCGCCCGGTCGGCATGCTGGATGGCCTTCTGGAAATCCCCCTTTTCCATGCAGGCAATGGCCATATTGTTATGGGCGATCGGAAAATCCGGCTCGACTTTGAGCGCGCTTTCACAGGCTGCGATACTTTTATCAACCTCGCCTTTCATGAGATAGGCGCTCCCCAGGGTGGCATAGGCCTGCACGAAGCGGAAATTGAAATGCGTGGCCCGCTCGAGGGACTTGATGCCTTCATCCAGGTTGCCCAGCTGGAGCTGCACAAAGCCGATATTCCCGTGCCCCTCTGAAAACCCGGGTCGCATCTTGACGCCGCGCTGATTCCAGTCCAGGCAGCCTTCGAGGTCGCCGCGCTTGAGGCAGATGGCCCCCATCTGGACATACGCTTCGGCCAGTGTGGGGCTGCATTCGATGGCCTCCAGCAATTCCTTTTCGGCTTCTTCAATTTTCCCCTGGCCCATCAGGGCCACGGCCAGATTATAATGGGTGGTCCCGCAATCAGGATTGCCGGCCAGCATTTTGCGGTGGGCGGCAATGAATTCTTCCGCATTTTTGAATTGACTCATGGGTATGACCTCTCGCTTCCCCGGTAATTTTCGGGCGACATGGTTTTCAATTGATAAAGCTATGCTTCGTATTATGCCCACCGGCGGCTGTCAAGATTAATTGCGCCTAGATCTTCAGAATTGCTTGATTTTCCTTGACAGATCCCCGGCCTTTTATCTACCAGAGTACAATCCACACCCGAATTACGACTTGTTGTTTCACCATTCCCAACAGGAGGAATTCATGAAAACAGGATGCTACACCGCCATTATTACGCCTTTTGCAGGCGATGCCGTCGATTATGAGGGCCTCGATCGCCTGGTGGACTTCCAGATCGCCGGCGGCATCACCGGGGTTCTGGCCGTCGGCACCACCGGTGAAAGCCCCTCTTTGTCCTGGGATGAACACAACAAGGTCGTGGAACGGGTGGCCAACAAAACCAGGGGCAAGTGCCTGTGCATCGCCGGGACCGGCAGCAACAACACCAAGGAGTCCCTCGAAGCCACGGCGCACGCCGCCGAGGCCGGGGTCGATGCCGTACTGCTGGTGGACCCCTATTACAACGGTCCCAGCTCGCTGGAAATCAGGCGCGAATATATCGCGCCGGTGGCAGCCGCTTTCCCGGATCTGGATGTCATCCCCTACGTCATCCCGGGCCGCACCGGCACCCAGCTGTTGCCTGAAGATCTGGGGCTGCTGAGCCAAGAGTTCAAAAACGTTTCCACGGTTAAAGAGGCCACGGGGAACCTCACGAACATGAAGCGCACCCGAAGCTGCTGCGGGCCGGATTTCACCATTCTGTCCGGAGACGACGGTATGACCCTTGACATGATGACGGACGCCGCGATCGATGCCGCCGGCGTCGTATCGGTGGTGTCCAACGTGGCGCCCGCGGCCATGACCCAGCTGGTGGCGCTGCTGGCCGACAAGCAGCACGAGGCGGCCGCAAAGCTATGCCAAGACATGTCACCGTTGTTCGGCCTGGTGACGGTGAGCACGACCGAGAAGACGCCCTTCGGGGAAGTCACGGCCCGCTTCCGCAACCCGGTGGCCATCAAGTCCCTGATGTCCATTCTTGGGCTCCCCTCGGGTGGATGCCGTCGCCCTCTGGGTCGAATGACCCGTAAGGGCATCGATTTTGTGCGCGCGACCGCCCGCAAGGTCCAGGCCGCCAACCCTGCGATCCTCGGCCCGGCCGCGGAATTTTTCAATATTGATATCGATCAGCGCCTGAATGACGACAGTGCGCTGGATGCATTGATTTATACGGATTATTAGGGGCTGTCTTCTAAATTAGGATTTTGGTTACGGCAAGGCGGCCGTGAGGATTCCCCGCAAAGCGGGACTTCCCATCCGATAGCTCTGATCTGGTGGGGCGCAACCGGAGGAATACGCTGGTATTTCGAGGATTGAAACCGAGCGCCCAACGCCGAGATTGGGCCAAAAGACAATTTAGAGAAAGCGCCTAATCCCGACGCCTGACAGCAGAAGGGGGAAGCGGCTGTTATGAATGCCGCTTCCCCCTTCCTGTTGGGACCAATGACGCGAAAAACCCTATTCCGGCTATGATATGAGATCCATAGCCGGAAGCGCCTTTTTATTTCGTGTTCATTCAGAAATGGATGGACACTATTTTACACGTCCTTCCCGCCAGGCCTGAATCAGCCCGTCGTAGTCGACCGTTTCACCCTTGGGCTTTTCGTTGACCTTGGCCTTGGGTGAGCCGGGCTGGCTCAGCCAGTATTCGGGGTCTTTCTTGGCGTTCAATTTGGGGCCGCACTCGCCCTGAACGCCCGCGCGCTGGATGCGTTGCAGCACCCGATCCTGCTCGCGCGCCAGGTTGTCCATGGCCCGGCTCACGGTCACTTCACCGGAAACCGCCTCACCGATATTCTGCCACCACAGTTGGGCCAGCTTGGGGTAGTCGGGCACGTTCGTGCCGGTGGGAGTCCAGGCCACACGGGCCGGGCTGCGGTAGAATTCCACCAGCCCGCCGAGCTTGGGTGCCCGCTCGGTAAAGGATTCGTGCCGGATATCACTGTCACGGATCGGCGTAAGGCCCACGTGGGTTTTCTTGAGCGAAGTGGTCTTGGCCACACAGAACTGGGCAAAGAGCCAGGCGGCCTTACGGCGTTCGAGCGGGGTGCTCTTCATCAGGGTCCAGGAACCGCAGTCCTGGTATCCCAGCTTCATGCCTTCCTCCCAGTAGGGGCCATGGGGGGAGGGGGCCATCCGCCATTTGGGGGTGCCGTCGGCGTTGACGGTCGGGCCCGGCTTGACCATGTCCGAAGTGAAGGCCGTATACCAGAAAATCTGCTGGGCCACATGCCCCTTGGCCAGCACCGGCAGGTAGGTGTAGAAATCCATCCCCAGAGAGCCCGGAGGGGCGTATTTGCGCAGCCACTCCATGTACTTGCGCAGGGCATACTTGGCGGCCGGGCCATTGGCGGCACCGCCGCGCTCCACACTGGCGCCCACCGGACGGCAGCCTTCGACCCGAATTCCCCATTCGTCCACCGGGACACCGTTGGGAATACCCTTGTCGCCGGCGCCGGCCATGGAGAGCCAGGCATCGGTAAAGCGCCAGCCCAGATCCGGGGCTTTCTTGCCGTAGTCATTGTGGCCGTAGATGGCCTTGCCGTCGACTTCGCCGATGTGTTCACTGAAGAATTCGGCAATGTCCTCGTAGGCCGACCAGTTGACCGGCACACCCAGTTCGTAACCGTAGATCTCCTTGAATTTCTTTTTGAAATCCGCCCGGTTGAACCAGTCGTAGCGGAACCAGTAGAGGTTGGCAAACTGCTGGTCGGGCAGCTGATAGAGCTTGCCATCCGGGCCGGTGGTAAAGGATTTGCCCATGAAATCATCGACATCCAGGGTGGGCAGGGTCACGTCCTTGCCCTCACCCTTCATAAAATCCGTCAGCGGAACCACATGACCATAGCGCATGTGGGTGCCGATAAGATCCGAATCGTTGATGTAGGCATCGTAGAGATTTTCCCCTGAAGCCCACTGGGACTGGAGTTTTTCAATCACGTCGCCTTCCTGGATCAGGTCGAACGACACTTTGATTCCGGTGATCTCTTCGAAGGCTTTAGCCAGCACCTTGGCTTCATATTCGTGTGTGGGGATGGTTTCGGACACGACCTTGATGTTCATCCCCTTGAAGGGCTGGGCGGCTTTGATGAACCATTCCATTTCCTTCATCTGTTCTTTTTTACTCAGGGTCGAGGGCTGAAACTCTTCGTCGACCCATTTTTGGGCCGCTTTCATTTGGGCCCCATGGCTCGATGCCCATACAGCGCTGCCGCAAAAAATGAATGCCAAGGAAACGATCCATATGGGAATGGATCGGCACCAGAACCGTCGGTTGGTCAAATGTCGCATCGTTTCCTCCTCTCCGATTGTTGTGATGGTAGCTGAAAGTCTTACCGCCCGCACACATCAGGTCGTGGTGGCGATAATTACAATGCGCCCTGGCGGCCAGACCGGCGGCAGGGCATGGCCCTGGGGAGAAATGGCGGCTACCCCCAGCGCATGACGATGATAATCCAGGCCACCGAGAGTGCCGTTCCATACCACAGCAACAGATCGGTGAGCCCCAGCCAAGCCAGATGGATATAGGCGCTTCCCAGAAGCCCCAGAAAAAAACGCGTTCCGCGTGTCGTCGGGATCATCAGGAAACCGCGGCGCTCGATGGTTGGGGAGACCAGCTCCCAGATCAGCATGCCGCAGAGCATCAGGAAGATACTCGAGAAAAAGATCGCCGTCGGCTTGGTCCAGTACATCCATTCGAGACCCATCGCTATTCCCTTTTAAACGCGGCCCAGGGCGAAACCCTTGGCCAGGTGGTTGCGTACAAACCAGATCACCAGACCGCCCGGCACGATGGTGAGCACGCCGGCGGCGGCCAGCAGGCCCCAGTCCAGACCCGTGGCACTGATCGTACGGGTCATGGTGGCCACGATCGGTTTGGCCTCGGTGATTGTCAGGGTGCGGGCGAAAAGCAGTTCGACCCAGCTGAACATGAAACAGAAGAAGGCGGTCACACCGACCCCGGCGCGAATCAGCGGAATAAAGATGGTGAGAAAAAACCGTGGGAAGCTGTATCCGTCGATAAAGGCCGTCTCGTCGATTTCCTTGGGGACCCCGGACATGAAACCTTCCAGGATCCAGACGGACAGGGGTACGTTGAACAGGCAATGGGCCAAAGCCACCGCAATATGCGTGTCCATCAGGTTGAAGGTCGAATAAAGTTGAAGATAAGGCAGCAGAAAGACCGCCGGGGGGGCCATGCGGTTGGTCAGCAGCCAGAAAAACATCTGCCCGTCGCCGATGAATTTATAGCGTGAAAACGCATAGGCCGCCGGCAGGGCAAAGGCCAGTGACATCACCGTATTCATGCTGACGTAGAGGATGGCGTTGATATAAGCCGTATACCAGGTCGGATCTGTGAAGATCTTGATATAATTGCGAAAAGTGATATCAGCCGGGTAAAGGGCGAAATTGCCCAGGATGTCGGCATTGGTCCTGAGCGACATGTTGAGCATCCAGTAGATCGGAAGAATGAGAATGCCGAAATAAAGACACAGCGCAATGGTGCGTTTCTGGATTTTCATGCCTTGTCTCCCCGGCCGACGTTCAGCAGGGCCTGATAGAATGCGAAACTGAAGAGCAGCACAATCAGAAAATAAATGATGGAAAAAGCCGCCGCCGGTCCGAGGTCGAACTGCATGGTGGCCAGTTTGACCAGATAAATCGACAGGAAGGTGGTAGTATTGCCCGGCCCGCCGCCGGTGAGGGCGAACGGTTCGGCGTAGATCAGAAAGCTGTCCATCCAGCGCAGCAATACGGCGATGGTCAGCACACCGCGCATTTTGGGCAGTTGGATATACACGAATGTGGCCCAGGGCGAGGCGCCGTCGATTTTGGCCGCCTGATAATAGGCCTCGGGGATGGCCCGCAGCCCGGCATAGGCCAGCAGGGCCACCAGGGGCGTCCAGTGCCAGACCTCCATGGCCAGCAGCGTAATCCATGCATAGATCGGTTTGGCCGTGTGATCGAAGGGCACCTCCAGCAAATCCAGGCTGTTGATGCCCACACCGAACAGGCCGATGTCCGGCCGGGTGAAGATGATCCAGATGGTACCGATCACATTCCATGGAATGACCAGGGGCAACGCCAGAATGACCAGCGATGCCGAGACCCCCCAGCCACGCTTGGGCATGGCCAGGGCGATGATGATCCCGAGGGGTATCTCGATCAGCAGGACGAGCCCGGAGAATATGAACTGGCGCCACAGCGCGTCGTGCAAACGGTGGTTGCTCAACATCTCTTTAAACCACTCGGTGCCGACAAAAACCGCCTGGCCCGGACCAAAGATGTCCTGGAGGGAATAATTGACCACGGTCATCAACGGGATGATCCCGCTGAAGGCGACAATGACAAAGGCCGGCAGCACCAGAAACCAGGCCTTGTTGTCTTCCCATTTTTCCATAGCCGCTCCTTACTGCTTAGTGCCCATCCTTAAAAGGCATCTTTCGGCCCCGGCCGGCGTTCTCGCTCATTTGAAATCCTCGACGTGGCGCCACTAGGCCTGTGGTTTCAAAATCGCTGCGGTTGGTTGAACACCGACCGTCGATAAAATATCGATGTGAAATCCCGCCGCAAAGCGGGCGCCTGAACCAAAATCTACCATTTCCGGATGGACACTATTTCACCAGTCGTCCGTCGGCAAACAGCCGGGTCCACGCCGGGGGAAAAACAAGCCAGGCCTGGCCTTCGGGAATGGATGCGCCCTCAGGCAGCCGGGCCCGCAAGGTTTTGCCTGCCAGGGCGACCTTGACGATCCGGCAGCTGCCCTGGTCTTCGATCCCCCTGACATCGGCCGGTACGCCGCCCTCAACCGCCTCGCTCGACAATTTAAGGTGCATCGGCCGAATACCGAGTTCCAGTTTGCCCTGAATGCCACGCCCCTTTGCCGCCACGGCATCGTCGATCCTGATGCGGGCACCATTGCAACGTGCCACATCGCCCTCCAGCGTGCAGTCTAAAAAATTCATGCCGGGGCTGCCGATGAAATATCCGACGAAAGTATGCTCCGGATTTTCAAAGAGATCCTGGGGTGAGCCGATCTGTACGATTTCGCCCTCGTACATGACGACGACTTTATCGGCGAATGTGAGGGCCTCCACCTGGTCGTGGGTCACATAGACAAAGGTCAGTTTGAGCTGTTCATGAATATCCTTGAGTTTGCGCCGCAGGTTCCATTTGAGATGGGGGTCGATGACCGTCAGGGGTTCATCGAAAAGAATGGCGGCCACATCGCTGCGCACCAGCCCCCGGCCCAGGGATATTTTCTGCTTGGCATCGGCCGCCAGTCCGGCGGCCCGCTTTTTAAGATAGGGGGTCAATTCCAGAATTTCGGCGACCTCGTGGACGCGGCGGTCGACATCGGCGCTGTCATGTCCCCGATTCCGCAGGGGGAAGGCCAGGTTGTCGAAGACCGTCATGGTGTCGTAGAGGACCGGGAACTGGAAAACCTGGGCGATGTTGCGTTTTTCCGGCGGCAGGTCGGTGACGTCCTCGCCGTCGTATAAAATCTTGCCGCGGGTGGGCGTCAGCAGGCCCGAAATGATGTTCAGCAAGGTGGTCTTCCCGCAACCCGACGGTCCCAGCAGGGCATAGGCACCGCCATCCTCCCACATGTGGTGGATGCGCTTCAGGGCAAAATCCGATTCGCTCGCCGGTTTGGGGCGATAACTGTGGGCAATTTCATTGAGTTCGATGCGCGCCATGGCGGTTTCCTAAGCGGACCGTTCGTGAATGCTGTCAAGGGCAGGAGCGGCAACCAGGTTGCCCTTCAAATCGAAGACAAATAGACAGCGCGGGTTGACATAGAGGGTGATGGCCGAACCAATCCGATGGGGATAGATACCGTCTTCCTGGGCCACGAGCCGGGCATCGCCGTGGTGGAAGTGAATAAAGGTTTCGGAGCCGTTGATTTCGGCCAGTTCCACCTGTGCCTCGACCTGGCAGTCGTTCTCTCCCGTGCGCGCCAGAAAAAAATGGTTGGAGCGGATGCCGAAGTCATACTCGCCGTCTCCCAGGGACTGCATGGCACCATTCAGCGGGACCTGGATTCCCTCGCCGATACGTGCCTTTGCCCCCTGGATACGGCCGCGCAGGAAATTGATCGGGGGATCACTGAATACTTCCGCCACCTTGACGGTGGCCGGATTGCGGTAAGTCTCATGGGTGGCACCCGTCTGCAGAATGCGGCCCTCGTCGAGGACGGTGATGTTGCCGCCCAGCATCAGGGCTTCGGTCGGCTCGGTGGTGGTGTAGACGACGATGGCCTTGCGCTGGGCGAAGATTTCCTGAAGCTCGACCCGCAGCTCTTCCCGGAGCTTATAGTCCAGGTTGACCAGCGGCTCGTCCATCAGCAACAGTTCGGCGTTCTTGACCATGGCCCGCGCAATGGCGGTCCGCTGCTGCTGACCGCCGGACAATTCAGCCGGCAGCCGGTCCAACAGATCGTCGATCCGCAGCATTGCGGCGATCTCGCGCACCTGACGATCGATTTCGGATTTGGCAATGCCGCTGGTCTTGAGCGGTGAGGCAATGTTGTCGTAGACCGTTAGCGAGGGGTAGTTGATAAAGAGCTGGTAGACCATCGCCACGCTGCGCTTGCGCACCGAGACGCCGGTGACGTCACGCCCATCGATGAGGATGCGTCCCCGGGTGGGCTTGTCCAGACCGGCCAGGATGCGCAGCAGCGAGGTTTTACCGGCGAGCGTGCGTCCCAGGAGCACATTGCGGGAACCGGCCGGGAACTCAAGATTGATGCCGCTAAGATGTGTTTCACCGCTGACAACCTTGTCAACCTTCTCAAGCACCAGCCCCATGAGCCGTCTCCCATCTCCCGCCAGATTGTGAGCTTACCTGCAGTGAACCGTTTGGACTAGGGGTAGGAAAGTTATGCGTGTCGATCAATCAATGCGCATAACATCCGGTATTGTTTTTCGCAAGCGAAAATAGCATCAATAATGTTTCGCTATTTTACACCCTGGTTTTATTTCGGCCGATCATTGCCTCCGTGCGGTGCCTCGGCGGCCACATGCAACGTTACTTCGGAGGCGCTCAGGGCTTCCATGACCGATTCCACGGGCGGTAAATCCGTAAAAAGGGCATCGATTTCACCGATGCTGCCCAGTCGGACCATGGCATTGCGCCCGAATTTGGTATGGTCCGCCGCCAGAAAGACCTTGCGCGAATTGTCGATGATGGCCCGGGCCGCACGCACCTCACGGTAGTCAAAGTCGAGCAGGGTGCCGTCCAGATCAATTCCGCTGATGCCGATGATGCCGAAATCCACCCGAAACTGCTGGATAAAGTCAATCGTCAGCGGACCGACAATACCGCCGTCCCGAGGCCGGACCAGGCCACCGGCCACAATGACTTCAAAGTTCTCGTTGCCGGCCATAATCGATGCCACGTTGAGACTGTTGGTGATGACCCGCAGCCGGTCGTGATCGCCAAGGCATTTGGCAATTTCCTCGGTGGTCGTGCCAATGTTGATGAACAGTGATGCATGGTCCGGGATCTGCGCCGCCACCATCTGGGCGATCTGCTGTTTTTCACTCAAGCACAACACCTTGCGCTGGGTGTAAGCCACATTTTCGGTGCTGGCTGAAACCCCTGCACCGCCATGGTAGCGATGAATACTGCCTTCCTGGCTGAGCAGGTTGATGTCGCGCCGAATCGTCTGGGGCGTAACCCCGAATTCCGCCGCCAGCTGCTCGATGGTGACAAAGCCCTTGGCGTTGACCCGCTGTCTGATTTTTTCATGCCGATCGCGCACGGGGCCGGTCTTGGCGCCGGCCATGGTTGAAGACGACTCTCCGTTTTCCTGTCTGCGATCTTCCCACCGGCTTTCAGCCATTGGCCACCACCTGCATCTTAACCTGGGCATTCAGCCCCTAACAAATTTTCTATTTAGAAAATATTGAAATATAAATGTTGATATATGAAAATCCACATGACACAAAATAACAGCTGTGATAAATAGACGGATAGTGAGATGGGTTAAGAGCCTTTAGATTCGGCGTCAAGGCAACGTAACATCGCCATTTTATTTTCGCAAGTGAAAATAAAATGTTGAATAGCTTCCAACTTTTACCCTGATGCCGCAATTGAGGGTTTACCGTGAAACTTTCAATGAAGACAGAGGTTCTCATCATCGGCGGCGGTGTAACCGGCACCGGTCTGGCGCGCGATCTGGCCCTGCGCGGCATTGCCTGCACCGTGATCGAAAAGAAAGATATCAACGCCGGGGCTTCAGGCGGTAACCACGGCCTGCTCCACAGCGGCGCCCGGTATGTCGCCTCGGATCCAGCCGCCGCCACCGAGTGCCGTGCCGAGGGCGAATTGCTCAAGCAACTGGCCCCCCACTGCATCGAGGACACGGGCGGACTCTTCGTGGCCGTTGCCGGTGATGAAGAAAACTATATCGCCGATTTTCCCGGAATTTGTGCCCGCAGTGGCATTCCCGTCCAGATGCTGGACAAGGAAATCGCCCGGGAAATGGAGCCCACCCTGTCCAACCGGTTGATCGCCGCCTATCAGGTGGAAGACGCCACCATCGACCCATTTAAACTCTCGCTTGACAATATGGCCCATGCCGAGGCGCACGGTGCCCGATTGTTGCGTTTTACCGCCGTGGTTGGATTCGACCTCGCTAACCATCGCATTCGCAGGGTCACCGTCAAAAACCAAACCACAGGTGAAAAAACGACCATCGAAGCCGATGTGGTGGTAAACGCCTCCGGGGCCTGGGCGGGCGAGGTGGCCGCCCTGGCAGGCGCCCGGATCCCAATGGTGTATTCCAAGGGCAGCCTGCTGGTGACCAGCGAGCGCATCAGCCGCCGCGTCATCAACCGCCTGCGACCACCCACTGACGGGGACATCCTGGTGCCGGGCGGCACGGTTTCCATCTTGGGAACCACCTCCGAGCGTAGTGCGTCACCAGATGTCATCTACCCCAAAATCCATGAAGTGGACCACATCATCGAACAGGGCGCCGCCATGGTGCCGGTTCTGGCCAGCACCCGCTATATCCGCGCCTATTGCGGCGTGCGGCCGCTGGTCAGCTGCGAGGACGCCTGCGACGACCGCAGCGTCAGCCGCGGGTTCGCCCTCATCGATCATGGCCGGGGCGAGGCCGACATTGTCGAAAACCTCATCACCATCACCGGCGGCAAGCTCACCACCTACCGCCTGATGGCCGAAAAGACGGCCGATCTGGTCTGCCGCCTGCTTGGCAGCACGGCGCCCTGCCGCACGCGCACCGAACCCCTGCCCAATATGGTGGCGGCCCGCTGGACCGAACCCGGCCTTGCACCGCGAACATGGATGGAGCGGGGACGGCCCGACGATCTTCTGCTGTGCGAATGTGAAATGGTGCCGCAGGCCGTGGTCGACGACCTGGTTCAAACCCTCAATGACCACGGTGACACGCCCGGCCTCAAAGCCATTGGACTGCGCAGCCGTATCGGCAAGGGCCCTTGCCAGGGGACTTTTTGCAGCCAACGGGTGGCCGCTTACCTTTACGACCAGGGGGTTTGGCACGCCGATCGGGGCATCTTCGAATTACAGGCCTTTCTAAAGGAACGCTGGCGGGGGCAGGAACCGTTGCTTTGGGATATTTCGCTGGCCCAGGCGGAACTCCTGGAAGCCACCCATTGCGGCGTGTTCGGCCTTGAACTCACGCCGTCCTCATCAGCGGACAGAGCGTGCGGCCGCGGCGGCCCGGCCGTGGAAATCCAGCATGTCGAAACATCGTGATATCACCTGCCAGCTGCTCGTCATCGGCGCGGGCATGGCCGGTATGGCGGCCAGCCTATTTGCCGCCCGCCGCGGCATCGATACCGTTCAGGTGGGGCTCGGGGGCACGATCCCTTTTGCCAGCGGACTTCTGGATCTTCTCGGTGTGTATCCGGTGCCCGCGGGCCAGATCTTGACCGATCCCTGGGAAGGGATGGCCCGTCTGCGCCGGGTGTCTCCCGCGCACCCATATACACGCATCGGCAACCAGGACATGCAAGCGGCCTGGCGCCAGTGCCTGGGATTTCTGGCCGAAGCCGGTCAACCCTATGTATCGCAGGCCGAGCGCAACATGCAGGTCATTACACCGGTGGGTACGGTTAAGACCACCTACGCCGTTCCCCACACAATGGCGGCCGCCGACGATGCCCTTGTGCGGCGACCGCCCTGCCTGCTGGTCGATTTTGCCGGCCTAAAAGGTTTCAGTGCCCGGCAGATCGCCGCCACACTGGGAGCAAGCTGGCCTGATTTGCGCGCGGTGCGCCTGGCAGTACCCCGGATGCAGGGGGAACTGCAGCCGGAACGGCTGGGCCGGTTCCTGGAAAACGGTGAACACTGCCGCCAAATAGCGGCCACCATCCACCGCCGGCTGGATGGTGCCCGTGCCGTGGGTCTGCCGGCCGTCGTCGGCGTGCATCGCACGCGGCCCAATTTTGAGGCGATGCAGCAAATCCTGGGGGTACCTTTGTTTGAAATCCCGACCCTGCTGCCCAGTGTCCCCGGCCTGCGGCTGCGCGAAACCTTTGAACAGCACTTGCCACGGCTCGGCGTGCGTGCCTGGTATCAGCATCGCGTTACGGCGGTAGAGGCCCGCCGCGCAAATGAATTCCGGATCGGCATCGGCCGCGATGCCGATGGATTCCGGGCCCGCACCCAGGCCGTCATCCTGGCCACCGGCCGCTTTTTTGGCAAAGGCCTGCACGCCGACCGCACCGCGATCCGGGAAACACTGTTTGACCTGCCCGTCGATCAACCGCCGCAACGGGATGAATGGCACCACAAGGATCTGTTGCATCCCGCGGGACACGCCATCAATCGCGCCGGACTGGCCGTGGATGACTGCTTCCGCCCCGTGGACGTGAACGGACGGCGGGTATATGCCCGCCTTTTTGCAGCCGGCTCGATACTGGCCCATCAGGACTGGGTTCGGGAAAAAAGCGGCAGCGGACTGGCCATTGGCAGCGCATACGCTGCCGTTCGCGCATGTGAACGGCTCTTGGGCTGAATCGGAATGGACACCACTTTTATCGCATACAGCGCCCTGGGTATCGGGCTGATTGGGACCCTGTGGCGTATCGGGCGCTGGTTCCGCCTTCCCATCGGTGCCGAATGCCAGCCGCCAACGCTCACCGGCCTCTGGTCCCAGACGGCAAGGGCGGTCGGCCGGGCCGTCTTCGGCCCGCGCGTTACCCGTCTCGCCAAAGCGCTCGTTTGGGAAGTGCTGCTTCAAGGCCATGTCCTGCGGCAGGACTGGCGGCGTGGCATCATGCACCTGGGGCTGTTCTATGGGTTCTTTTTTCTGGTTATCTTTCACGCCCTGGATGAATTTACCAGCGCCCGGCTTTGGGGGGACTATGCCCCCACCCTCAACCCCTGGCGGCTGCTACGCAATCTGGCAGCGGCCCTGATCCTTCTGGGGGTTGCTTTCGCCGCCCTGCGGCGGCGCTCGGACCCCTTGCTGCGGGCTACCCGGCATATGGCCGATCAGCTCGCCCTGGCGCTTCTGGCGATCATCGTTTTCTCCGGCATCCTGCTTGAAAGCCACCAGATCGTCTCGCCGGAGATGTTTCGTACCATGGTCGCAGAATATGCGTTTATTGAAGATGACGCCGAGTTCGAAGCCCTTCAGGCTTACTGGCAGGCCGAATTCGGCGCCGCGACAACGGCACCGCCGAAGACCGGTGCAGACACATTGGCGCTCGGGCGGGACCTGCATGCGGATTTCTGCGCCGCCTGCCATGACGGCCCCCAGTCCGCCCTTTTGTCCTACCCGCTGTCACGTCTGATGAAACCGCTGGCCAACGCGCTGGAAAAAGCAAATTTCGATACGCTCCTTTGGCATCTTCATTTCCTGGTCTCCTGTCTGGGGTTGGCCCTGCTGCCCTTCACGAAATTTTTTCATCTGGTGGCCACCCCCCTGTCTCTGCTGGTACGCGCCGGGGGCACGGCGGCGGATGCCGATGCCGGCCTGCGCCCGGTGCGGCGCGCCATGGGACTGGACGCCTGCACCCATTGCGGCGTCTGCAACCAGCACTGCGCCGTGGCTGTCATCTACCGCGCCATTCCCAACCCTGCCATCCTGCCGTCTGAAAAACTCGGCGCCCTGATGCGCTGGATATCCGGGGCTACCGGAACCCAGTGCGTCTCCCTGGCCGAAGGCAGCTTCATCTGCACCGCCTGCGGCCGCTGCACACAATGGTGTCCTTCCGGCATCGATTTGCAGGATTTGTGGCGCGCCTCGCAGCGCGAACTGGTTCAGAAGGGTTATCCGTCGGCCCATGGATGGATCCGGTCGCATCGACCGGCTCAGTGGGCTGCGCGGGCCGCAACGATACCATCCGCGTCAGCCAAGGCCGCCGGCGCGCCGGCCACATTAGACCTCTCCGCAAACCCGGAGACCTTCTGGTCCTGTGTCCAGTGCACCACCTGTACCAGCGTATGCCCGGTGGTCGCGGTGAGCGACGATCCCCGCCGGGATCTGGATCTGACCCCCCAGCAGGTCATGAACATGATGCGGCTTCAGCTCCGGGAGTTGGCTTTGGGCGCCCGCATGGTCTGGGATTGTGCGACCTGCTACCAATGCCAGGAGCACTGCCCCCAGGGGGTCAGAGTGGCCGATATTCTCTATGAGCTGCGCAACGAGGCCCACCAGCGGCTAAAGCCAGACTACCCGTTGGGTGCGCCGGATGAAATCGTCTCAAAGGCATGAAATGAAAAGGCTGCGCTATCTTTATTTTCCCGGCTGTAAAATGGGTCCGTTTCTTCCCGATTACGACCGGGCCACGCGTGCCGTAACGGCGGCCCTGGGTGTTGAGCTGGTGGATTGCGAACTGAACTGCTGTGGTTACCCCGTGCGCGATCAGGACCTGGCCGCATCCGTGCTGGCGGCCGCCCGCAATCTGGCGCTGGCCGCCCGGGAGGGGCTCGATCTGATGACCCCCTGCCAATGCTGCTATGGTCAGCTAAGGCATGCAGACTACTGGCTGCGCCAGCGGGAAGACCTGGCCTGTTACGTCAATGGCGTCCTGAAGGCGGAGGGACTGGTTTGGTCGGCGGCAGTTGGGATTTACCATCTGCTCCAGGTGCTGGCCGTGGAAATCGGTCTGGAAGCGATCCGGCCCGCCATCCGGCAGCCGCTTGCGGGTCTCGACGTCGCCGCCCACTATGGCTGTCATGCCCTGCGCCCCGGCCATGTGATGCAGTTTGACAACCCCCTGGCACCAACCCTGTTTGAAAACCTCGTGGCGGTCACCGGGGCCAGCGCCGTTGACTGGCCGCTGCGTCTGGAATGCTGCGGCTACCCCTTGAGGGGTAAAAACGATCGCCTGGCGCGCCGGCTCATGCAGCGCAAAACCGAGGATGCCCGCCAGGCCGGTGCCCAGGTGCTGGCCACGGCCTGCACCTATTGCCAGATGCAGTTCGGCGCCGCCGATGACAACCCGGATGCTGAACCACTCGACCGTTCTGATCTGCCGGCGATCCTCTATATCCAGCTGTTGGGCCGGGCCATGGGGTTACCGGCGACCGAACTGGGTCTTGGCGACGGCCCCCTGAACCCCCTTGTATAGGTATCGCATCATCACGGAAAACGGCGCCGGGCGACTGGTCCTGCCGGGATGAATTGCAAAGCAATGGATCGGGATGCTACTCCTGGCCACCGGGTATGGCGGCAAGTACGTGCGAAGCCGCCCGCCGCAGCGAATGGCGCCAAGCCGTGGCGCACGCCTTTGGCAGGGAAGCCCGGCCTGCATCCGGAAAAGCGCGACCCCTGTCAGCCGCCCCGCAGCGGTATCGCCAGACGGCAATCGCTGATTTTAGGTGGACGGGGATTCCGCTGATTTGAGTTTGAACTCACCGCGCTTGAAGAGAATGAACTTGAGCCAGCGCATACCGAAATTGAGCAGTTCAACTTCGTCCGCCTTGATTTTCTCCAGCGTTTCCGCGTCGATCTCATAGCGCTCCAGAAAAGAGCTCTCGAAAACGAATTTACGAAACTTGTCCAGGTTGTAGCTCGACAGGAAGAACATCTGTTTGCTTTGGTCGGTGAGCTTGATATTCGGAGGGAAGGAGCGCTTGCGCACCACCAGATCGGTCCATTCGGCGTTGATCTCGTCGTGGTGGTCCACCCCCTGGTCCCGGCGCCAATCGGCCACCGACCACTCCTGGTCTTCCTCAAAACCTTTGCAATGCGGCTCTTCCACGAAGAAGTAGAACCCTTCGTCGTCGGCACCCTCTTTGTGCATCAGCGAGGCCACACCCAAAGGGTAGTAGCGGCAAGTGGTGGGGCGGTCCTCGTAGACGATGCAGCCGTCATCGCGCACAAAGGGGCAGGACTGCTGTTCGTCGTCGAGAAGCTTGAGGGTCACGATCGGCAGATCGGTTTTCTCCATGATATGCGGCTCGGTGTAGATCGCCAGAAACTCCTCGGATTCAAGTCCCAACCGGTTTTTCAGACGAATGATGTCATAAGGGGTCAGGGTGATGTTGATGCCCCGGCAGCACTTGGTGAAGCACGAAACCTCGGGGTGGCATTTGAATTTAAACTGGCTCTTGAGCCCCACGCGTTCTGGGGTGATCTGGGCCATGGCGTCTTTCTGATCGTTCTCGGTCATCTTATGGCTAAAGCCTCCAGGTGTATATTCGGTATATTTTCCCGGTTTGCGCCGGATTCCCCGGAATTCGGGAGCCCTTTCATTATCCGGAAACCCACCCCAAGTCAAACGCCCCCGAACCATTTTAGGGCAAACACTGGATTTGGCTTGATTTACCCAACCAGCATGCTATGAAATTTTATTTCTCAATTCGAATTGCTGCGGCCGTCGACCCGATGGGCGAGACATGCTGCCCCTGATAATTGAAAAGCCGTGATCCCTATCGCCTACCGCGGGTTCACAGCCCCAACCTTGCACAGCAGGAGGATGTTATGGAGATCACCATAACCAAGGCCGCATCCCCGAAACCCAAACCGGACGACAGCAACCTTGGATTCGGAACCCTTTTTACAGACCACATGTTCAACATGGACTACGATCCGGAAAGGGGATGGCACAATCCACGCATCGAGCCCTATGGTCCCATTACGATGGATCCGTCCACCATGGTTCTCCACTACGGGCAGGGCGTCTTCGAAGGCCTCAAAGCCTACCACACGACCGGCGGGGTGATTCAGCTCTTCCGTCCCCAGGAGAATATGAAGCGCCTGAACAAATCCTGCCGTCTGCTGTGCATCCCCGAATTCGATGAAGCATTCATGTTGAAGGCCTTAAAAACCTTGCTGCAGGTCGAACGCGATTGGGTGCCCACGGCGCCCGAGACCTCGCTTTACATTCGTCCGACCATTCTGGCCATGGACCCTTTTCTGGGTGTCCGGGCATCGCACACGTACCGCTTCTTCATCATTCTTTCGCCGGTGGGTGCCTATTATGCCGAGGGTTTCAATCCGATCAAAATCATGGTCACCAAGGAACACGTCCGCGCCGTGCGTGGCGGGGTCGGTGAGGCCAAGACCCTGGGCAACTATGCCGCCAGCCTGCTGGCGGGTGACAAGGCGCACCAGGCCGGCTACACCCAGGTCCTCTGGCTGGACGGCGTCGAGCAGCAGTACATCGAAGAAGTGGGCTCCATGAACATCTTCTTTATGATCGACGACGAATTGATCACCCCCGCCCTCAACGGCAGCATTCTGCCCGGCATCACCCGGGACTCCGTTCTGGCCCTGGGAAAACAATGGGGACTGCCGGTCACTGAAAGGCAGATCACCATCGACGATGTAATCCGCGCCCACGCCGCCGGTCGCCTGCAGGAAATTTTCGGTTCGGGCACGGCGGCCGTGATCTCGCCGGTTGGTGAACTGTGCTTTGGGGATCAGGTCTTCCAGATCGGCGACGGAAAGGTGGGCCCCATGGCCCAGAAGCTCTTCGATGCCATCACGGCGATCCAGTATGGAAAAGCCGACGACCCCATGGGCTGGGTAGAACCGGTATAATCACCACGACGGCACCGGGAGCATCGTAACCGGCTTGATCTCCCGGTGCCGCAGCCTCAACCGACGCACAGCCCGCCGGCGCCAGGGTCAACCGTCGTCAATATCCGAACCGCTATCCACTGCCGCCTGCCCACACGCTAATTCAGGAGTGCATATGCAAAACCGCTATCCCCACCTGGATCGATTTACAGCCAAAATGACGGCCGATGGACTGGACGCCATGGTGATTGAAACTTTCAGGGGCTACTACTGTGAAGTGGTCGAGGGCGCCACGGGCATTATCCGTGACGAGGCCATTCGACCGCCGTCCGAAGACGAAGTTATCGCCGCGGCCGTTCTGGATCAGTATGTAGAAGCTGGCCGCCAGGCCATGCCGCGGGCGGTCCGCATTACGCTAAATGGCGGACTGGGGACCAGCATGGGCCTTAGGGGCCCCAAATCCCTTCTGCCGCTCAAGGACAACATGACGTTTCTGGAAATCATTATGCGGCAGGCTGCCAGCGGCGGCATTCGGCAGGTTTTCATGAACAGCTTCAACACCCACACCGAGACCCTGAAGGCGCTGGCGGCCATTCCCCACGGCACGGCGCCCCTGTCATTTATGCAGAATAAATTTCCCAAGATTTTACAGTCCGATCTCAAGCCGGCCCAATGGCCCCTGGCACCCGCCCTCGAGTGGAATCCTCCGGGGCATGGCGACATCTATACGGCCATTCAAACGTCCGGGCTGCTCGACCGCCTGCTCGCGGAGGGCTGCCGCTATGCCCTCATCTGCAATTCCGACAATCTGGGTGCCACCCTGGATCCAGCGTTGCTGGGGTTTATGGCGGCCAAGGCCGTACCATTTATGATGGAGGTCGCCCGCCGGACACCGGCCGACGCCAAGGGCGGCCATCTGGCCGTCCGCTCCGAAGGCGGTCTGATTCTGCGGGAATCGGCCCAGTTTCCCACCGGAAGCGACGGTGGTGATATCGATCGCTACGCCTATTTCAACACCAACAATCTCTGGGTCAACCTGGTCGACCTGAAGGATCTCATTGCGCAGCAGGCCACGATCAAGCTGCCCCTCATCGTCAATCCCAAAACCCTCGATCCGCGGGATCCTGACAGTCCGCCGGTATATCAGCTCGAATCCGCCATGGGTGCCGCCATTGGGTTGTTTGAGAGGGCCCGCGCCGTCCTCGTGCCGCGCGGCCGGTTTTTCCCGGTCAAAAAATGCAATGATCTATTGATCGTGCGCTCGGACCGCTTCCAGCTCAACGACCAATTCCAGCTGGAACGGCATCCCCAATGTACAGCGGCAGACCCGCTGATCAGCCTGGACCCCGAATTCTACAGCCGCATCGACCAGTTCGAGGCCCGTTTCCCGGATGGCATACCGTCCCTGCTGGAATGTGAAGCGTTGCGCATCCAGGGCGATATTCGCTTTGAAAGTTCGGTTGCGGTCAAGGGACAGGTTCGCCTGACCAATTCCGGTAGAGACCAGAAGGTGATCCGCGCCGGCAGCATACTGAGCGCCGACATGACCTTTTAAGTCCCTGTGGCCTGGGCGGCCGTTCTGAGCCGGGGCACACACCTTATCGGTTCGGCCGCCACGCGATGACACGATGTTGAAGTGGCGCCGGCGCGACGTTTTCATAGCCCCGAAACGGCCTGCAATTGCCGACGGATTTCAGAAGGAGCCCCCCCTCACAGCCATGGAACAGACCCCCGCCACCGGAAGCCGCCAGCTGTTGCTTTGCGGTGACAGCATCCGCTTCGAGCTGACCCTGCCACGGCCCGACCGGGGCAGTGCCTGGGTGCGCACAAACTTAGGCCGGGTTGGCACCACGCGTAGAGAGATCATCATGGCCGTTGAGCGCCAGCAGGCCCCCCTGGCCCACGACTGGCACGATCTGCCCATGCGACGCGTGGACGAGGGGCGTTTCGAGATTGTTCTGTCCCTCCACCAGGTGGGTCATTTCGAGGCCAAATGCTATTTCCTCGGCGAGGGCCAGTCCGACCCCATGTGGCCCCCGGGCCAGAACACCGTCATCAATGTCGAGCCGGCTGAAACCTGCTGCGCCAATGTCATCTACAACGCGTTCGTCCGTCAGTTCGGTCCCAACCGCAGCGGTGACCGGACCGACGACTGGGGTCACCCGGCCCTTGGTGAGCTCGACAACCAGGGTTTTGCCGTCATTCCACCGTCCGGCACCTTCCGGGATTTGGTGGGCCAGCTGGATTTCATCATCGGCAAGCTGGGGTGCACCCACATTCAACTGCTGCCGATTCATCCGACCCCCACGACCTACGCACGCATGGGACGATTCGGAAGCCCCTATGCCGCCCTTAGCTTCATCGCCGTGGACCCGGCGCTGGCCGAATTCGATCCGGCCGCGACCCCCTTGGAGCAGTTTGGCGAACTCGTGGACGCCATCCATCGGCGCAACGCCAAACTGCTTTTGGATATCGCCATCAACCATACGGGCTGGGCGGCGGCCTTGCATGGATTGCACCCGGAATGGCTGGTGCGCGATCCGGAGGGAGAAATCGAACGGCCCGGGGCCTGGGGTGTGACCTGGGAAGACCTGACCCGCCTGGACTATCGCCGGCGCGGCCTGTGGACTTATATGGCCGACGTCTTTTTAACCTGGTGCCGCCGCGGCGCTGACGGCTTCCGCTGCGACGCCGGTTACATGATCCCACTTGAAGCCTGGCGCTATATCGTGGCCAAGGTGCGCGAACAGTTTCCCGATACCCTGTTTTTTCTCGAGGGGCTGGGCGGTAAGATTTCCGTGACCCGCGACATTCTTGACCGCGCCAATTTCAACTGGGCCTACTCCGAGCTCTTCCAGAATTATGATCGCCGGCAGATCGAAGACTATCTGCCCGGGGCGCTTGAAATCGCGCGCACGGACGGACTGGTGGTGCATTTTGCCGAAACCCACGACAACCCGAGACTGGCGGCCCGCTCCCGCGCCTGGGCCCGGATGCGCACCGCCCTCTGCGCCCTCATGGCCCCGCACGGGGCGTTCGCCTTTGCCAATGGCGTCGAATGGTTTGCCCGCGAAAAGATCGTCGTCCACGAATCGCCATCCCTCAACTGGGGGGCGGAGACCAACCAGGTGGACGCCATCGGCCGGCTGACGGCCCTTCTCAAGCACCACCCGGCTTTCCACGATCAGGCCGAGCTGACCCTGATCCAGGCCAATGGCGGCAATGTCGCCGTCATGCGGCGTCACCACCGCCCTTCGGGCCGCACGCTGGTGATCGCCGCCAACTTAGATGACCGGAACCCTGCCTCGGCCCTGTGGGCGCGCGACCACCTGGATTTCCGGGACCGCCCGGGCCTGGATCTTCTTTCGGGCAAGAACATACCCCTCAAAGTGACGGAAGGGATGATCGCATGCCCGCTCGAAGCCGGCCAAGTGGTTTGCCTGACGGCCGATCCCGAAGATCTCCCAAAGCTGCAGCATACACCTGCGAGCATTGGCCGCCCACCGCGCGCCGTGAACCAGAGTGTGCGCGCCCTCGTACTCGACATCGTGGTGGCGCTGCGCGGGATGGGTGATATCGCCGATCTCGACATCGATCAAATAACCGCCGACCTGCAGGCCGATCCCGCCGGCAGCTGCCGGCACTGGAGTGCCGTCGAAGGTGCGCCGCGCACCACCCTCTGGACCTACCCGCACGACCTCAAACGCCAGGTCATGGTGCCGCCCGGTCACCTGCTGCTGATCGTGGCGCCGCACCCTTTTCGGGCACGCCTGAAAGCGGGGGATGGCGTGCTTCAAACCGCTAGCGCGCTGCCCGCCGGGGATGGCACCCATTTCACTGTTTTCAGACCGCTGACCCCTCGGCCCTCGGTGGACCGCCACCTTGACCTTTCCCTCTATCCGCCGCAAGGGGATGTGCAGCACAGTCTTACCCCCTTGCGCTACCTGGGCGATCCCGGCCGGGTTCGAATCCGCCGGCGTTGGCGCCGCGAGACCCTGCCGGCGGGGGACAGCATCTTTCTGGCCACCAACGGCCGCGGCGGCATGTGCCACACGCCGATCTACTGGGGGCGGCTCTACAGCCGCTACGATGCGCTGCTGGCCGCCAATCTCAGTCCGGACGTCCCCGAAGACCGCTGGGTGATGCTGACACGCATTCGCACCTGGGTCGTCTTCCAGGGCTATTCCCAGGAATTGCGTCACGATCTGCTCGAAAGGGTGGCCGTCGACGACGATAACACCATTCGATGGCGGTTTCGTGTACCCGCCGGCCAGGGCGAATCGGTCTGCATCGAGATTGCCCTCGGCATGCGGGCCGGGGAAAACGCTCTGCGGATGACGATTAAACGCTCGAGCGCCGGCAGCCGGGCCGATGCGCTGGCGGACAATAAATCTGTCCGTCTGATCCTGCGCCCGGATATCGAGGATCGCAATTTTCACGAAACCACCAAGGCATTTACCGGGCCTGAAGACAGCTTTCCAGCGGCGGTCGCGAGCGCCCCGGGCGGATTTGACTTTGCCCCGGACACCGCCCGCCGCCTCCACATGCGCCTGTCTCGCGGTCAGTTTGTAATCGAACCGGAATGGACCTACATGGTGCCGCGTCCGCTGGAAGCGGAGCGGGGCCTGGACCCGCATTCGGATTTGTTCAGTCCGGGCTATTTCCAATTCGATCTCGAGGGAGAGGCCGTGGCATGTCTAGATGCCGCCGTTCTATCCACTGAAGGTTTACGGCCATCATGCGAGGCAACGCCTCAACCGGAAGCCGCGACCTCACGCCTGAGCCCCGAAAAAGCCCTGCGATCCGCCATGGAGCATTATATCGTCCGACGGGGCGACCTGGCCACGGTGATTGCCGGCTATCCCTGGTTTCTCGACTGGGGGCGGGACACCCTGATTTTTGTACGCGGACTGATCGCCGCAGAAGAGACGGAACTGGCAGAAACCATCATCCGTCAGTTTGCCCGTTTCGAGGACCAGGGCACCCTGCCCAACATGATCCGGGGTGAGGATGCCCGCAATCGCAACACATCGGACGCCCCGCTCTGGCTCTTCACTGCCTGCCGCGATCTTTTGAATGCCGGGCAGAAGAATATTCTGGATATGCGTTGCGGCCGTCGAAGCCTTAGTGAAATTCTGATCGCCATGGGCCATGCGCTGTGCGCCGGGACACCCAACGGCGTTCACATGGATGCCGCCTCCGGTCTGCTGTTCAGCCCTTCGCATTTTACCTGGATGGATACCAACCACCCGGCCGGAACGCCGCGGGAGGGTTATCCCATCGAAATCCAGGCCCTGTGGCATGCGGCCCTTGACCTACTGACGGTAATCGACCCCGGTGCGGACAGGGACCGCTGGGCCGAGCGCGCCCAAAAGGTACGCGCGGCTGTCCGCGAGCGGTATTTCATCCAAGAACGGGGGTATCTGGCAGATGTACTGACCGGGCCGCCCGGCTGCCCGGCGGACGACGCCCGGGTGGACGACGCCCTGCGCCCCAACCAGCTTTTCGCGCTGACATTGGGTGTCATTGCCCAGCCGGCCGTCGGCCGTCAGATCCTGCAGGCCTGTGAAAAACTACTGGTACCCGGCGGCATTCGCAGCCTGGCCGACGGCCCGGTTTCCCTGCCGCTTGAAATCCATCACCAGGGACAACTGCTGGGCGATCCGCAGAACCCCTACCGGGGCCGCTACACGGGCGACGAAGACACCCGGCGCAAGCCCGCCTACCACAACGGCACGGCCTGGACCTGGGTCTTTCCATCCTTCTGCGAAGCCTGGTTTCGGGTCTACGGGCCGGCAGGGCGGGCGGCGGCGCTGGCCTGGCTGGGATCCGCCGTCGAACAGATGCAGACCGGCTGCCTGGGCCATATCGCGGAAATCTTGGACGGCGATCGGCCCCATCTCCCCCGCGGCTGTGACGCCCAGGCCTGGTCGGCCAGTGAAGTCTTGCGGGTCTGGCGTCTGCTCACCGCCGCCAAGGATGGATAAAAGATTGCGAAAACGCACCGGACGATTATTGTTCAAGGCGATGCCCCATTTTATCCCGCCGTGCATCGCCGACTTGCTCGGTACACGGCGGTAACCCAATCGACATCATACGGAGGCAGTTGCATGCGCAATATCCAAACCTTTCAGGTTTTTCCTTTCATTCCCGAACCGCTGGCCTTTCTGGAAACCCTGATCCGCAATGTTTGGTGGTGCTGGCAGCGGGATGCCGTCGAACTGTTCCGGCGCATCAACCCCGGCATGTGGAACGAATGCGACGGCAACCCGATCCTTTTCTTTACCCGCATCCCCCAGGAGCGCCTCGAAGAACTGGCCCGCGACCATGGGTTTCTAGCGCACATGGAGCGTGTGCGTGAAAATTTCGACCGCCAGGTCGACCATCCGCCGCCCCAGGAGCCTCCCTACACCGCCGATGCGACCGTCGCCTATTTTTCCATGGAGTTCGGCCTGCATGAAAGCGTCCCGCTATATTCGGGCGGTCTGGGCATCCTGGCCGGAGACCATCTCAAGGCCGCCTCTGATCACAACCTTCCGCTGGTGGGCATCGGGCTTTTTTATCGCCAGGGCTACTTCCGCCAATACCTGAACGATGACGGCTGGCAGCAGGAAGCCTATCCTGAGAGCGATATATATATGCTGCCCGTCGAGCGGGCCCGCGGGGCCTCCGGAGAAGAAATCATGGTCTCGGTGGAGGGCCCCGAAGGAACGATTCACGCCATGGTATGGTGCATTCATGTGGGCCGCATCCCCCTTTATCTGCTCGATACCAACGTGCGTGAAAACCCGCCTGAAAGCCGTGACATCACCGCCCGGCTCTATTCGGGCGGCAGCCGGCGGCGCCTGACGCAGGAACTGGTGCTGGGCATCGGCGGCATGCGCACTCTGGAGGCCCTGGATCGCGTACCTTGGGTGGTGCACATGAACGAAGGCCATTCCGCTTTCGCCAGCCTGGAGCGTCTGCATCATATGGTTGCCACCCACGGCATTGATCTGAAAACCGCACTTGAAATCATTCCGCGGACCACCGTGTTTACCACCCACACCCCGGTGGCCGCCGGTCATGATGATTTTCCGGTGGACATGGTGACGCCCGCCCTCAAGCCGTTTGCCGACCTACTTGGGACCGATCTGAAGAATATTGTCGCCTGGGGACAACCCAAGGGGGCCGGTCCCGATTCGCCGCTATCCATGTTTATTCTGGGCAAGCGCATGTCGGCCTATTGCAACGGGGTGAGCGAGCTGCACGGCGCGGTCGCCCGCCGCATGTGGCACCATCTCTGGCCGGGGATCAACGAAGACGAAGTCCCCATCACCCATGTGACCAACGGGGTGCATATTGCCACCTGGACCTCGGCGGAAAACAAACTGCTCTTCGAGCGCTACATCGGGCCCGACTGGCACCGGGTCACGCGCCAGTCCAGCGCCGGCAGCCGTCTGGACACCATTTATGACGAGGAACTCTGGCACGCCCACGAAATCAGCCGCGCCCGTCTGATCCGCACCTGTCGGCGGCGGATGGCGAAACAATACGGAAGGCGCAACGCCGCCATCACGATCATGAAGGAGGTGGAGGCCGTTCTCGATCAGGACATCCTGACCATCGCCTTTGCGCGCCGGTTTGCCACTTACAAACGCGCTGATCTTCTGCTGCAGGATCCGGAACGCCTCGAAGCCATGATCAATCACCCCGAGCGGCCGGTTCAGTTTATCTTTGCCGGCAAGGCCCATCCCCAGGACGACGAGGGCAAGGAGCTCATCCGGCGCCTGGTGGACTTTGGGCGCAAGGCCAGCCTGCGGCATCGATTTATTTTTATCGAAGACTACGACATGCACCTGGCCCGCCGCCTCCTTCAGGGCGCGGACGTGTGGCTCAACAATCCCCGCCGGCCATTCGAGGCCTGCGGCACGTCAGGCATGAAAGCCGCCGTCAATGGGGTGCTCAACCTGAGCGTGCTCGACGGCTGGTGGTGCGAAGGCTACGATGCCGAACGCGGCTGGCCCATCGGCCGGGGCGAAGAATTGGAAGACTACGACTATCAGGACCGCATCGAAGCCCAGGCCCTTTACAACGTCCTTGAAAATGAAATCATACCCTGTTTTTATGAGCGCGAGAGCGGTGGGCTGCCCTTGCGCTGGCTTGGCATGATGAAAGCCTCCATGAAGATGGCCATCCAGGGTTTCAGTGCCCAGCGTATGGTCAGCGACTACAACCAGCTCTTTTACAGGGCGGCGGCCGAGAGCTACCATGATCTGCTGGACGACCAGGCCGCGGAAGCCGTTCACAGGAGCCAGAACAGCGCACGCCTGCGCAAACTCTGGCCCCAGGTCATGATTGACTTCCCCGTCACCCAGGCCGAAGGGCCATTGCGGGTGGGGGACATGCTGGAAATTAGCGTGATGGTCAACCTGGGGGAAATCCACCCCGACGAGGTGGAGGTGGAGCTCTGCTACGGCCACCCCCGCGCCGTCGACCGGCTGGACGTCACCTATCACCAGAAAATGACGGTGGCCGAAACGCTCAGCGATGGACGCTATCTCTACAGCTGTCAGCTGCCCTGCAATATCGCCGGCCGCTATGGGTTTACCGCCCGGGTCACGCCCAAGGGCGATATCTGGACCCGCTACACACCGGGGCTGATCGCTTGGTCATAATGCCTCCCGACGGACATCCGCGTTCAATGACGCGGGCCGGGACCATTTAAACAGAAGGGGCTTACATGGCCGCACTCGAAAAAAACCCAACCGTCCTGGTGGTAACACCCGAAGTCACCTACCTGCCCCAGGGCATGGGCAACATTGCCAATCATCTGGTCGCCAAGGCCGGCGGGTTGGCGGATGTTTCCGCCGCCCTGATCAGTGCCCTGTTCGATCAGGGTGCCGATGTTCATGTGGCCCTGCCGGATTACCGCGAGATATTCGCAGCCCATATGGCGCCGGTACTAAAAAAGGAAATCCGCCGGATCCGGGACAAGATGCCCGATGAGCGTATCCATCTCGCCGAGGACCGGGCCTTCTTCTATATCGACAGCGTCTACTCCAACTACGGGACGGACAACATCAAGATCGCCCTGGCCTTTCAGCGTGAGATCATCAACAACATCATTCCCTATGTGCGCCCCGACCTGATCCACTGCAACGACTGGATGACCGGGCTGATTCCGGCGGCGGCCCGGCAGATGGGCATCCCCTGCCTGTTTACGGTGCATAACATCCACACGGTCGAAACCATGCTCGATTATATCGAGGACCGCGGCATCGACGGCGCCTATTTCTGGCATCACCTGTACTACAAGCACATGGCCGTTGAGTACGAAGAGGTCCGCGATACCAACCCGGTCGATTTTCTGGTGAGCGGGGTATTTGCGGCCCATTTCGTCAATACGGTCAGCCCGACATTTCTGCATGAAATTGTTGACGGGCGTCACGCCTTCGTGGAGCCGCCCCTGCGCCAGGAGCTCTCCAACAAATACTGGGCCCAGTGCGCCACGGGCATCCTCAACGCACCGGATCCGTCCTATCATCCGGAAAGCGACGACGCCCTGGTGCAGGCCTACGACGCAGAGGACCATGCTTCCGGCAAACGGGCCAACAAGCGCAATCTTCAACGCCGCCTGGGACTCGAGGAGGACGACCGGGCCCCGCTGTTCTTCTGGCCCCACCGCCTGGATCCGGTTCAGAAAGGCTGCCAGCTCCTGGCTGAAATTCTGTATGTTGTCGTGTCCAAGTACTGGGAGCACCATCTCCAGGTCGTCTTCGTGGCCAACGGTGAATACAAGACGGTCTTTCATAATATCGTTGACTTCCATGCGCTTCACAACCGGGTGGCGGTTTGTGACTTCGATGAGAACCTATCACGCCAGGCTTACGCCGCTGCCGATTTCATCCTGATGCCCTCGCGGTTCGAGCCCTGCGGGCTGCCCCAGATGATCGGCCCCCTCTACGGCACCCTGCCCGTGGCCTACGACACCGGCGGCATCCACGATACGGTGACCAGCCTGTCCGTAGCAAACAACAGCGGCAACGGTTTTCTATTCGAAATCTACGACAGCCAGGGCCTCTTCTGGGCCATCGATCAGGCCATGGCCTTTTTTTCCCGGCCGGGGGAGGAACGCCATCAGCAGATCGAGCGTATCATGCGGGAAAGCCGTGCGACCTTCAACCACGACGTGACCGCGCGTCACTATATCGATCTATACGAGAGAATGCTCCAGCGGCCCCTGATCGTCTCCGGACACGCACCGGGTTGATCCCTGGCCGGCCATAAGACAACCTGGCGGGATCAATGCCCATGGGAACAGCCCCGAATTCCGCGACAAACCGCCGCATCCAAAAGCTTCTGCAGATCGATCCCTGGCTGCAACCCTACAAGCAGGGCCTGGAAGCCCGGCAGCGGTTGCTGCGGCGGCGGCGGGACGATCTGGTTGCGCCCGGCGAAAAACTGGCGACGGCCGCCTGCGCGCATCACTATTATGGGCTGCATCGCTCGCCGGCGAGCTGGCGCTTCAGGGAATGGGCACCCAATGCCACGGCCGTTTATCTGGTTGGTGATTTCACCCGCTGGGAGGAACAGCCCGAGTGGCGGCTTGCGCCTGCCGCGGACCAGGAGGGGGTGTGGGAAATCACGGTGCCGGCGGAACGCCTCGAACACGGCATGCTCTACCGGCTCCGGGTCCACTGGCCCGGAGGGGCGGGCGACCGCATTCCCGCCTACGCCCGTCGCGTGGTCCAGGATGCGCAAACCCTTATCTTCAATGCCCAGATCTGGTGCCCGCCGGAGCCGTATCAATGGCGCCATAGGGATTTCAATCCGCCGCCGGCGCCGATTTTAATTTATGAATCCCACGTGGGGATGGCCCAGGAACAGGAAGGCATCGGTACCTACCGCGAATTCGCCGACCGGATCCTGCCGCGTATCGCCGAAGCCGGGTACAATACGGTACAGTTGATGGCCGTCCAGGAGCACCCTTACTACGGGTCCTTTGGCTATCAGGTATCGAGCTTCTATGCGGCATCATCGCGTTTCGGCAGCCCTGAAGACCTCAAATACCTCGTGGATGCCGCTCACGGTCTGGGGCTGCGCATCATCATGGACCTGGTCCACTCCCACAGCGTGGCCAACGAGGTGGAAGGGCTCAGCCGTTTCGATGGCACCCTTTACCAGTATTTTCACGACGGTCCGCGGGGGCACCACCATGCCTGGGATTCACGCTGCTTCGACTACGCCAAAATCCCTGTCCGGCAATTTCTGCTGTCCAACTGCCGCTTCTGGCTGGAAGAATACCATTTCGACGGTTTCCGCTTCGATGGCGTCACCAGCATGCTTTACCTAGACCACGGTCTCGAGAAAGCATTCACCAGCTACGACGACTATTTCAGCCCCAACGTGGATGAGGACGCCGTGGCCTATCTGGCCCTGGCCAATGAACTTATCCATGAACTCCGGCCGGCGGCCGTTACCGTCGCTGAAGACATCAGCGGTCTTCCCGGTCTGGCGCTGGCCCCGGCCGAAGGCGGCGTGGGTTTCGACTATCGTTTTGCCATGGGGGTTCCCGACTACTGGATTCGCCTGACCAAGGACACCCCCGACGAAGAATGGTCCATGGGGGCCCTCTGGCACGAACTGACCAACCGGCGGGCCGAGGAAAAATCCATCAGCTATGCCGAAAGTCACGATCAGGCCCTGGTGGGCGACAAGACCCTGATCTTCCGCATGGCCGATGCCGCCATGTATGACCACATGCACCGCGACGATCCGGACATCACCATCGACCGGGCCATGGCCCTGCACAAGATGATCCGGCTGTTGACCCTGGCCACGGCCGGGCACGGCTATCTCACCTTCATGGGCAACGAATTCGGCCATCCCGAGTGGATCGATTTTCCCCGGGAGGGCAATCAATGGTCCTACCGCTATGCCCGCCGCCAGTGGCATCTGGCGGACAATCCGGATTTGAAATACAGCCAGTTGGCGCTATTCGACGGGGCCATGCTGGCGCTGGAAAAAAAATACCGCTTCATGCAGGCCCCCTGGGCCAACCATCTGTTCGAGCACAACGCGCATAAGGTGCTGGCTTTCGAACGCCAGGGGCTGATCTTCGTGTTTCACTTCCATCCCCTGCAATCCCGACCGAACTACGCTATCCCGGCGCCACCCGGAAAATACCGGCAGATCCTGAACAGCGACGATCCCGCCTTTGGCGGCCATGGCCGGCTGGCACCGGAACAGGAACATCTGACCTTGACGGACGCGGAATCCGACGGCCGTTCAGCCGCCCGGCTGAGCCTCTACCTGCCGAGCCGTACGGCCCTGGTGCTTATGAAAGACGATTGATTAAGGCCTGCGAATTGCGAAGGCCGCCCATGAATACGGACAAATGGCGCGGGATCAGGTGTTGTTTTTATAGTGCTTGTAGTAGCGCAGGACTTTCTCGACGTAGTCCTGGGTTTCGACATAGGGCGGGATACGGCGATAGCGGTCCACCGCGGTGGGGCCTGCGTTGTAGGCCGCCAGCGTCAGGGCCACTTTACCCTGGTAGCGGTCGAGCAGGGTGCGGAAATAGCGTGCCCCACCCATGATGTTCTGCTGGGGGTCGAAGGGATCCTGGATATCCAGGGTCTTGTAATTTTCCGGCATGATCTGCATCAGACCGCGGGCGCCCTTGCGCGATATGGCCAGCGGGTTGAAACTGGACTCCGCGCGGATGATGGCCTTGAGCAGGGAGAAATCGACACCGTAACGACGGGCGGCATCCTTGATGATGCCGTCGTATTTTTTATTGCCGGGCGGGGTATTGAAACGGGGTTTGCTGCTGCGGATATAGAGACGATATTTGGAAGATGCGGGCACGTTGGTGAAATGCAGGACACCGTTGGCGTCGCGATACATGTAGATATCGGCGTGGGCAGGTAAGGGTGCGAGTGCCGTCAGGATCAACCCGGCCAGCAGACCGAGGCCCACGAGCTGAAGCCCATACGTTTTACCCCTGATACCCATGCGAAGCCGCTCCCTTGTCGCTCTACCCAAACGATTGGCATCAAGCTGACGCCTTAAACTTTTTTATAGTAAAAAATCGCCCGGCCATCAAGGGACGGGGCGTATTTTTCGGGATATGACCGACCTTTAAGTTATCGGCCAATCGACGTGCGGGTTTAGCAGGCGCTTGATCGTTCTGCGGGCACACCCGATCAGCTGATGGGCAGCATGTAGTCGGCCAGGCGGCTGGAGGTCTTGCGAAGGTTGTTGCTTAACAGGATCGTGATGCCTTTGAGCAGTTTGATGCCGATGTGGGCATGCTTGGCAAGTACATGGTCAAAGGCCGCTTGGGAGAGAATGAAAAGCTTGGTGTTTTCCCGGGCCTTTATGGTGGCCGAACGGGGAAGGTCTTCGATGACCGACATTTCACCGATGGACTGCCCCTGGCGCACGGTGGTAATGGTGATTTCCTGGTCGCCGACACCGGGTTGTTTGATGACGTCCAGGGTGCCGTGAGCGATGAAACACATAAAACTGCCGCGGTCGGATTCTTCGAAAAGCGTCTCTCCCGGCTGCAGCTCGATCACGTTCATGTGTTTGGCCACCAGTTTGACTTCCTCCGCGTTCATGCGGCTGAAGATGGGTATCCCCAGGAAAAAATCGACAATCGCTTTTGACAGATTGGGGTCCATGGTCTACAAACGCTCCGGGAAGAGGGGTTGGTGATATATCACACGGATATTTAAACCAATATCAGAAAATTCGCGCTAAATAAAAACATTTCTTGGTGTGAAGGGCGCGTGAAGGGAGATGGCCATGGCTGACGCGATACCGAGCCGCGCCGCGGCGTGGGAACTGCTCACGACCTATAACAAGAGCGAAAGCCTGATCAAACACGCACTGGCCGTCGAGGGCGTGATGCGTTTCATGGCCCGCAAATACGACGAAGACGAAGATTTGTGGGGCCTTGTCGGCCTGATTCACGATCTGGACTATGAACAGTTCCCGGATCAGCACTGTCGCAAAACCGAGGAAATCTTAAAGCAGAACGGCTGGCCCGAATCTATCATCCGGGCGGTGGTCAGTCACGGCTACGGCATCTGCACGGACATCGAGCCGCTGTCCGCGCTCGAAAAAGTATTGTTTGCCGTGGACGAGCTCACCGGCCTGGTGGCCACCACGGCCCTGGTGCGCCCCTCTAAGAGCGTCATGGATCTCAAGGCCAAATCGGTGAAAAAAAAGTGGAAGGACAAACGGTTCGCCGCCGGTGTGGACCGCGGCATCATCGAAAAGGGCGCGGCCATGCTGGATGTGGAGCTGGGCGAACTGATCACCGATACGATCACGGGGATGCGGGAAGTGGCTGACGCCATCGGCCTCAAAGGCACGACAGCCTGAAGCCGCTTTGACAGAAAGTCATAGCATGCAAATCAGGCGACAACGGTTCAAGCTCATCAAATCCTTATGGCTTCTGGCCTGCTTCGGCATTGGTCTCAGCTTCTTCGGCCGGGGGTCGTTCAGCGGGGAATCCCTGGCCGGCTTCATGGGACTGATGACGCTTGTCAGTTTTCCTTCGGGTTACCTGGCGATCTACCTCATCCAGGCGCTGGTTTGGTTTTTCCCGGAAGCGGGCGCAGACGAGAGCACCCGAACCTACTATTTGGCGCTTTCCCTGTGGGTATTGATGACCAGCCTGGGCTATTTCCAATGGTTCTATCTGCTTCCCTGGCTGCTTCGCCGCTTGAAGATCATTAAAACCGACTAGTGCCCATCGCGCGCCGGGTCGCCGCCCCCCCGGCCTGATACCGACCGTGGGGAGGCGGTTAACCGGCCGATCGTCAGGCGACTTCCTCGAACTCGGCGTCCACCACATTGTCAGCTCCCGGGGACCCGTCCGAAGCCCCTGCCTGAGGCCCTCTGGGCGTCTGGCCCTGACCATGACCACCGCCCGCGGCACCTCCGGCGGCGCCGTAGACCGATTCGGCCAGACGGTGGGCGATGTGCTTGAGTTCGTCCGACAGGCGGCGGATCTCGGCGGTGTCCTCGCCGGCCATGGCCTGCTTCAGGCCGGCGATGGCCGCCTCGGCCTGCTGACGTGAGCCGGCATCGATCTTGTCCCCCAGCTCGGACAGGGTTCGCCCGGTGGTGTAGACCAGGGCATCGGCCTCGTTACGCGCATCCACCAGACCCTTCTTGCGGCGGTCGCTGTCGGCATTCATCTCCGCTTCCATTACGAGCCGGTCGATTTCCGCCGAATCCAAGCCGCTTGAGGCCGTGATTCGGATGGACTGCTCCTTGCCGGTGGCCACGTCCCTAGCCGCAACACTCACGATGCCGTTGGCGTCGATATCGAAGGCCACCTCGATCTGAGGGATTCCCCGCGGGGCCGGAGGAATCCCCGTGAGCTCGAAGCGTCCCAGGGTCTTGTTGTCGGTGGCCATCTCGCGCTCACCCTGAAGAACGTGCACGCTAACGGCCGGCTGATTGTCCTCGGCCGTCGAGAAGATCTGGCTCTGACGGGCCGGAATCGTGGTGTTGCGCGCGATCAGGCGGGTCATGACGCCCCCCAGGGTTTCGATGCCCAGCGAAAGCGGGGTCACGTCCAGCAGGAGAACATCTTTGATGTCGCCCTTGAGCACCGCACCCTGGATGGCGGCGCCCATGGCCACCACTTCATCCGGATTGACCCCCTTGTGGGGTTCGCGCCCGAAGATTTCTTTCACGCGTGCCTGAACGGCGGGCATACGGGTCATCCCGCCCACCATAACGACTTCGTCGATGGTGCCGGCGTCAAGGCCGGCGTCCTTGAGCGCCCGGCGGCAGGGGCCTTCCAGTTTGTCCAGCAGGTCGGCCACCAGGGCTTCGAGCTTGGCCCGCGAGATCTTGACGTTCATGTGTTTGGGGCCGCCGGCATCGGCGGTGATAAACGGCAGGTTGACCTCGGTTTCCATGGCCGCGGAGAGCTCCATCTTGGCTTTTTCGGCCGCCTCCTTGAGCCGCTGCAACGCCATCTTGTCGCCACGCACGTCGATCCCCTGGTCCTTTTTGAATTCCTCGGCCAGGTAGTCGATCAGGCGCAGGTCAAAATCCTCCCCACCCAGATGGGTATCCCCGTTGGTGGCCTTGACCTCGAAAACGCCGTCACCGATCTCCAGGACGGAGATGTCAAAGGTCCCCCCGCCCAGGTCGAAGACCGCGATTTTGCGGTCTTTCTGTCCTTCGAGCCCGTAGGCCAGAGACGCCGCCGTGGGCTCGTTGATGATCCGCAACACGTTGAGACCGGCGATCTTGCCGGCATCCTTGGTGGCCTGGCGCTGGCTGTCGTCAAAATAAGCCGGCACGGTGATGACCGCATCGGTGACTTTCTCGCCCAGATAGTCCTCGGCCGCCTTGCGGATCGCCCCAAGAATGAAAGAGGAGATCTCGGCCGGGCTGTGGGCGCGGCCCTTCAGGTTGATGCGCACGTCGCCGTTGTCGGCCGCCTCGATGCGGTAGGGCAGGTTAACCCTGTCCTTTTGCACCTCGGGGGCCTGGAACTTACGCCCGATAAGGCGCTTGACACCGAAAACGGTATGTTCCGGATTGGTGACGGCCTGGCGCTTGGCAATCTGCCCCACCAGGCGGTCGCCTCCGTCACTGACGGCCACGATGGACGGGGTCGTGCGCCCGCCTTCGCTGTTGGTGATGACGCGCGGTTCGTCGCCCTCCATGACCGCCACGCAGGAATTGGTCGTACCCAAATCGATTCCAATGACTTTGCTCATGATTTCCTCCCGGATTAATGGAAGTGACATCGTTCCTCAATCACAAATATTATTAAATATTATTTTTATATTTTAGTAATGAAATGATATTAATCAACACATGTTTTGATAATTTTTGATGCGGGTGCGCGAGAAGCTTGAAGCGGCGGGATGGTGATTGGCCAAGCGGTGCCCGGCCGGATAAAAAAAGGGCGCAGGGCGTCCAAATCGCGCCTGCGCCCCCGGCTCCTTTTTATGAGCGCTTATTTCTTGGGAACGGTGGTCACAAAAGCGCCGAACTGGTTCAGCTCTTCCAGACGGCAGCTCCAGACCAACTGGCCTTCGTGAACGGTGATGTCGGGGCAGCTGTCGCACATGTCCTGCCGTCCGTCGGGCTCGAAGTTGACCGGCTGGATGATCATCATGCTCTGAACGTAGGCCGGGCGCACGATGCTCTTGGGATTTTTGACGATACTCTTGATCAGTCGGTACAGGGTGGGCCACATGCCGGTGCTGATCAGGGAGCCGACCGTAGCTGTCAACTTGCCCCGGGAGGTGCTTTTGGGCGTGGCATAGGCCAGATAAGTCCCTGTGAAGAGGTGTGTGAAGGTTTGAATGATTTCCATGATGCGGGGGGTCATGTAGCCCAGGACCTCGCCTTGGTGGACGATCCGGTTGGCCAGCAGCCATTTGAGCGAGTCGGGCCGGGCCGTGCCGTTGAGATAGGCGCAGGGTTCGTAGAGGGGATCGGCCCCGCGGATCTGTTCCACCGCGTCCGCCGCCATCAGCGGGCGCTGGCCGCCCCATTCCGGATTCTTGTAGGTCTCGCCAAAGCTGACCTTCTCGCCGTTGACCACCAGGTCAAACTCGCCGGTCAGATCAGGGGAGCGGAAAAGGATGAAGACCATGGTGTGCACGATGTCGGCATGCTGCTGGGACCAGCGCACCATGTCTGGAATTTCACGGACGGTGCGGTCCGTGATGGTGGCGTTGAACGAGCAGCTGATCCCGCCCGCTTCGTCCAGCATGCGGGCAAAGTGAAGTCGCAGTTCGTTGAGCTCGCGCTCGGTGGTGGCCTTGACCTTGGGGCGTTTCTGGCTGGTATCGATGTGAAAGGTGAAGCCGAACACCCCGGCCTCCTTGAGCGCCTTGAGCATGGGTTTGTCCAGGGCCAGACCGTTGGTGTTGACCACCGGCTTCCAACCCATCTCCCGGATCATCCGCACCGTCTCGACGATGTGCGGATAGACCAATGGGTCCCCCCCGGCGATGCTCATGCAATCGCTCTTGCGCAGGCGTTTGAAAACCTCCAGATCGGCGCGAACCTCCTCCAGCGTTTTGTGCCCGGGACCGCTGGGATCGCGGTAGCAGCCTTCGCAGCGCAGGTTGCAGTCCGTGGTCGGCTCCAGCCAGGATATGCCGTTGTCGCTGTAGTTCCAGGGAAGGCGGTAGTAGTTTAAATGGTTGAGTGTTGCGGGCATTAAAATCCTCCAGTTGACATTGGGCCGCTATCCATGTGCCGGACGCGCAAGGCGCAACCGATCCTCCGAGCGCAGGGGCAGGCTTTGGAACGGCAACGAATAAACACCCTTTTGTGTTTTAGGCATTTTGAATTCGCTCCCTACCACGGCTTCCGGCGAATGACAACCGGCCGACGAGGCCCCTGGCCGTTTTAGCAGACGAATCCTCTAGTCCCGGATGACTCAGGTGCGGGCGGGTAAAAGTCCACGATAGCGTTCGAGATCGACCGCCAGGCCCTGAATCGCCGCCCGCCAGAATGCCGGGCGGGTGATATCCGCTTCGAGGGTCCGGGCCACCACCGCTTCGACCGTATCACCGCCCGAGGCCGCCAGAAGTGCTTCGTAGCGGGGCAGAAAGGTCCGGCCTTCTTCCCGGAAGCGCGCTACCAGGGTTCGGGCGAGAAGATAGCCGAAGGTATAGGGAAAGTTATAAAAAGAAAGACCGCTGATATAGAAGTGCAGTTTGGAGGCCCAGAAATAGGGGTCTTCGCCGCCCGCTGCCAGACAGTCGGCGTAGGTCCGCCGCTGGGAAGCCACCATCAGTTCCTTGAAACGCGAAACGGAAAGCTCACCCTGCTGGCGTTCTTCGTAAAAAGCCGACTCGAAGTCAAACCGCGTGGTGATGTCCAGCAGGAGAACGGCCATGCCGCTGAGATCTTCGTCGAGCATGGCCAGTTTCCGGTCGTCATCGAATTCGGGGCGGGCGTAGAGTCCCTCGGCCAGGACGTGCTCCGCAAAGATGGACGCCGTCTCCGCCAGGGTCATTGGATAGTTTTGGGACCAGGGGCGCGATCGCGACAGCAGGTGCCCGTGCCAAGCGTGGCCTGTTTCGTGGGCCAGGGTGGTGACATCGCCCAGGGTCCCGTTGAACGTCATAAAAACACGCTGCTCTCCGGTGAGCTTGGAGCGGGTGCAAAAGGCGCCCGGGCGCTTGTTGGGCCGGGCTTCGCTTTCGATCCAGTAATTTTGGAGCATCCGGCGGAAATGCCTGCCCAACGCAGGGTAGACGTCCGTAAAGGCGCCTTCCACCAGCTCGACGGCCCGCTTCCAGTTCAAGGGGCCGGCGACGGCGATCGGCAGGGGCGCTTCGCGTTCGAAAAAAGCGATATGCGGCCGCCCCATGGCCGCCGCCTTGGTCCTCAAAAATTCCCGGGGCAGATCGATGCATTCCCGCACGGCGGCGTACATGGCATCAAGGGTCTGCCGCTGGATACCGG
>JASJCD010000301.1 GCA_030066135.1 Desulfobacterales bacterium | reverse complement strand
AGACCGCCGACGGCGATGGCGGCGCCGTAATGCATCTTGCCCTGGTCGATGGTGCGCACACCCGCCTGCCGCAGCAATTCATACAGCGAGTTGTCCGCCAGCAGAAGATTCAGTTCGATGGCCGGAATGTTCAGGGAAGCCTGCAGGGCTTCGGCAGCCGTAACCACGCCGTAGAAGCGCTGGTCGAAATTGCGGGGTTCGTAGCCGCGGACCGTCATCGGGATGTCGTACAGGTGTTCTTGCGGTGTAATCAGACCGGCGTCGAGGGCCCGGGCATAGATAAATGGCTTAAGCGCCGATCCGGGCGAGCGCACCATGCGCACCCCGTCGTTCTGGCCGCCGTCCAGGGTGTTAAAATAGTCATGCGAGCCCACGTAGGCCCGGACTTCCATGCTGGGGTTGTGGATGACCACGGCGGCGGCATTGTGAAGGTTGAGGTAGACCAACTGATCGACCTTCTCCACCAGCCGCTGTCTTACGAAGGCATACAATCCCTGATCCAGGGTCGTGTCGATGCGCGGCCGAAGGTGTGATTGCACGACCACGCGATCGGTGAAATGCGGTGCCGTGAATGCCGGGGCATGGCGCCGGGCCACAAGGGGTTCCGCCAGTGCGCGCCGGGCCTGGTCGCGGGTAATCACCGCGTGGTGTTCCAGCGTGCGGATCACGCGGCGGCGCTTGGCCGCCAGATCAAGGGCCCGATCCGGCCGATTGGCATTGGGATTCTTGGGCACCGTGGTCAGCACCGCAATCTCGGCGATCGAAAGCGACTTCAGGGGCTTGTCGAAATAAATGCGGGCCGCCGCCGCCACCCCTTCGACATTGCCGCCGAAAGGGGCCAGGTTAAGGTAGAAATTTAAAATCTCCGCTTTGCTGAAATGCCATTCGAGCTGCAGGGCATTGAAGATCTCGATGACCTTGCTGGACAGGGTTCGCGGCCGCCGGTGCATCATGCGGGCCACCTGCATCGTGATGGTGGACCCGCCGGTCAGGCGCTCGTGCCTCAGGTTGTGCACTGCCGCCCGCGCCAGCGAAAACGGGTTGACGCCAAAATGCCAGTGGAAAAACCGATCTTCGAACGTGATTACCGCGTTGGAAAGAACTTCCGGCACCTCCTGCGGGCCCGTCCGAAAACGCCAGAAGCCGTCGGCACTGAGATGCATCCGCACCAGGCGCTGATGGCGATCATACACGCGCGTGGCCTCGGGTTTGTAGAGGCGGTTGCGGTCGAGCGGAAATAGCGTATCCAGCGTCCCAAAAGCAACCACCATCAGGGCAATGCCGGTGATCGCCCCTAGGATCACGCGCCGGACCCAGCTTGGTCCGGTGTGCTTATTTTCCCGATCTGCCTTCATGGCCAATCGTCACCTAATTGCGCGAAACATGGATATGCAGCACAGCGTTTTGAATACATTCGTGGCTGCGATTGAAGACTTCATCATCTTATGGCATCTGCCCGAAGGCAACCCTAAATACCCGACCCAATGGCCGACCCGATGCGTTCGGTGAGCAGCATTGCGGCCAGCCGTCAGCCGACCTCCTCCCAGGGCGGGTGGAGATTACCCCTGGCATCGAAAACCAGAGGGGCCGTTGCCAGGATTTCGGCCTCGGGGTCATCGTTCAGGGCTTCGAGGAGGGCCGTACTGGCCAGAAATTCGATGGGATGGGCGGTATCGCGTATGATCACGGCGCGCACGTCGCGGGGCGCGATCGGCCCCAGGGTGGTAAAACCGGCCTGGATGGCCTTGCGCTCGTTGGGCAGGCGCACCGGGATAAAAGCCTTGTGCAGGGACAGGCTGGTGAGGGCATTCATGAGGGTTGTTTCGTAATCGAGTTGGGCGAACACCTTTTCGGTGATGATATCGGCATTGCCCATGCCGATGGCGTTGCCCCCCGTGGATGCCGACAAATCGAGCACGGCCACTCGGGTGGCCCGGAGCTGGTCGGCAAAATCGCTTTCCATCAGGTCGCGAGCACGGCCGGTGACATTGGGATCCATACCGGCCCCGCTGATATCCTTGCCGATCTGCCCGATAACCAGCAGGTCGAGTTCCCGCATGGGCAGCCGCGGCAGATGGGTTTTGGCCTCTTCGAGCAGTTGCGCTTCCTGTGCGAACAGATGCGCAGCCGTCACGGCCTCGATGCGGCAGGTCTCATCATAGGCGTTTTCGACCACCCCGATGGCCCCGCGAAAATTCGTCCGCTGCACCAGTGCTTCGGCCATGGTCCGGAGCAAGGACGCAAAGCCGTACTTGAGGGCAAACCGGTGAAAGGCCAGTGCCCCGTCGTGTTTGCCCAGACCGACGCAGAGCATCTTGGCCACGCCGCTTTCAAGCTCCCCTTTGAACTTGGTGTGGGGTTTGATGCGGTTGATGGCGATTGCGTGGTCCGCCTGCAGGGCCTCACGCGCATAGGCCACGGGCACCTCACCGCACACACGGTCCACGGTTTCCGCTTGCATGGCGGCCCGGATCGGGGCGCCGCAGCCGTCGGCCGTGATGCCGAGCCGCGCCAGCACCTTCTCCTGCCCCCCGGCCGTGGCCCCGCCGTGACTGCCCATGGCGGGCACGATAAACACCCGGGCGCCCATCTGCCTGAGGGTTGCGACCGTCGTCCGGACCATCAGGGCCAGATTGGCGATGCCCCGACTGCCCACCCCGAGGGCCACACGGTCGCCGGTCCGTAACCCTGCGTCCCGCATCAGGGCCGCGACCGCATCGGCGGTGTGTGCGGCCACATCGTCGACACGCGGGCGCGGTCGCTTCATGCGCACGTGCGCAAAGGCGGGGAAATCGAAATCGTCTTCGATGAAAGGCGGATAACGCATATCGTCACTCCCGGGAGCCGTTAGACGCCCCGAATTGTGTGCCCGGCGATCGGGAACCATTTCCGTGCCCATCCCGTGAAGAAAGATCTTGGTTGAGGCGCAGGGTCTTGTGGATGGGCACGGCCTTAGTTCTTGACATCGCAAAGCCGGTTGCCATATGAGATTTGTTGGCTTGACCCCTGATGTTCCGTCATCCTTAATATGGATGCTTATTGGCTGTAAAGGGTTGGCGCCCACAGTACGGGAACCGATCCCCAGCCTTCCGACCGATTCCATTTCCATTCTGATAATCCTTATTCATGAAGGAGGTAACCGTGGCCAAAAAACTCGTCATTTCCGTCATCGCCCTTTGTCTCATGCTGGGCGTCGGCCCGCAGGCGACCAAAGCGGCCGAAAGCCTGATTATCGCCACCGCCACCACCGGCGGCACTTACTATCCCGTGGGCGTTGCCATCGGCACCCTGATCAGCATCAAGCTGGCCAAGAAACACAAGATCACCGCCACGGCCATCAATTCCGCCGGCTCGGGCGAAAATGTCCAGATGCTCAAGAACAAGGAAGCCCAACTGGCCATCCTGCAGTCGCTCTTCGGCCTGAACGCCTACAACGGGCGCGGCCCCTATGAAGGCAAGGCCGTAAAGGAGTTCCGCTCCGTGACCATGCTGTGGGAAAACGTCGAACACTTCACGGTCCTTCAGAAATATGCCAAGTCCGGAACGATGGACGATCTCAAGAATTTCGGCCAGAAATTCTCCATCGGCAAACGCGGCAGCGGCACCGAGGGTTCCGGGCGCACCATCCTGGCCGCCCTGGGCATCGATCCCGAAAAAGAGATGACCCTCGAATTCCTGGCCTACACCCCCTCGGCCCAGGCCATGATGGACGCCCGCATTTCGGGGATGAACACCCCGGCCGGCCCGCCCGTAGCCGCCGTGACCCAGCTTTTTGCCCAGTTGGGCGAAAAGAAGATCAAGGTGCTCGACGTCACCGACGACCAGCTGGCCAAAATCCAGAAAAAGTACCCCATCTGGAACCGCTTCGTCGTCAAGGCCGGCACCTACCCGGGCCAGAAGACCGATATCAACACGATCTCTCAGCCCAATTTTCTGGCCGTGCAACCGGATGTGTCCGAAGAGACGATCTACCTGATCACCAAGACGATCTACGAAAACCTGCCTTTTCTGAACAATATTCACAAGGCCACCAAGGCCATGAGCATCGAGCGGGCCATCAGCGGTCTGCCAGTGCCCCTGCATCCCGGGGCCGCCAAATACTACAAGGAAATGGGCATCGCCATTCCGGCCGAGTTGATGCCTTAATTCGTGTCTGTACTGATATGGTCTTTGTGGCTTTGGATGGACGTTTAAAATAAAAGTTTGAAGTGCCTAAAGTTTGAAGTGCGCTAAAGTTGATGCGGCGCGTTGCGCCACCGATTCAAAAAAGGCGTGACCGAAGGGAACACGATAACTTTAGGCACTTTAGCTCACTTAAGGCACTTCGAACTTTAAATCACTTCAGGCACTTATAACTTAAGGAAAAAGGCATGTCCCCAACCCCGGAACCAGACCGGGATCCGACTCCGGACGCCGACATCAAGACCGAAACCAGTGGCGAATCCCTTGCGGCCCGCAGACGCCTGAGCGGTATCCACGCCCGCATCATCTACTGGGCCGGCGTCCTGATGGCGCTCTTTCACCTCTGGGTCAACACCATCGGCATCATGCCCGAAATCCAGCGCAACGCCCTGCACTTCGCCTTTATTCTCTTTCTGGGCTTCATCATCTATCCGATCTCCCGGCGCGCCGCGCGCCAAACCCTTCCGCTGGACTATGCCCTGGCCGTCCTGGCCGTGGCCACCGGGGTCTACCTGGTGCTTTTCGAAGATGCCCTGCACGCCCGCAACGAGGTGCCCATCCTGATCGACCTGGTTTTCGCCGGTATCGCCATCGTGCTCATGATCGAGATCACCCGGCGCACGGCCGGCTACATCATCCCCTCGATTGCGGCCGTCTTTCTGGCCTATGCACTCTGGTTCGGACGCTACATGGGGGGGCTCTGGAATTTTCCGGGCGTCACCACCGAGCGTATGCTCTACCGCATGTATTTCGCCCCCGACGGCATTTTCGGCACGATCGCCACGATCTCCTCGACCTTTGTCTTTCTCTTCGTGCTGTTCGCCGCCTTTCTGCTCAAGTCCGGGGCCGGGGACTTCATCATCCGCCTGTCGGTGGCCGTGATGGGGCGCATGGTGGGCGGTCCCGCCAAAATGGCCGTCTTCGCCAGCGGCCTGATGGGCTCCATCTCGGGCAGCGCCGTGGCCAACACCGTGGGTACGGGGTCCATTACGATTCCTTTGATGAAGCGGGTGGGTTTCTCGCCGCGTTTCGCCGGCGGTGTCGAGGCGGCGGCCTCCACCGGCGGACAGCTCATGCCCCCCATCATGGGCGCCGGGGCCTTTATCATGAGCCAGTGGACCCAGATCCCTTACCTGACCATTGTCGGCGTGGCCATCATCCCGGCCATCCTCTACTTTGTCAGCGTGGCCTTTTTTGTCCACCTGCGCGCCAAAAAGGACGGTCTGCGGACGATGTCCAAGGAAGAAATCCCGCCGGTCTGGGAAGTGCTCAAGGAGGGCTGGCATTTCTTCATCCCCATCGGCGTGCTCATGGGGCTCCTGATCTACGGTTTCACGCCCACCTTTTCAGCCTGTGCGGGCATCGGCGCCATCATCGTCTGCAGCTGGTTCAATAAAAAAACCCGCATGGGTTTCAGAGACATCCTGGACGC
>JASJCD010000300.1 GCA_030066135.1 Desulfobacterales bacterium | reverse complement strand
GTGCTCTACCGCACCCCCGCCCTGCGCCGCTACCAGTACTTCACCATCGCCGACTGGCCAGGCGGCCTTTACTGCTCGCCGACGTTTGCGGGCAGCCGCCCGGGGGCGCTTAGCGCTGCCTGCTGGGCTGCCATGGTCTCGATCGGCCAGAACGGCTACCGCGAGGCCACCCGCCGCATCCTGGAAACCGCCGCAGGCATCAAGGCCGGCATCAAGGAAATCCCCGACCTTTACATCCTGGGCGACCCCCTGTGGGTCATCGCCATGGCTTCCCGCCGCCTCGACATCTATCGCGTCATGGACGTGATGGGACGCAAGGGCTGGAGTTTGAACGGGCTGCATCGGCCCAGCTGCGTCCACCTGTGCGTGACCCTGCGCCACACCCAACCGGGGGTGGCCCAGCGCTTCATCAGCGATTTGAAAGCGGCCGTCAAGGAAGTCAGGCAGGCGCCGGCAACCGAAGGCGGTATGGCCCCGGTCTACGGGCTGGCCGCCAAGCTGCCGCTTCGCGGGGTGGTGGGCGATATTCTCAAGGCCTACATGGATGCGCTCTACCGCTTATAGAACCTATCTCAAAAATAATCTAAGTGCCCCTGGCGGCGTTCCCAGCGTTGCTGGATTCAGCATCGATCATTATTGGATTTCGGTGCATCGTAAGCCATCTCTTGGCAGAACCGCAGGGTCCCTGCCCTACGAACCTGCATACATACTTCGTGTATGCTCCGCTTTCTCGCCGTCTCACGCCTTGCCAGGAACCCTAAGCTTAATTCTGAGATACGTTCTAGTAATAATTATAGGAGGGCACAGGACAGGCCGGCCCGCCATCCCCAGTATGCCTCTAATTAAATCCCCCACCCTTCACCACCGTGGGAAGACCCCGGTCCCCCCCCCTCTGGCTTGCAAACGCCGCGACGGGCGGATAAGAAACGAGGTCATGAGCAGACGAAACCAACCCCAACGCTTTTACGGCTACACGATCGTCGCGGCTTGTTTTGTCATTCAGGGGATCGGGGTCGGCAGTTTCATCGCCTGCGGCGTTTTTATCCCATCCTTGATCGATGCGTTTGGCTGGTCGCGTACCATGATAGCGGGGGCATCGTCCATGGCTTTACTCCTCATGGGGTTCCTGGGCATCCTGACAGGGGCGCTGAACGACCGCTTTGCGCCCCGGATCATCATGACCGTAACCGGCATCATCCTGGGGAGCAGCTATCTGCTCTTGAGCCAGATGAAGGCTGTATGGCAACTATACCTCTTTCTCAGCCTTATGGCCGGCATCGGATTGAGCAGCATCGATATCATCCCGTTGTCGACCACGAGCCGGTGGTTCGTTGCCCGCCGCGGCGTCATGACCGGCCTGGTAAAGGTGGGCACGGGCGCCGGTCAGCTGATCATGCCCTTTCTGGCCGGGATATTTATCACGCACCTGGGCTGGCGCAATGCCTACATAATCATCGGCCTGATCGTGTTGATCTTCGTTGTCGGTGCGGGCCAATTGCTTCGCCGCGACCCGTTGCAGTTGGGGCAGGTGCCCGATGGCCGTAACAATCCCCATGACGGTATCGAATCCGAGGCCGAAAGCGGTCTCACATTCGCGGAAGCCCTTCGCAGCCGACCCTTCTGGATGCTCTGGGCGCTCAACCTCTTGGCCGTCGCCAGCATGTTTGTCATCCTGGTACACATCGTTCCACACGCAACCGACCTCGGCATCGCGACCCTCCCAGCCGCGGGCATCCTCTCCACTATCGGCGGGGTCAGTATGATTGGACGCTTGTCGGTGGGGTTTGCCATCGACTGGATCGGATCGCCCAAATGCATGCAGATCTGCCTCTTGACCCTGGTTGCCAGCTTCATCTGGTTGCAGATGGCGCATGACGTGTGGACGCTGTATGCTTTTGCCGCCATCTACGGCATCGCCCACGGCGGCATCTTCACCGTGATCTCACCCATCGTGGCCGAATTGTTCGGTATCCGGTCCCACGGCGCGCTGTTCGGCATCGTCGTCTTCGGGGGCGCCGTGGGCGGGGCCATCGGCCCGGTACTGGCAGGCCTTGTTTTCGATTTAACCCGCAGCTACGACCTGATCTTCATGGCCCTGATATGCCTGGCAGCTCTCAGCCTCCTCCTGATGCTCCTGCTCAGACCGGCGAGGACCTGAGCGGAGTTACATTTCACTTCTTCTTCGGCGGCAGCGCGTCGGTGATGGAACCGTCGACGATCTCGGCGGCAAAGGCGAAGGTTTCCGACAGGGTCGGGTGGGCGTGGATGGTTTTGCTGATGTCTTCGGCGTCGGCGCCCATCTCGAGGGCCATGATCGCTTCGTGGATCAACTCGCCGGCGTGGGCACCGCAGATCCCGGCCCCGATGATCCGGCCGGTTTTTTTGTCGAACATCACCTTGCTGGCACCGATGGCACTGCCGGAACTCAGCGCCCTGCCGCTGGCGCCCCAGGAGAATTTTCCCTTGTCGTATTCGACGCCGGCTGCCTTGGCCTCCTTTTCAGTCGGGCCGATCCATGCGATCTCCGGATTTGTGTAGGCCACCGAGGGAATGCCCAGCGGGGCAAAGGCCGCGTCGTGACCCGCGATGACTTCGGCGGAAACTTTCCCCTGGTGGGTGGCCTTGTGCGCCAGCATGGGGTCGCCGATGACGTCGCCGATGGCGAAGAGGTGGGACACCGCGGTGCGCATCTGATCGTCGACCTCGATGAAGCCCCGATCCGTCAGCCCGACGCCGATCTCCGCCAGTCCGAGGTCCTCTGTGTTGGGGCGCCGGCCAATGGCCGTCAGCACGGCATCGAAGGGCTCGGTTTCGGCGATGTCCGGCCCCTCGTAGCTGACCATAATTCCCTGCGCTTCGGCCGTCATCTTCGTGACCTTGGTGCGGGTGTGGATCCGGTGCCGTTTTTTCAGTTTCAAAAACAGCGGCTGGACCATGTCCTTGTCGGCCGGCGGGATCAACTGGTCCAGCATCTCGACGATGGTGATCGTGGCGCCGAGGCCCTCGTACACCTGGGCCATTTCGAGTCCGATGATGCCACCGCCGATAATCATCAGCCGTTCGGGAATCTTCTGGAGGGCCAGGGCATCGGTGGACGTCCAGATACGAGGATCATCCGGGCTTCCGGGCAGATGGATCGGCCGTGAGCCCGTGGCGATAACGGCGTGTTTGAAAGTGACCGCAGACACACCGGGCGCACCGGAAATGGCTATGGTATTGGCATCGGCAAACCGCCCGGCGCCGGTGATCCGGGTGATCTTGCGGGCGGCGCACAGCTTGTCGAGGCCGCCGGTCAACTGATCGATGATGCCATCCTTCTTGGTCCTGAGCGCATCGATGTCGATCTGCGGCGCCTGGTAGGCAATGCCGAAGTCGCCCAGGCCGGCGGCCTCTTCCATCACGCTGGCGCAATGCAGCAGCGTCTTGGAGGGAATACAACCGACATTCAGGCAGACCCCGCCCAGGCGCGGCTGCTTTTCGATGAGGCCCACGTTGAGGCCTAAATCCGCGGCACGAAAAGCGGCCGTGTAGCCGCCCGGACCGCCGCCGAGAACCGCCAGATCCACCGCAAGGGTATCTGTCATTGTGCCTATCTCCTGGTTGCGAACTTCGAATTCATGGTTTTGCTTACGATGCGTCCGACTGCCGGGACGCTTGTCCGGCGAGTCTCTCCCGCCACAGCCGTGGCGCCTTACCGTGTTGGTCGTGCCGGCGGCGGCAGGCCTTAGAGCAATGTACGCCTGAGGTCCTCGATGTTGCGGCCCAGCGCCCGGCAGAACCGCGCCGCCTCGGCGCCGTCGATCACCCGGTGATCGTAGGACAGCGAGAGCGGCAGGGTCAGGCGCGGCTGGAAGGCCTCACCGTCCCACACCGGCTTCTGGTAACTGCGGGACAGCCCCAGAATGGCCACCTCGGGGCTGGAGATGATGGGGGTGAAGCCGGTGCCGCCGATCCCGCCCAGGCTCGAGATGGTGAAGGTCCCTCCCCGTATGTCGGGGATGGCCAGTTTGCCGGCCCGGGCCTTCTCGCTCAAGGCCTTCAGATCGAGGGCCATCTCGCGAATCCCCTTGCGATCGGCATCCTTGACCACGGGTACCACAAGCCCGTTGGGGGTATCCACGGCGATGCCGATGTTGTAGTACTTCTTGAGGATGAGCCGCTCGCCGCCGGGCACCAGTGAGCAGTTGAACAGCGGAAAGGCCTTCAAGGTGGCCGCGACCGCTTTGATGACGAAGACCAGCGGGCTGTATTTGGGTCCGTCGGTTCCGGCCTCGGCATTCACCTGTTGGCGAAACTTTTCCAGCTCCGTGATGTCGGCTTCGTCGAAGTGGGTGACATGGGGGATAGTCGCCCAGCTGTGATGCAGATGCGGCCCCGATATTTTCTGAATGCGCCCGAGGGCGACCTCTTCGACGGGCCCGTACACGCTGAAGTCCTCCAGCGGCTTTTCCGCTATCACCCGGCCGGCCGGTGCCGCCGGGGCCGTCGCCCGCTCCACATCCGCTTTGAGGATCCGGCCCTTGGGGCCGCTGCCGCTGACAGTGGCGAGGTCGACGCCCTGCTCACGGGCGTAGGCCCGCACCGACGGGGTGGCATGGGAGACGTCCGGGGGCGCCGGCGACGGTTCGGCAGGCGCTGTCGCGTCCGGGTCCGGCGCAGGTGCCGGTGACGGTTCAGCGGCCGCCGGTGGGGCCGGTTCCGGTGCGGGTGCGTCTTCGGCCGCGTCGGCGGCCGATGCAGCGGTGTCCGCCGCGGCGCCCGCCACATCGATGCTGGCGATGAGGTCGTCGGTCTTCACCGTGTCGCCTTCCGAAAGGAACACTTCCACGAGGGTCCCCGCATAGGGGCTCGGGATGTCCATCACGGCCTTTTCACTTTCGAGCCCCACGAGGGGGTCTTCTTTCTTCACCGCATCACCGGCGGCCACATAGACGTCGGTGACGGAAATATCCTCGATGTCACCGAAATCCGGGATCAGTATTTTTTCAATGGCCATGGGGATCTCCTTTAACTGCTCGGGGCATGGGGTGCTTCCGGGTCGATGTCGTACCGCGCGATCGCCTCGGCGACCGTTTGCGTGTCGATGTCGCCCTGGCGGGCGAGGGCGCCCAGGGCCGCCACGGCCACGTGGTGGCGATCCACCTTGAAGTGGCGCCGCAGCACCTCCCGCTCGTCGCTGCGGCCGTATCCATCGGTACCCAGAATGGTGACCGGATTGGGGATCAGGCGGCGAATCTGCTCGGGATAGGCGGTAACATAGTCCGTGCTGATGATGACCGGCCCGTCCTGCCCGCGCAGTGTCTCTTCCACGTAGCTTTGGCGGGGGGAGGCCTCGGGATGCAGCCGGTTCCATTCCTGGGTCTGCATGCCGTCGCGGTGCAGCTGGTTCACGCCCAGAATGCTCCAGACATTGGCCGCCACGCCGAAATCACTGGCCAGCAGATCGGCGGCGGCGATCACCTCGCGCAATATGGCGCCGCTGCCCATGAGCTGGACGGCGGCGGGGCCCGCGGGGGCCTTGCGAAAGAGATACATGCCTTTTTCGATGCCGTCCGCCACGCCGTCGGGCATCTCCGGGTGGACATAGTTTTCGTTGAGCAGCGTGATGTAGTAGAAAATGTCTTC
>JASJCD010000299.1 GCA_030066135.1 Desulfobacterales bacterium | reverse complement strand
AAGGCGGCCGTGAGAAGCGAACCGGAGGAATACGTTGGTATTTCGAGGATTCGATTCGAGCGCCCAACGCAGCGCTGGGGCCAAAAGACATGTTTGAGAGTAAAGGGGCTGTTTCTAAATTAGGATTTTGGCTCAAGATCAAGGCGGCCGTGAGGTTCCAACCGGAGGAATACTCAGGTATTTCGAGGATTGAAACCGAGCGCCCAACGCTGAGATTGGGCCAAAAGACAATTTAGAAACAGTCCCTTAGTCGATGCCCAACTCCTTGATCTTCCGCCACAACGTCGTGCGGCTGATGCCCAGCTGCTCGGCGGCCCGGTTCTTGTGGTAGCGGCATTTTTCAAGGGCTTCCAGAATGATGGCGCGCTCGCTGTCCAGGTGCTGCATTTTCACGCGGTCCTTGAGGGCCGCGGCCGGAGGGGGCGCTTTTTCCGGGGCGGTTCGGGTTGCACCGTATTGGATCAGTTCGCGATAGAGTACCTCCAAGGTGTCGGGGCTGCAGCGCAGGCTGCAATTCATGACGAGGCGTTCGGAAAAATTGCGCATCTGGCGGACGTTGCCCGGCCAGTTGTAGGCCATCAGCCGGCGCAGGTATTCATCCGGGAGCGATATGGGCTCCAGCCCGTGGCGTTCCGAGAGCAGGCGGATAAAGTGGTCGAGCAGCAGGGGGATGTCCTCCTGGCGCTCGCGCAGCGGGGGGATCTGCAGGCGCAGGACGTTCAGACGGAAAAAGAGATCGGCGCGGAAGCCGCCCTCCTGGACGGCATGGCTCAAATCACGGCTGGCGGCGGCGATGATGCGTACGTCCACCGGTATCTTGCGATCGCCGCCCACCCGCATGACCTCCCTTTCCTGAAGGATTCGCAGCAAACGGATCTGCACGGCTTCGGGCGTGGCGTCGATTTCGTCCAGGAAGATCGTGCCCTGGTGGGCGATTTCGAAGCGACCCGGTTTACCGCCCTTTTTGGAACCGGTAAAGGCCCCCTCCTCGTAGCCGAAGAGTTCACTCTCCAACAGCTGCTCGGGCAGGGCCGCGCAGTTGACCGACACGAAAGGCTGGTCTGCCCGTCGGCTCAGGTTGTGGATGCCGTGGACGAAGATTTCTTTACCGGTGCCGGTCTCTCCCATGATCAGAATGGTGGAGTCGGTGCCGGCGTACTGGCGTCCGATATTGACCACGTCCCGCATGGCCGGGCTGGCATGGACCAGATCGTCGAGTTCGTACCGGGCCACCAGGCCCCTGGACAATGATCGGCGCACCACGTGCTCGGCGCGCATCACGTTGCCGATGTCGCGGAAGGTGGCCACCGCACCGATGACGTCTCCCTCCAGGGTGACGGGCTGGTAGTTGAAGATATAGCGCTCCCGGCTGATGCGGGCCAGACGGTCGTGGACCGGCTGCTTGTTGCTGAGAACCGGCAAAATGGGGGCGTTGGGGATCACTTCGGTGATGTGGCAGCCCACGACCCCGTCGGGTTCGCGTTTGAGCGTGGCCGCGGCCGTGGCATTCATGGTGGTGATGCAGCCCTCGGCATCCACCGCGATGATGCCGTCCGAGGCGGCGTCGATGATGGCATGGTAGCGCAACGCCGTGGCCTTCTGCTCTCTTGCTGTCAGGGCGATGGATTTGGCGTCCTCGATGGTGGCGGCGACGTCTTCGTCCGAAGTCCGGATCTCGACGAATTCAAGCGGTCGCGAAGCCACGATCTGCTGGGTGACGCTGCCCCCGACCACGACCTGGACACCTTCGCGGCGGCCTTCGCCGATGGCTTGTTCCAGGCTGGCTTTGTCCTGGTAGACTTTCTGGACGAGCTCGATGCCCAGCAGTTCCTCCAGGGGTTCGAGGCCGCTGAGTCTGCGGCGAAAGACGGGCAGCATGATTTTGCGGCCCAGGCGCGCCGCCTGTTTCAGGCTCAGCAGGATGTCCAGTGAGCGGTGAGGGAAGGAGAGCACCGGGATGCGGAGATTTTCGCGCAGCAGATGGGCCGTGCCGCGGCGGCTGATAATGATTTCGACCCCGTTGCGAACCATGTCCAGGGCCGGGGGGATGGCATCGTCGAGCCCCTGGGTGTTGATGAAGATCTGGTCCGGCTGGCCCGCCGCCAGCCGCTGGACGCGGTCGATCAGCGACTGGCTGGAGGCGAATATCCCGATACGAATTTTTTTGTGAAGCGTCATCCGGAAGCTCCAATATTTTGTAATTGGTGTGAAACATTGCGTTTCACACCTGAAACTGATTGTCAATTATCTTTAACGATCGTTTTCCCTTTCACTCGCCACCACGGACGCGACACCCGTATGAGTGGGAATTATTGAAAATCAATTTGCTTTTTTACGCTGGCATAATTTATGAAACCTATGTCAGGCCAAACGCATTCCTCCGGCCGCCGCTGTCCTTCGGGTTCGCCGGGGGGTGTCCATCCATCCAAAGATGCCACAAATTATGACCGTCTGCCGGGAACGCCGGAGACCAAGCGGAATTCCCCGGCAGGGAGACTGAGGGGAGGGGGCACGCATAATAGTGCCGTCATTGGTTTCACAGATACGTTGTCAAAGGAGGGTCCCATGAAGCGAGTTTTTTGCATTCTGACGGTGGCATTCGTCATTGCCGGTCTGGTGGGATGCGCGAGCACGGGCAAGGATAAGTCCAGCGCCAAGATGATGGTCGAGCCCGCCAGCGTCGCCATGAGCAAGAAAGCGGTCGTCGGTCTCAGCGGGCAAGGGTTCGCGCCGGGTGAGGAAGTCGTGATTCTTTTCACGGCGGTGGACGGTGTCGTATCGGATATCGGCTTTGCGCTGGATCCCCAGCCAATGGCCGACGATACCGGCGCCTGGGCGACCACCTGGAAGTGCGGTCGGTTCATCTCCAAAAAGCTGATCAAGGAGGGCAGCTATACCCTCAAGGCCGCCGATGCCGAGTACAATGTTCTGGCCGAGGCCACCGTGACCTTCACCGCCAAATAATGCGGCAGCCTGCGGGGGCCAACCCCGCGCTGGCGGTACCATGCCATGACTGGCCGATGACTCAGGAAGGAGAACACAATGTTTAAAAAGACAGTTATCTTTGCGGCGGCAATACTGATGATGGTATCCGTTGCCATGATCCCCGCTTCCCACGGGGCCGATTTTTCCGGTAAAACTATCCGCTGGATCATCCCCTTCAACGTGGGCGGGGGCAGTGATGTCTGGGCCCGGCTGTATTCACCCTACATGCAGAAAAATCTTCCCGGCAACCCCATCGTGGCCATCAAGAACATGCCCGGTGGGGGCAGCATTATCGGCGGCAACTACTTCCACATGCGCGTCAAGCCCAACGGTCTGACCGTGTTCGGCTCGTCCGGTTCCACCTCTTTTCCCTACCTGCTGGGCAACAGCAAGGTGAAATATGATTTTTCCCAGTATCAGATCGTTTTCGCCTCCAGCACCGGCGGGGTGGCTTACATCAACCCCGATCTGGGGATTAAATCCGCCGCGGATCTCAAGGGCTTCACCAAGGAGTTGGTGTACGCCTCGCAGGGCGCGACTTCGCTGGACATCGTGCCGCTGCTGGCTTTCGACATGCTCGGGCTCAACGTCAAGGCCGTCTTCGGCTATAAAGGCCGGGGCTCCGGGCGGGTGGCTTTCGAGCAGGGAGAGGTCAACATCGACTATCAGACCTCGACGGCCTACATCAAGAACGTGCGCCCGCTGATTAAAATGGGCAAGGGCGTGCCGCTGATGACCTGGGGCATTCTGGATGCCAACGGCAATGTCGTGCGCGATCCGATCGAACCCGATCTGCCCTGCTTCCCCGAGGTCTACGCAATGGTGCACGGCCAGAAGCCCTCCGGGCCGGCCTGGAATGCCTGGAAGACCTTCATGGTGGCGGGCTTCGGTGTCCAGAAAGCCATGTGGCTGCCCAAGAAGACATCCCCGGACGTCGTGGCGGCTTACCGTGAGGCGGCCGCCAAGACCATCGCCGATCCGGAATTCCAGAAGGTCGTGGACAAGAGCCTGGGCGGCTACAAGCAGATGGCGGGTGAAGATGCCCGCAAAGCCTTCGATCAGGTGCTGAGCGTCGACCCTGCCGATAAAGCCTGGCTGATCAGCTGGATCGAGAAGAAATACGGCGTGAAGGTAAAATAGGGCGCCGCCGGACCCAATCCGCAAACCGGCCCGGTCGAACCGGCTGCAAGTCCAGCCCGCTTGACCGGGCCCCTGACCCGGGCACAGTGAATTGCGCGCGCACCCTCGAACTGCCGCTGCGCACGCGGATATGGAAGTGCCCCGGAGCAAACGATCATGGACGTCGTTTTTGAATCCCTGTTTAAAATTCTGCAGCCCGGTCACCTGGGGATGTTGATTGCCGGTGTGGTCCTGGGGCTGACGGTGGGTATTTTGCCGGGGCTCGGCGGGATCGTGGGCATGACCATTCTGCTGCCTGTGATTTACGGACTTGATCCCCATGTGGCCTTTGCCCTGCTGATCGGCATGGTGGCCGTGATTCCGACCTCGGATACCTTTCCATCGGTCATGATGGGCATCCCCGGCTCGTCGGCCTCCCAGGCGACGATCATGGACGGCTACCCCCTGGCGCGCAAGGGCGAGGCCGCCCGGGCGCTGGGTTCGGCCTTCACGGCCTCCCTGATCGGCGGACTGATCGGGGCCTCGGTCCTGACCATGATCATCCCGATTGCCCGCCCGCTGGTGCTGGCCTTCGGCTCGCCGGAACTCTTCATGCTGGCCGTGCTGGGCATGTCCATGGTGGGGGTGCTCTCGGGCAACCAGCCCATCAAGGGGATCATCGGGGCCGGCATCGGCCTCATGCTGGGGGCCATCGGCGATGCGCCCGCGGTCACCGAGTACCGCTACACCTTCGGGATCGACTACCTCATGGACGGGGTCTCGCTGGTCATCGTGGGGTTGGGCCTGTTCGCCTTCCCCGAAATCATCGACCTGCTGATCAAGGGGCGTCCCATCGCCGAAAAGGCCGAACTCGGCAAAGGCTGGCTGGACGGGGTCAAGGACACGATCCGGCACAAATTCATCGTCCTGCGCTGCTCGATCATCGGGGTCGTCATCGGGTTCATCCCGGGGCTGGGGGGCTCCGTGGTGGATTGGATCGCTTACGGCCACATCATCCAGACCAGCAAGGACCGGGAAAAATTCGGCAAGGGCGACATCCGGGGCGTGATCGCGCCCGAGAGCGCCAACAACGCCAAGGAGGGCGGCGGTCTGATCCCCACCTTTCTCTTCGGCATCCCGGGATCGGGCTCGATGGCCGTCTTCCTGGGCGGCCTGCTCATCCTGGGCATCCAGCCCGGCCCCTCCATGGTGACCGAAAATGTGGACCTGCTCTACACCGCCATCTGGAGCCTGGCCCTGGCCAACATCTTCGGTGCCGGCCTGGCCCTGGTACTGTCCAAACCGATCACCAAACTTACGGTGGTGCCCTTCAGCTACCTGGCCCCTTTCATGATCCTGATCATCACCTTCGCCTGCTACCAGGCCACCTACAGCTGGGGCGATCTCATCGCGCTGCTGCTGGTGGGCATCCTGGGCTGGCTCATGAAACAGTTCGGCTGGCCACGCCCGGCCGCGCTGATCGGCTTCGTGCTGGCCGGCAACCTGGAGCAGTACCTGTTCATTTCGG
>JASJCD010000298.1 GCA_030066135.1 Desulfobacterales bacterium | reverse complement strand
TCGAGGCCGCCCAGAAGCCGCACAACCACCGCTACTCCGCTTCGATGGGCATCACCCGGCTGCGCAAGGCGATCGCCGACTGGTACGGGGAGCGCTACGACGTCGATATCGACCTCAACTCCGAGGCCATCGTCACCATCGGCGTGAAGGAGGGCATGTCCCACCTCGTCCTGGTCACCATCCGCCCCGGTGACGTGGTATTCACCCCCACGCCAACCTACCCGATCCACCCCTACTCGGCCATCATCTCGGGCGGCGACGTAAGGGGCATCCCGGTGGGCGGCGGGACCGACTTCTTCGAAAACCTTATGGACGCCACCCGCCAGACCTGGCCCAAGCCCAAGCTTTTAATCATCTCCTACCCGCACAACCCCACCACCGAGGTGGTGGACCTGGAATTCTTCGAAAAAATCGTGGCCTATGCCAAAGAGCACGACATCATGGTGATCCACGATTTCGCCTACGCCGACCTGACCTTCGACGGCTACAAGGCCCCCAGTTTTCTGCAGGTGCCGGGCGCCAAGGACGTGGGCGTGGAGTTCTTCTCGCTCTCCAAGAGCTACAGCATGCCCGGCTGGCGCGTGGGCTTCTGCGTGGGCAACAAGGACATCATCTTCGCGCTCAAGCGGATCAAGAGCTACCTGGACTACGGCATCTTCCAGCCCATCCAGATCGCCTCGATCATCGCCCTGACCGAGGACCAGGGCTGCGTGGCCGAGGTTCGCGACATCTACAAGGAGCGCCGCGACAGCCTCATTCGCGGCCTGCGCCGCGTGGGCTGGGACATCCCTCCGCCCCAGGGCACCATGTTCGTGTGGGCCAGGATTCCGGAGGCCTTCCGCGAGATAGGCTCGGTGGAATTCTCCAAGTTTCTGATCCGGGAGGCCAAGGTGGCGGTCTCCCCGGGGCTGGGCTTCGGCCACTACGGCGACGACCACGTGCGCTTTGCCCTCATCGAAAACAGCATGCGCATCAGCCAGGCCGTGCGCGGCATCCGCAACGTGATGCGCTAGACGCGCAAAGGAGGGTCATGATGAAAACTGTGCACGTGGGGCTGCTTGGTTTCGGCACGGTGGGCGCCGGCGTGGCCCGGATCCTCACCGAAAGCGCCAACCTGCTGGCCGCCCGCACCGGCGTGGCGCTGAACCTCAAGTACGTGGCCGACATCGACCTGGAGACCGACCGCGGCGTGCCGCTGGCCGACGGGGTGCTGATCCCGGATGCCAAACGGGTGGTGGAAGACCCGGAAGTGGACATCATCCTGGAGATGATCGGCGGCGAGGGCATCGCCAAGGAGCTCATGCTGCAGGCCATCGGAAACGGCAAGGCCGTGGTCACCGCCAACAAGGCCCTGCTGGCCAAGCACGGTGCCGAGATCTTCCAGGCCGCCGATGCGCGCGGCGTGGACCTGGCCTTCGAGGCCAGCGTGGGCGGCTGCATGCCGGTGATCAAGTCCCTGCGCGAATCCCTGGTGGGCAACCGCATCAACGGCATGAGCGGCATCCTGAACGGCACCTGCAACTATATCCTCTCGCGTATCACCGATGAGGGGTTGAGCTTCAAAGCCGCCCTGGCCCAGGCCCAGGAGGCCGGCTTCGCCGAGGCCGACCCCACCCTGGACGTGGAGGGCTTCGATACGGCCCACAAGCTGGCCATCGTCACGGCGCTGGCCTACGGCACCACGGTCGACTTCGACGACATCTTCATCGAGGGCATCTCCTCCATCACGCCCCTGGACATCGATTTTGCCCGCCAGTTCGGCTACCGCATCAAGCTGCTGGCCATCAGCAAGAACCACGGCGACCGCGTGGAGGCCCGGGTGCACCCCACCATGCTGCCCGAGGACAACCTGCTCTCCACCATCAGCGGGTCGCTCAACGCCTTCAGCATCTCCGGGGACGCGGTGGGCGACGTCATGCTCTATGGCCACGGCGCCGGCATGATGCCCACGGCCAGCGCCGTGGTGGGCGACATCGTGGACATCGCCCGCAACATGCAGGCCTGCCAGCCCCGGCGCGTGCCCCCGCTCTCCTACCAGCCGGAGCGCATCGGGCGCCTGCCCGTCGTTCCCATGGAGGAAATCAGCACCCACTATTATTTCCGTTTCATGGCCAAGGACCAGCCCGGCGTGCTCTCCAAAATCTCCGGCATCTTGGGCGATAACCGCATCAGCATCCAGTCGGTAAACCAGAAGGGGCGCAAGTCCAACGGGGCCGTCCCGGTGGTGATGATGACCCACGAGGCCCGGGAAGCCGATGTCCGCCAGGCCATGCGCGCCATCGAGGCCCTGGACGTGGTGGACGGCACGCCCATGCTGATCCGGATCGAGGAAACCAACAACGCGGACTGAGCGCGATCGGTCCCTTTCCGCCCCGGGGCCACCAGACACGTTCGCGCGGTTGCGGCGGCGTCGGGGCTAACGATGAATTGAGAGAGGTAGCATGCACGTCGTCTGTTGCGATCTTGAGGGGGTGTTCGTCCCCGAAATCTGGATCAACGTGGCCGAGAAGACCGGCATCGAGGAACTGCGGCTGACCACCCGCGACATTTCCGACTACAACGTCCTGATGCGCAAGCGCCTGGGCATCCTGGATGCCAACGGGCTCAAGCTCCAGGACATCCAGGCGGTGATCGCCACCATGGAGCCCCTCGCGGGCGCCCTCGAATTTCTGGACTGGATGCGCGCCGAGAGCCAGGTGATCATCGTCTCGGACACCTTCGTCCAGTTCGCCGACCCGCTCATGCAGAAGCTCAAGCGCCCCACCCTGTTCTGCAACACCCTCAAGGTGGCGACCGACGGTCAGGTGGTTGACTACCTCCTGCGCCAGCCCGACGGCAAGCGCAAAGTGGTCGAGGGTCTGCAGAGCATGAACTTCAAGGTGGTGGCCATGGGCGATTCCTACAACGACATTACCATGCTCCAGAAGGCGGAGCGCGGCTTTCTCTTCCGCCCGCCCGCCAACGTGATCAGCGAGTACCCGGACTTCCCGGTGACCAGTGATTACAGCGAACTCAAGCCGCTCGTGGCCCAGGCCCTGAAGGATTTCCAGACCTGATATGGAGCATCGCATCGACCATTTCCCGGACTGCCGTCTGCTCGTTGTGGGGGATTTGATGATCGACGAGTATGTCTGGGGCGATGTGAACCGCATCTCCCCGGAGGCCCCCGTCCAGGTGGTGACGGTGGAACGCGAGGAACTCACCCTCGGGGGCGCCGGCAACGTGGTCAACAACCTCGTGGCCCTGGGCGCCCGGGCCGCCGTCGTGGGCGTGGCCGGCAACGGTCCGGAAGGCCGCCGCATGCTGGACATGTTCGCGCGCCTCCAGGCGGACTGCAGCGGCATCGTGCGCGAGGACGAGCGCCCCACCACCCGCAAGACCCGCATCATTGCTTCGAACCAGCACGTGCTGCGGATCGACCGCGAATCCCGCCGCGACATCGCGCCGGATACCTGCGAGCGTCTCAAGGTCTTTATCGAAGCGGAAATGCCGCAGGTGGACGGCGTCCTGGTGTCCGATTACGACAAGGGCCTCATCACAACGGCCCTGATGGCCCGCATCACGGCCGCAGCCCGCGCCCACGGCAAATTCGTGATCGTCGACCCCAAGACCGCCGATTTCAGCCGCTACCGCGGGGCCACACTCCTGACCCCCAACCGCAAGGAGGCTTCCCGGGCCGCCGGCATCGATATCACCGATGAAGCCACGCTCGTCGAGGCCGCGCGCCGCATCATGCAGACCGCTGCGCTCGAAAAGCTTTTGATCACCATGGGCGCGGACGGGATGGTGTTCTTCGAAAACGGGCAGCCCCCCTACCGCATCGACACCCGCGCCCGGCAGGTCTACGACGTCTCCGGCGCCGGCGATACGGTCCTGTCCGTGCTGGGGCTGGTCCTGGCCGCCGGGGGCAGCCTCAAGGATGCCATGGTCATGGCCAATACCGCCGCCGGGATGGTGGTGGGCAAGGTGGGCACGGCCACCATCGGCCCGGTCGAGCTGAAATCGGCCCTGGCCACCTCGGGCCAGCGCTTCCCTTCCAAGCATCGTTCAATAGAAGCGCTGCCCGCCCTTCTGACCGACCTGCGACGCCGCAACCAGAGGGTGGTGCTGACCAATGGCTGCTTCGATCTGATCCACGTGGGCCACATCCAGCTGGTCTCGGCCGCCCGGGATCTGGGGGACTTCCTCATCGTGGCCATCGACGACGATGAATCCGTGCGCCAGGTCAAGGGCCCGGGCCGCCCGGTGATCGCCGCCGACGAGCGCATTCGCATCTTAAGCGCCTTGGACAGCGTGGACGCCGTGGTGGTTTTTGCCTCCGAGGCGCTCGAAGACCTGATCGACCTGGTCAAGCCGGATGTACTGGCCAAGGGCAGCAACTACCAGTCTGCCGAGGTGCGCGGTCACGATCGGGTGACCAAGCACGGCGGCCGCGTGGCGTTGGTGCCGATTGCCGAGGATGTTTCGGCGGCGCAGATCATAAACAATATCCGCAACGGAAAATGATGGCAGGTTGCGTAATACGCCCAATCTCGGTGTTGCCCGGCGGCCTTCGTCATTACAGCGTACTCCAGTGACGGCACCCTAAAACGCTCAATCTCCGTGTTCCCCGGCATCCCTCGTCGCTGCAGCGTACATGAGTACGCTTCACTCCTCGCTCTTTGGGCGCCTTGACCTTGAACGTTTTACGGCACCGTCGCGATTCTGATGATCAAAGGGCATCATAAAATCCTTGGGCAAGCTGCTAATAATTGATTGTTTTAGCACAAGTTATTGGCGGCCGTTTGCTTGACTTAAAATCTTACCCGCCTTGCATTTGAACGTTCTATGAAACCGGGAATGGGCTCAGGTATAGCTTCATGATCTTCAAGGCCCTTAAGGTGAGATAACGAGAAGCTATCTCAAAATTTGGATTTTGGTTACAGATACGGCCGGCCGCGAGGTTCTCCCGCATGGCGGAACTTCCCGCCTGATTGATTTGGTTCGGTGGGTCGTAACCTGAGGAATACATCGGTATTTCGAGGATTGGAAACGAGCGCCCAACACCGATATGGGGATAAAAGACTTTTTTGAGATGGCTTATTGAAGCGGTTTCAAAACCTTAGATCGCGTTCGAGGGCAAGACGCCAACTGATGAAAAAGCGCAGCATATTTAATGATATGTGAGCATTTTGAAGAAGGCGGCAACGCCGCCATCGGGCGTGAGATGAGATTTTGAAACCGCTTCTGATTAAGGACCATCCTGAAGGGCTGCTGCTCAGCGTGCGGGTGCAACCCAAGGCGTCGCGGAATGCGATCCAGGGCATTCACGGGGAGACGCTTAAAATCGCGTTGACCGCCCCGCCGGTGGACGGGGCCGCCAACAAGGCCTGCATCGCCTTTGTGGCCAAGAAGCTCGGCTTGCCCAAATCGGCCGTTGCGATCCTGTCCGGCCAGACCAGCCGCAACAAACGGCTACTCTTGCGTATCGAACCAGATGCCGAATTCAAAACCCGGTCTGCTTCTTTAAGAAACAAGCTCGAAGGTTTGTGTCGAAGGACACCTAAGAGCTGAATAATCAGGCGGTCTTCAGAAAAACCCCAGCTAAATGCCTGCGGATTCCACGGAATAAGCCGTACTTACGTTGCGTCGCCATGACGAGGGATCC
>JASJCD010000021.1 GCA_030066135.1 Desulfobacterales bacterium | reverse complement strand
CGGGTTCTCGAACTGACTTACGAATACATGAACCTGCCCGAGTTTATCTCCGTCACCCCGGAAGAGGTAACCGTCGAACATATCGACCAGACCCTGATCCATGTCGGACTGGAGAGCAAGCTGTCGCTGCTCCTGGGCATCCTGGCGCGCGAAGACTGGCACCGGGTCCTGATTTTTGCCAACACCAAGGCCGGGGTGGAATGGCTGGCCGAGAAACTGCGCGGCAACGGCCTTCCGGCGGAAGGGATCACCGGCGACCTGCCCCAGCGCAAGCGCTTCCGCCTCATGGATCAGTTCAAGGAGGATCGGGTTAAAATCCTCGTGGCGACCGATGTGGCCTCGCGCGGTATCCATATCGAAGACATATCCCACGTCATCAACTACGACCTGCCCCAGGATTCTGAGAGCTACGTGCACCGGATCGGGCGCACCGCCCGGGCCGGCAAGACCGGCAAGTCCATTTCCCTGGCCTGTGAAAACTATGTCTTCCATCTCGAGCCCCTCGAAGAAATGCTGGGCTACAAGATTCCGGTCGTGTGGCATGAGGACGACTGGCTTGTAAAGGATAAGGCCGGCCCGGTAAGATCCACCCGCAGGACACGGCCCAAGCGCATGGCGCGCAAAAAGCCGCGTCCCCGCAGCAGCAAGCCGCCGCAGCGTAAAATCGACCTGCTCAAGGACCGGCCGCCGGATTATTTTCCCGGCACCTTTTTCGGCTTTGCGCCCGATCCGGAGGAGCAGCCGGACACCTCCGCCGAGGAACCCGCCAAGAAGAAACGCCGGCGCTGGCGGCGGAAGAAAAAGCCCAGCGCCGCCAATGGCAAAGCCGCCGCCGGGCAGCCCGCAACCGAGCGCGCGGATCAGCCGGACGTACCCGCGCAGGCGTCTTCGCCGGCGGAAGCCAAAAATCACTGAATTTCCAGTTGCAGCGCCCATCGGCGGGCGAAACGGCCCCGGCAGGTCCTTCATCGACCGCAACGGCAGAGCATGGGGCCACTTGCTAATCAACCGCGGGTGGAATACCTTGCTCCCATGGGACATGTCTTCGAATTCAATGATGCCCGGGAGTACGCAAACTGGCTGCAAAGCCCCCGCCGCCGGTATGCCCACGAGCTTGAAAGCCGCTTGATGATGGACATGCTCAAGCCCATGCCGGGCGAAACGCTGCTCGACATCGGCTGTGGCACCGGGGCCAGCCTGCAGCCTTTTCTGGATTTCGGGCTGCAGGTCACGGGCATCGACCCCTCCCCCTACATGCTTGATATTGCGATTGAAAATGTAAAAAATCGGGTCGATTTCTACCGTGGCTTTGCTGAAGACCTGCCATTTGACGACAACTCTTTCAATTACGCCACCCTGATCACCTCGCTGGAATTTGTCGAGGCGCCGCGCCAATCGTTGGAGGAGGCCTGCCGTGTGGCCAAAGACAAGGTGTTTATCGGCGTCCTCAACCGCTATGCCCTCAAAGGGTTTCAGCGCCGTGTGCGGGGCATGTTCACCCCGACCATTTTCAACCGGGCCCGGTTTTTCAGTGTCTGGGAAATCAAGCAGATGCTGGCCGAACTGCTGAACAAAGCCCCCATGTCATGGCGCACGGTCTGCCAATTGCCGGTCACCGGCGGCGGTCTGCTGTCGCGCATGGAAAGATCAACCCTGGTCCAGCGCTGCCCTTTCGGGACGTTTGCCGGCATCGTGGTATCACTCGTGCCGCGTTTTCGCATCCGCCCGCTGACCCTGCGCTATAAAGCCGGGCAGGCCGGCCCCCTGCCCGGGCTGCCGATGTCGCCCTATCGCAACGCGGAAGGAAGCGCACGCGAATCTTAAGGAACTAGCCGGAATGGAAGCCCTGCTTTATGAAGGTCTCGACGATCTCAAGGTCTGCTGCCACCTGTGTGCCCACCACTGCAAAATAAAAGACGGGCGGAGGGGCATCTGCAAGGTGCGGATCAACCGCGGGGGCCGTCTCGAGACCCTTGTCTACGGAAAGATCGTTGCCCGTAATATTGATCCGATCGAGAAAAAACCCCTGTTTCATTTTCTGCCGGGAAGTCGCTCGTATTCGATCGCGACGGTTGGCTGCAACTTCAAATGCCGGTTTTGTCAGAACGCGGACATCGCCCAGCTGCCCGCTGAACGGCCCGGTTTGATCATCGGCGAGGACGCCACTCCCGAGGCCCTCGTGGCCGAGGCCGTGGCCGCCGGCTGTGCCAGCATAAGCTACACCTATACCGAGCCCACCATTTTCTTCGAATTGGCCTTGGCGGTGGCCAAACAGGCCCGGGCTGAAGGCCTGCGTAACGTGTTCGTCACCAACGGTTACATGTCCGCCGAAGCACTGGAACTAGTCAGCCCCTATCTCGACGCTGCCAATGTGGATTTGAAAGCCTATAGCGATGATTTCTACCGGGACATGTGCCAGGCCCGTCTGGAACCGGTCAAGGACACCCTCAAAAACATGAAAACCCGCGGCATTCTGGTGGAGGTCACCACCCTCGTGATTCCCGGCCTGAATGACGATCCGGCCGAATTGGCGGATCTGGCGAAATTCCTGGTCGATGCCCTTGGGCCGGATACCCCCTGGCACCTGAGCCGTTTTCATCCCACCTACCAGATGACCGACCGCCCCAATACACCGGTGGAAACGCTGAAAAAGGCCCGCCAAATCGGACTGGATGCCGGCCTTAAATATGTCTACATCGGCAACGTGCCCGGCAGCGGCGCCGAAAACACCTACTGCCCCGGCTGCGGCAACAGCGTCATCAACCGCTTTCATTACAATGCGCGCGCGCGCCTGATCGACGGCAACCATTGCGCCTATTGCCACGAACCAATCGATGGGATTTTTCAACCCGCCCCGGAGGCGTAAGTTTAGCGGGGCGGTTTGTGTGCGCGGACCAGGCTGGATGGAATACACTGGACCGCCACCAGCGAGCAGAAGGCCAGGATGGCCCCGCCCACAAAGGTCAGGCGATAGTCGATCATCCATAGCAGGCCGCCGGCCGCCGGCAGGATTACGGCCGCAATGTGATTGATGGTAAAGCCCACGGCCATGCTGGGGGCAATGTCCCGGGGGTCGGCGATTTTCTGGAAATAGGTGCGAATGGCGATCGCAAAATTGAAAAAAATATGATCCAGAATATACAGGGCAGCCACCATAAGTTTGGTGTCGGCAACAGCATAAGCCAGGAAGATCAGAACGAGGCTGGCGTATTCCAAGGTGAGCACCCAACGCTCCCCGTACCGGACAATCGCTTTGCCGATCATGGGACTCACGAAATAGTTGATCACATTGTTGAGGATGAACAACAGGGTGATCTCCTGAACCGAAAAGGCAAAGCGCTCGACCATTAAAAAGACGGCGAAGGCAATGAAAATCTGTCGCCGGGCCCCGGAAAGAAAGGTGAGGACATAAAACAGACTGTAGGGTCGGCGCAGGATCATGCGCTTGTGCTGGGGCGGGAGGTTCTTGCGGGTCGGCTTCTGGCGGAAACCCCAGAGGGCCATCGCCATGAGCAGCATCCCCATTAAAAAATATATCTGTCTGTAGGACATTGCGGCGGCCAGAAGGTAAATCACCGCACCGATGCCGATATTGGTGGCCGCGGCATAACTTCGCTGGCGCCCGAAAACAATGGGGGCCGTGTTGCGGTCAAAATATTGCAGGGTCAGCGACTGGTTGGTGGTTTCAAAATAGTGAAAGCCAAAGCTCATCACCAGGGTGGTGAAAACCACCCCGCTGAAGGTTGGCAAAAAGCCCGTCAACCCGACCCCCAATCCCAGAAAAAGGATGGACAAGGCGGAAAGGCGGTGCTCCCGTATGAACAGCATCATGTAGATTGCCAGCAGGGCCAGAAAGCCAGGTATCTCGCGCACGGACTGGATAAGACCCACCTGGGCCCCGTTCAGTCCGGCCACTTCGACCGCAAAATTATTGAAGAGCGTCCGCCAACCCTGCAGACCGATCGCCGATGCAATCGTCAGACCGATCAGAAACCGGTACATGGGATCGTCTTTGAATCGCATTCCATACCTCTGAGTTGGCCTGAGGCTATTTTGACAGGCCTTAATTCATATCCATGAACACGAAAAAACTGTGCTTAAACAAGCATTTAGATATTATTTTCAGGCTGGCCGCCAGGCGGTTCAAAATTTTGAACCCGGGCGCTATTTCAAAATATTGAATAATTATAAATGTTTATCGAAATTATGGCGGTTGCGGGTTAATAATTATGAACCGGACACCACCCAAACCGTTTTCTTCGGCGCGCGAAATCCAGACCAGCCCGGGCGGATATTGTTTTTAACCAACAGAAATTATTAGACTAAATTAATTAACCTCAAAATTTATGGAATTTTGGCAAGGTGATTGCATATACCCAATGGCAACCTAACCTAACCTTTCATATATCAATTCCTCCTTAACGGTTATTCCTCGCGAATAACCGTTATTTTTTTGTCCCTCCGAACCGGCCGCCAACTGCTATCATGCCCCGGGGCGAATTGAAAGCCCCTGGCCGGCATACGCCCTGGCACACCACAACCAGGGGCAGGATCCGCCCGGAAGGTATTCCGGCTTGCAGTTAATCGCCTTTAAGCATATGCTTAAACCCTGCACCACTACCGTTAACGATTGGGGACCGCCCGCCGGCACACATCAGGAGGCATCATGATCGATCCCTTGTTTGAACCGCTGCGCATTAATGACCTCGAGATAAAAAACCGCATCTATATGCCGGCCATGCATCTGGGCATGGCCGCTGATTTCCAGGTTACCGATCAGCTGGTTGATTTTTACGATGCCCGGGCCCGGGGGGGCGCCGGCTGCATCTGTGTCGGCTATGCAACGGTCGACGATATGTCCGGGAACACCACCAACATCGGCGCCCACGATGACGCCTTCGTCCCCGGCCTGACCCGCCTGGCGGAAACCATCCGCGCCGGGGGCGCCTGCTCGGCGGTTCAATTGAACCATGCCGGGCGGTACAATTTTTCCTTCTTTCTGGACGGCCGGCAGCCGGTCGCCCCTTCGGCCATTGCATCGCGCATGACCAAGGAGGTCCCCAGACCGCTGGAGCGGGATGAAATCAAAACCATCGTGGCGGCGTTTGCCGCCGCGGCCCGGCGTGTGAAGGCCGCAGGTTTCGATGCGGTTGAGATTCTGAGCGGCACCGGCTATCTCATCAGTGAATTCCTCTCGCCCCTCACCAACAAGCGCGAGGACGAATACGGTGGGTCGCTGGAAAACCGCATGCGTTTCGGGCTGGACGTCATGCGGGCGGTCCGCGAGGCCGTGGGCCCCGCGTATCCTCTGATCGTGCGGATGAATGGGAATGATTTCATGCCCGCGGGGCAGAGCCGGCGGGAATTGCAGCAATACGCCCGGGCGCTGGCAACGGAGGCGTCGGTGAACGCCTTGAGCATCAATGTCGGCTGGCACGAGGCACGTGTTCCCCAGATTACGACGGCGGTGCCGCGGGGCGCGTTTGCCTATCTGGCCCGGGATATCAAAAGCCTGGTGGACGTGCCGGTGATCTATGGCCACCGCGTAAACGATCCCGCCACCGCCAGGGAACTGCTGGCGGATGACATGTGCGATATGGTGGCCATGGGTCGCAGCCTGATCGCCGATCCCCGTCTGCCGCAAAAGGCCCGCCACAATGAGGAGGATCAAGTCGTTCATTGCGTGGCCTGCGCCCAGGGCTGTTTTGACAACCTGTTCAAGCTAAAAAGCGTCGAATGCCTCTGCAACCCCATGGCCGGGCACGAAAAGACCTGCCACCTGCCCCTGACCGAAAGTGCACGCAAGGTGATGGTCATCGGTGGCGGGCCGGCGGGTATGCAGGCCGCACTGGCGGCGGCCGCCTGCGGCCACCGGGTGAGTCTTCACGAGAAAGAATCCCGTCTGGGCGGCCAGCTATTCCTGGCGGCCGCCCCCCCGGGGCGCGAGGAATTTGCAGTGCTGGCCAACGACCTCGCACGGCAGGTCGAGAAACAAGCCATCGACGTTTTCCTCGATCAAACCGTCGATGAAAAGCAGATTGCCGCCCGGCAGCCCGATCATGTCATCCTGGCCACCGGTGCGCGACCGATCACGCCGCCCATCCCCGGGGTTGATCGGCCCCATGTAGTCCAGGCCTGGGACGTCCTGCGCAACCGTGTGCGCACCGGCCGCCGTGTGGTCATCATCGGCGGTGGTGCCGTGGGGGTCGAAACGGCCTTGTTTCTGGCGGAAAAAGGAACGCTGTCCGGCGAGACCCTTAAATTCCTGATGGTCAACAAGGCGGAGTCCCTTGAGGATCTGTACGAACTGGCCACCCGCGGCACGCGGGAGATCACCGTCATCGAGATGATCGACCGCATTGGCCAGGGCCTGGGAAAGACCACCCGCTGGACCCTGATCCAGGATCTAAGCCGCTATCACGTCAAGACCCTGCCCGGCATCAAAGCCACGGCCATAACATCCGGCGGGGTACAGGCCCAGAACGCCGAAGGGCAAATGGTGGACCTGCCGGCGGATAGCGTCGTGCTCGGGATAGGCGCCCAGCCGGAATACGCACTGCAAGAAGTCCTGGAACGCCTCCAGATCCCCTACCAGATCGCTGGCGATGCCGAAGCCGTGGCCACCGCCTTTGAGGCCATTCACGCGGGCTTTGCCGCCGGAAGTGCGGTCTGACGGCCAAACCTGCCAATCTAAAAAACCCGCTTGGTGTCACCGGGCCTGGAACCTTGAGCGCAAAGACGCATGCCGGGCGATGCCGCCACCTGACCGACAGCAAACAGTACGGTTTTGGTCAATGGGGGGACGTTGCGGGCCTCCGGCGCTGCCGGTGACCGCTTAGGAAAAGCAACGGCTCCCGGCACCGGCGCCAGAGCTTACGGCAACGACACCGTCGATGGCCCGCATCGAGGGCCAATGGAGGGAGGGGGTGGAGAGGTCACCCGAGGCATTGTCGGGCGGCTACAATCCTTGCGGCGGCACCATCGGGCCATGTTCGGCTCTAAGCGCCTCGAGCCCTTCACGCTGCCGATCAAGAATGTCAAACAGTCTGGGCGGTATATTCTCATCCTTGGCATAGGCCGCCCTCTGAAGCGCGATCCGGCCAAGGATATTGTCGATATAAAGGGAGAACTGCTTGGTATAGAGCTCTTCAGGATAATCCTTGTCGATGAGCGCGGAAAAAAGCGCTTTGAGGTCCTCATAACGGGGCAGATACCCGATGGGGGTTTCGATGGTGGCCACCTCCCGGTAGGCCAGCCGCTCCAGCCATCCCAGCCAGACCTTGACGTCGCGCTTCTCGCCCAGCAGCTTGCTGCCTTCACCCCCGCGGGCACCATGGGTCAGAAAATAGTTCAGGCCGGCCATGACCGGGCGCTTGTCATCCGCGATCAGATCGCTGCCGAAGAATGCGAACTGGGCGGCCATGTAGTCGCCCAGAGAGCCGGGAATGAAAGGTGCGTTGGCCCAGGGCGCGCGCTTGACGCCTGAAGCCCCCACCTCGGTGGCGGTGGCGGCCGAGACGATACAGGCACCGATCAGCACCCCTTCATCCGTCGACTTGGCCGCCCAGACCGGCGGCATGGTATCGCTGTCGCGGCCGCTGTAAGTGATTACACGGGTCTGTACCCCCTTGGGATCCTCACACCGTTCGGAATAATTGCGCAGCGCCCGGGCCGCCACGGTGCAACGGGCATTGGGGTGGGAAATGGGCACCGGGCTGCCGCTGGCGTCGGTCTGTCCCCGGGTCCATTCGCCCTGAAAATTGAAGCCTTTATCGGGCTGGTTTTCGCCATTGCCGGTCCAGTGGGGCACACCATCTTCATCGATCAGCACATTGGACCAGATCACCTCGGTGCCGGGTTTGCGCAGCAGTTCCATCAACATGGGATCGCCCTCCCAGTTGACGTCTTCCAGAATGCCGAAGATACCGGCCTCCGGATTAATGGAGCGGACCGTGCCGTCCTCGGCAATCCACATCTGGGCCAGGTCGTCGCCCACAAACCAGTTGCCGGCCATGGCCGTTGTCGTTTTGCCGCACCCGCTGGGGGCGGCGCCCGCAAACCAGGTCACACGCCCCCCCGGCCCCTGGATCCCGGTGATGAACATGTGCTCCGAGAGTTCCTTGCCGCCGTTGTCATAGATGGCCTTGTCCACCGAAAAGCGATGGTTGCCCTTTTTGAGCAGCAGGGTGTTGCCGGCGTAGGTGCAGTTGCAGCTGTAGGTGGTGCGGTGGCGGCGATCCATGAACACACGGGCCTGGGGCAGGTCTTCGGGACGGTTCAAGCCTTCGCTGTGGATATTGGCATAAAAGTGGTTGCTGCGGGACACTTCCCGGTCGAAGGCTTCGAACGCGTTACGGTATAGAATCTCGGCACTGTGGGACACATAGGCCGAACTCGATATTTCCAGGGCCGGGTTGGATACGGGCGCACCGACCGGTCCACGCATGTAAAACCCGATCATCATGGTCTTGTCGCGCATGATGCCCGCCATGCGGGTTTTGATTTCCGCTAAAGCCTCGTCCCGCAGCTTCTTCAGTGCCAGCGAGGAAACTTTCTCGTCCGCATCCACGATATAGAAAGTGCGGTCGATGATGCGGCCCTGCTCTTCCTTGAGATCGTAATGGATCGTGTGCTGCGGCATACGCAGCGCCCTCTCCTCTCCCTTTTCGAGGGCATGCTGCCTGATCCACGCCAGGTCGGCGTCGGAACCGGTATTGACAAAAATGGCGGCCGGGTCGCACAGCGCGATGGCATTCGCGATTTTGATCAGGACCGCCGGCGTTTGAATCCGGCCAATGCGGGCGAAATGCGCGGCATCCATACGTTCCCGGAATAGATCCTGTGCCGCTTCGACGGTTTCGATGCCACCGAGAACCTGGGCGATGTCATAGTTCTTTACTGCATGGCTCATGGCTGCCTCCCTGCTGCCGGTTGTTCGATGGAAGTGCGGACACGGTGCTACGGCGAGTGATGGCAACAGCACGGCGCCGTTCAACATGCGGCCTTATCCAATGGGTGAAGCATACAAGGCCGCTGTTGACGAAATCCAGGTGGGCGGGTCGGGCGCGGGCCACCAATATCTACGTCCTACCAAATCCATTCGTCAATAGATTTTTAGGCCGCGCGCAGGGACGGGCCGAAGTGGTTCAGGATTGGTCGGCACATCCGGATCGCTCGAAAACCGGCATGTGCTGCCGGATCCAGATCCGAATTTTCTCGAACTCGTCCCGAACCTCCTGCAGGGCTTTGCCGCGATGGCTTACAGCGCCTTTCTCACCGCGACTCAGTTCGGCAAAGGTCTTCCCCAGCGGGGGATAAAAAAAGACCGGATCGTAGCCGAATCCGTTTTGACCCGCAGGCGCCCGCGCAATCTCACCTTCGCAGCGGTTTTCATAGGTCAGCGCAGGGCCGCCCGGCACCGCAATCGAAATCACGCATTCGAATGCCGCCCGGCGGTCGTCAACCGTCTTCATGGCTTCAAGCAGCTTTTGGCAGCGATCTTCATCGGTGGCATCCGCGCCGGCATAACGGGCCGAATGCACCCCGGGGGCGCCGTCCAGGGCCGGCACCACCAGTCCGGAGTCATCGGCCAGTGCCGGGAACCCGAGCACCCGCGCGGTAAAGCTGGCCTTCTTGTAGGCGTTTTCCTCGAATGTGCTGCCGTCCTCGACCACTTCGGGAATCGGGCCGAAATCATCGAGATTCCGGATATCAAGGGGGAAATCCTCCAGCAGGGCACGGATTTCATTTGTTTTGCCGGCGTTGCGGGTGGCAATCACCAATACCAAGGGGGCTTCCATAGGGGCGCCTTTCTTGCCGCTGGTGCGACTATGCGATTCGGGGTCGTTTCGAGTGCATGCAGACGCTGTTTGTTAGACGAAGGAAGGCCTTTTGTAAAGTCGTTTGAACCGCCACATCAAGGGACGGCCGGCGCCCGGCATTAGAAATAACTTTACAGCCCGTTCGGGCCTGATATAAACGGTAGGCTTTTGTATACTGGCGCATTAAACAACCGGCCACGGCAGGGACGCCGTCCCGCCCCCTGTCCGGTGATCATTCGGGCCGCGCCTGACGTTTCAACCCACCAAGCAGGGGATGGAAGATGCATAAACTTCTCACGGACCAACCCGGCCAGCGGATGCTGATGCTCGGCAACGAGGCCATCGCCCGCGGCGCGCTGGAAGCCGGGGTGGCCTTTGCGGCCACCTATCCGGGTACGCCTTCATCGGAGATTTCGCTCAACCTGTTTCAGGTTGCGCGCGAAACCGAACTGTATTTCGAATACAGCACGAACGAAAAAGTGGCGCTGGAAGTGGCCGCGGCCGCGGCCAACAGTGGTGTGCGCGCCATGTGCATGATGAAGCATGTCGGGGTAAACGTGGCCGCGGACGCCCTCATGACGCTGGCTTACGTGGGCACCCGCGCCGGCCTGGTGATCGTCTCGGCGGACGACCCCTTCATGTTTTCCAGCCAGAACGAGCAGGACAACCGCTACTATGGCAAGCTTTCCGGACTCCCGGTGCTGGAACCGTCCTCGGTGGCCGAGGCCAAAGAAATGGTGCCGTATGCCTTCGATCTGTCCGAACAGCTGAATGAACCGGTGATCCTGCGAACCACCACCCGCATCAACCATTCAACGGCCGTGGTGGACCTGGGGGCCCTGAAGCAACCCCAACCCCGGGGCCATTTCGACAAGGACCCTTTTAATTTCGTGACCGTTCCGGCCGTTTCCCGGCAGCTGCATGTCCGGCTTCTGGAAAACATCGCCCGGGCGGAGGCGCTTTCAACGACCAGTCCCTATAACTTTGAAACCGGCGAGGGCGGCTGGGGCATCATCTGCAACGGCGTCAGCTATGCTTACACCGTCGACGCAATCCGGGATCTGGAAATCGAAGACCGCACACGGGTGCTGCGGATCGGTTTTTCGCACCCCATGCCCCGCAACCAGTTGAAGGCTTTCCTGACGGCCTGTGAAAAAGTGCTCGTGGTGGAAGAGGGCGAACCCTACATGGAAGAGGCCGTAAAGGCCATCGCCCAGGAGGAGGGCCTGACCCTCCCGATCCGGGGCAAGGCCGACGAGCTCTTCTCGCGGCTGTACGAATTCGATCCGGCCATGGTGCGACAGGTCATCGCCCATTTTTTCGGGATCCAACACGACCTGCCGGCGGTCCCCGACCTGAGCGATGTCCCCGAAGTGCCACCGCGCCCGCCCACCCTGTGTGCCGGCTGTTCCCACCGGGCCACGTTTTATGCCGTCAAGAAGGCCACCGAGGGTTTGGATGTGATCCACCCCTCGGACATCGGCTGCTATACGCTGGGCTTTCTGCCACCGCTTTCGATGGGGGATTTCGTGATCTGCATGGGGGCATCCACGGGCAGCGCCGGCGGATTCGCCCAGGCCACCGACCAGAAGGTGGTCTCCTTTATCGGTGACTCCACCTTTTTCCATTCCGGCATTCCCGGGCTGATCAATGCGGTATTCAACCGGCACAACATCACCCTGATCATTCTGGACAACCGTACCACGGCCATGACCGGTCATCAGCCCAATCCGGGTGTAGACATGAACGAGCTCAATCTGGACGGATATGGCCAGATCGATATCGAACCTCTGGTAAAAGCGCTGGGCGTTGCGCATGTGACCACCATCAAGCCCTACAATCTCAAGAAAAGCATTGCCGCCATCCGCGAAGCGGTGCAGTTCGAAGGCGTATCGGTGGTGATCGCCAAGGAAAAATGCACACTCTACGCCAAAGCGCTCAAACAACTGCACGGTAAGGCCTTTCAGATCACCACGCGCTGCCGCAACCACCGCGACTGCATCAACGATCTGGGATGCCCGGCGTTTTTCCTCGAAGGCGACCAGGTGCATATCGACCCGGATATTTGCACCGGCTGTGCCGTTTGCGCCCAGGTCTGCCCGGAGCATGCCATTACACCGCTGAAAGCGAAACCCTGACCACCACGAACGGCGGCAACACGCCGGCGAAGAAGGAGCGGAGATGAAACCAATGCGATTGATCATCGTGGCCGTAGGCGGACAGGGTAACCTCCTGGCCTCCAAGGTTCTCGGCGAAGCGGCCCTGATGGCCGATATCCCCGTGCGCATGAGCGAAATTCACGGGATGGCGCAGCGGGGCGGGGTCGTGGAGTCGGCCCTCGTGTTCGGCGACGCCCAGAGTACGATTATATCCGACGGCGAGGCTGATGTGCTGGTGGGTTTCGAACCATCCGAGACTCTGCGGGCGCTCAACAAATGCAGTGCCCGTACCACGGTGATCACCAACATGGCCCCCCTGCCGCCCTTTACCGTGGCCATCGGCAAGGGCATTTACCCCGATCTCGAGAACATCACGGCGCTGATTGAGGCCAAAACCCACCGGCTGATTGCCTTCGATGCCGCCGAGCAGGCCCGGGCCGCAGGGAACATCATGTCGCTCAACATCGTCCTGCTCGGAGCCCTGTGCCGGACCGAACTGCTGCCCCTGAAGGCCGATACGGTTCGTGAAGCCATCCGCACCCGGACCAAGCAGGCCTTTGTTGAGGCCAATCTAAAGGCCTTCGATCTTGGATTCCAGGCAGCAGCGGACTGAGCCGCTATTTTCGTAGCCGCCTGCATGCCCCCCTGCTAGCGGGCATCTTGACCGTTTTACATGGATCCGGCCCTATGCCATACTGGGCCGACCACCATACGGCGGGGGCAACCACACTATCTTGCCATGCTACGGGAACTCTCCATAAAAAATTTCGCCATCATCGATGATCTCCGGATCCGACTGGAAGACGGGATGACCGTCATGAGTGGCGAAACTGGCGCCGGCAAATCCATCATCATCAATGCCGTCAACCTGCTGCTGGGTTCCCGGGCTTCATCCAAACTCATCCGCACCGGCGCGGAAAACGCCGAACTGGAAGCCTTCTTCGAGATCGCCCCGGAGTCCCATACCGCTGCCAGCATGCATACCCATGGCTACGACCCTGAAGAGGGGCTTCTGGTGCGCCGGCTGATTTCACGCCGCGACCGCCATCGTGTCTATCTGAATGGCCGCCTGGCTACCATGCAGGTTCTGAATGCCGTCACCGCCGACCTGGCCAGCATCTCGAGCCAGCATGCCCACCAGGGCCTCCTCAAAGAGGATCTGCACCTGGACATCCTGGATCAGTACGGCGGCCTTGTGCCGACGCGGGCGGCGCTGGCCGAGCGCTACACCGCCATGCAGCCCCATATCGACCGGTTGGAAACGCTGCGCGCCCGCCAGCAGCATCAGAACGAACAACGCGAACTGCTGCGTTTTCAGGCCCAGGAAATCGAAACGGCCGCGCTGCAGGACGGCGAGGACATCACCCTCGAGCAGGAACGACAGCGCCTGCGCAATTCGCAGATGCTCCTGCAGACAGTCGGATCTTGCGTTGAAAATCTATACGCCGCTGAAGGCGCCCTGATCGATCAGCTGGCCACGATTCGCACGCAGCTTGAGAAAGCAGCGGCTATCGATCCCAATCTTGAACCCCCCTGCGCCCAGATCGCCGAAGTGGGTTATCAGGTGGAAGATCTCACCGAGGTGCTCCGCGGCTATCTGCAGCAGGTCGGAAGCGACGATAAACGGCTGGAAATCGTCGAGGAACGCCTGGACCTCATCAACCGGCTCAAGCGCAAATACGGGGGATCGCTTGAAAGCGTATTGACCCAGGCGGCCGAAATCAAAGCGCGTTTAGACGAATTGGAGAACCTCGAAGATCGTATCCGGTCCGAGGAATGCCATCTGGAGAAAGAACATGCCCAGCTGGCGAAAGCGGCCGAGCGCCTGTCGACCCGTCGCCGGGCAGTTTCCCGTGACCTCGCGGAGCGGATTGTCGAGGAGTTGCGCGCGCTCAAAATGGGGGCCACGCAGTTTGACGTATCCCTGAACGGCGTTGAGGCCGACAAGCATACACCGCCGTGGATGCAACACAAGGGGCTGCAAATCGACGCACGGGGACTGGACCGCGCCACCTTTTTAATTTCGCCCAACGTGGGCGAAGCACTCAAGCCCCTGGCAGCCATTGCTTCGGGGGGTGAGCTGTCACGGGTGGTCCTGGCCCTCAAGGCCATCCTGGCGGAATCGGGGGCGGTTGAAACCGTCATCTTCGATGAGGTCGACGCCGGTATCGGAGGCGGTGTGGCCGAAGTCGTGGGGCAGAAACTCAAGCGTCTCGCCGGTCACCATCAGGTCATTTGCATAACCCACCTGCCCCAGATCGCGCGCTTCGGCGAGGCCCATTTCAAAATTTCCAAGCAGGTGCAGGCCGGCCGGACAGCCACGCAGATCACCCCGCTGGACAAAGCCGCACGCCTCGAGGAAATCGCCCGCATGCTTGGCGGGGTCAACATTACTGCCAAGACACGGGCCCATGCGGCCGAAATGTTGCGGCAAGACTGATCTTCGTTAGGCGCTGCAACCGATGACGGCTTGACAACATACCGCCTGCGCGAATAATTAGGGGCAGAACTTCGAAAGTGAGGATTGATAATGCCCATATATGAATTTCGCTGTTTAAAATGCCAAGAACTTTTTGAATTTCTGGCCGTACGCAGTGACGATACCATGGAAACCCAATGCCCCCACTGTGGCGCTGAAGATTTCGAACGCGTGATGAGCTCCTCTAACTTTGCCATGGGAAGCGGGAGCGGGAGTGGCGACAGCGGGGTTTCAAAGCAAACCCGCACCTGTTCCGGCGGCAACTGCACGACCTACGAAATACCCGGACCCTAAAACGCGCAATTCGGTCATCAGGGACCAACCGGCGGCAACCTGCCCGCATCGAGGAGTATGAAACCGGCTCGCGGCGGATGCGCCCGATCGCAGTCGACTTTTCTTTGGGTGCCATCATGGTCCCTGGCCGGGCGTCAGCAGGCGCATCGGATGAAATCGCCCCAGCCCGCATACCTTCGTTTACAACAGGACGGTACATTCGCCCAACGCATTGATGCCGCCCGTGCCAAACTGCGCGCATGCGATCTGTGCCCGCGCCGCTGTGGCGTCGACCGCCTCGCCGGGGAACTCGGGTTCTGCCAGACCGCTGAGCGCGCCTGGGTGGCCAGTTTTACACCCCATTTGGGCGAAGAGGCGCCCCTTGTGGGCCGCAACGGTTCGGGCACGATTTTTTTCACCCACTGCAACCTGGGCTGCGTATTCTGCCAGAATTACGATATCAGCCACCAGTCGGCGGGGGAGCCGGTAACACCCCGGCAGCTCGCTGACATGATGCTGCATCTGCAACGGCAGGGCTGCCACAATATCAATTTCGTTTCCCCCTCGCATGTCATCGTCCCAATTCTCGAGGCCTTGGCGATCGCCGCGACCGAGGGCTTGCGCCTGCCGCTGGTCTACAATTCGGGCGGGTATGATGCCCCGGAAACGCTGGCCCTGCTGCAGGGCATCATCGATATTTACATGCCCGACTTCAAATTCTGGGACCCTGCCTCGGGTCTGAAATACTGCGGCATTCCGGACTACCCCGAAGTGGCGCGCCAGGCCATCGTGGCCATGCACCGTCAGGTCGGCGATCTGATCATCGATGACAACGGGGTGGCCCGGCAGGGCGTGATCGTGCGCCACCTGGTCATGCCGGGCGGGATCGAGGAGACCCGGGCCATTTTGAAGTTTGTCGCCACAACCCTGTCGGTGGACACCTATGTCAATCTGATGCCCCAGTATCGCCCCTGTGGCGAGGCCCATCGCTTTGAGGACCTGAAACGGCGCTTGACGGTGGCCGAATTCGAAGCCGCCGTTCTGGCGGCCATGGAAGCTGGCCTGCGCCGCCTGGATTGATGCTGCCGCGCGTACCAATTCCGGTAACAGCAAGCGGCCACAGAGATTAAAACCACCCTTGACGTGCGGGTGCAACTCGACTAAACCAGCGCCATTCTTTAAGGACGAAAGGTCAATCGCGATGGTCAATCATCAGGAAGCTAGCGGGTTGCGTCTTACCCGGACCCAATTATTGGGGCCAGCGGCCCGAAGCGCATGGTTCCTGATGGCCCTGCTCGTCATGATAACCGTGCTGGCGCCGCCGGCGCTTGGGGCGGAGCGGCTGGCCCTTAAGGTCAAAAAGGCCAATGTCCGCTCGGGGCCGGGAACTGAAAAATACGCGGTGCTCTGGGAAATTGAGCGCTACCACCCGATTCAGGTCGTCCAGAGGCAGGGCGACTGGATTTTCTTCAAGGATTTCGAAGGGGATGAAGGGTGGATCCATAAGCGTCTGGTGGATAAAACACCCACGGTGATCACCCGCAAGGACATGGTCAATATTCGTTCCGGACCGGGAACAGATGCGGATATCAGCTTCCGGGCCGAAAGGGGCGTCCCCCTGAAAGTCATGGAACGCAAAGGAAATTGGATCCGCATTCAGAGCGCATTTGGCGACAAGGGCTGGATTCACAGCAAGCTGGTTTGGTGAGCGCCCAATTGAACGGATCCACCCGAGACAACGTTTGGATTGACTGAATTATGACCAAGCACTGGTTCAAACCGGAAGGACCCCGACGCATCATCGGTATCGGTTCGGCCCTGGTGGACATCCTGGTCAATGTTGACGACGCCTTTGTTGCGCAAACCGGTGTCCCCAAAGGGGGCATGATTTATTTTGATCCGCCCGTCATCGACCGCGTCCTGCAGGCGGCACAAGCATCACCCCAGGTTGTCCCGGGCGGGGCCGCCTGCAATACGATCACAGGCGTCGCCCGCCTGGGCGGCGCTACCCGCTTTGTGGGCAAAAAGGGCCGCGATGACTTCGGCGACCTGTTTGAAGCCGAACTCGCCCAACATGGGGTCGAGACCCTGCTGGTAGAGGCCCCGACGCCCACCGGCCGTGCCCTGTCCCTGATTACGCCGGATTCCCAGCGCACCATGCTGACCTATCTCGGGGCTTCGTCCGAAATGGTGCCCGACGAGGTTCCCCGCGAATTTTTCCAGGAATGCGCCATCGCCTTGATTGAAGGCTATCTGGTCTATAACGACCCTTTGTTCCGGCATGCCATGCAATGCGCTAAGGAGGCCGGGGCCAGGATTGCCCTTGATCTGGCCAGTTTTACCGTCGTAGAGGAAAATCGCACGGCGCTGGAAGCGATTGTGGCCGCGTATGTGGACATCCTGATTGCCAACGAAGACGAGGCCCGTGCCTTCACGGGCTGTGAAGATGAAGTCGCTGCCCTGCGGAGGCTGACCGCACAGGCCGAACTGGCGGTTGTCAAACTGGGCGCACGCGGCAGCTTGATTGGTTGCGCTGATCAGGTCATAACCGTCCCGGCCCAAGGTGAGGGCCTGGTGGTTGACACCACTGGCGCCGGCGACCTGTGGGCCTCCGGTTTCTTGTATGGGCTGGTTCAAGGCCTGCCGCTGGCGCGATGTGGAGAATTGGCCTCCCTGTGCGGCTACGAGGTCTGCCGCGTCATCGGTGCCAGCATCCCTGCTGAAGGCTGGCAGCGCATTCGCCAAAAGGCAGCCATTTCTCCGGATGGATCCGGATCGAAGGAGGTTTCATGAGGAAGAAACGTGTATCTCGGGCGCGTAAACGTGATCTCGAGCAGCCCGACGAGTTTTTGTCGGTCACGGCCACCATCATCCAGAAACTCAACCGCTATCGAACCCCCCTGACGATCGGGGTTGTGTTTGTTTTCGCATCCCTGGCGGTCTTTTCGGCGGTGCGCTATTTTTCCAACAAAGCCGAAGGCCGGGCCTTTGAGCGTTTAAGCGCCAACCTGAAAGTGTACCAGGAGACCGCCCGCGATAGCACACCCCAGGCGGCGCTTGAAAAGGTGAAACCACAGTTTGAATCGCTGCTGGCTGAACACGGCCGCCGTGAGGGGGGCCAACTGGCAGGCCTCGTCTTCGCCGACTTGAACTATCGCGCCGGCAATCACGACGCGGCCATCGCCGCTTACGAAGAAGCTCTTGAATCCCTGCCGTCCGAACATTTTGCCTATGCAAGCGCCCTAAGCGGTCTGGGGTATGCCTACCTCGCGGCGGGTGAAAATGACAGGGCCGCCGGCTGTTTTGAAAAAGTTATCGCGGGGCCCCACGCCCAGCTGAGGGCCGATGCCCTCTATCAGCTCGGGCGTCTTTATGGGAAAAACGGCCAGACTGACAAGCAGAAGGAGGTTTTTCAGCGCCTGCTGGACGAAGCGCCGTCCTTTGTATATGCGGATCTGGTCAAGCGCCAGATTGAAGGCTGACACCGACAGGCGCCGGTATCCGGCCAGCGGCCGATCCCGGAGAGGATGCGGCGACCGGATAAAACGGCGCCACGCGGTCGCCAACCAGCTTGTCGGGAATCCGGTGCAGCGTTGATTGCCGCCGGGGCCGGGGCCCTTACCGCAGATCGAGTTTATATTTCTTTAGCTTCTGGTTGAGGCCGCTCTTGCCGATTCCCAGAATTTCCGCTGCGCGCGTCTGGACATTGTCGCTCATCTGCATGGCGCGCGCGATCATCCGCTGTTCTACCCACGCCAAGGTTTCGTAAAGCTTGGCATCCGCAGGAATGCCGTCCAGGTGAAGGGTGTTGCTGACCTGATCCCGGAATTCACGGGGCAGATCCTTGACCGTAATGGTTGCCTCGGGGCACATCACCATGGCCCGCTCAATGATGTTCTCCAACTCGCGCACATTGCCCGGCCAATTGTAGTTTAGAAACAGACGATCGACCGCAGCATCCAGGCCGGTTATGGGCTGGCCGGTTTTTCGCTCCGCGGCATATTTCTCTATAAAATGAGCGCTCAGAAGCCGGATATCCTCAGGGCGCTGGCGCAACGGCGGCAGTTTGATTTTGACCACATTGAGCCGGTAGAACAAATCCTCGCGAAAACGGCCCTTTTCGATTTCATCTTTCAGGCTGCGGTTGGTGGCCGCGATGACACGGATATCAACCGGTATGGGCTCCAGGCCTCCGACCCGCTCAATGATTTTCTCCTGCAGCACCCGCAGCAGTTTGACCTGCAGACTGGGAGATAGCTCGCCGATTTCATCCAGAAAAATGGTGCCCCCATGGGCGACTTCAAAACGCCCCTTTTTGCGCGCGACCGCTCCGGTAAAAGAGCCCTTTTCATGCCCGAACAGCTCGCTTTCAAGTAAATGCTCCGACAAGGCCGCACAATTGACCGGCACGATGGCCCGCTCGCTGCGTGCGCTGTTGAAATGAATGGCCTTGGCCACCAATTCTTTGCCGGTGCCACTTTCACCTTCAATCAAGGTTGTCGCCGAGGAGGGCCCCACCCGCCGGATGGTCTTAAACACTTCCAGCATGGGGGCACTTTTACCGATGATGTTGTCAAATCGGTAGCGCGAAGCCACCTCGGTCTGGAGGCGGCGGTTTTCCTTAACGACCCGATAGAGCTCCATCGCCTTCTGCGAGTAGATCACCAGGCGTTCATTGTCGAAGGGCTTGAGAATGAACGTATAGGCCCCTTTCTGCATCGCTTCAACGGCCTTATCCACCGTTCCATGCGCCGTCATCATGATGACCGGCAGATCGGGCGATTTCTGTTTGATCCGGCCCAGCAGCTCAAGACCATCCATACCGGGCATCTTCATATCCGTGACCACCAGATCCACGTCTTCGACCTTGAGTATATCAAGTGCCTGGGCCGCACTGTTGGCCGTGTGAGTGGCGTAGCCTTCCTCTTCGAGCACCACGCTCAGTACGGCGGTGTAGTTTTTTTCATCGTCAACGATGAGGATGGATTCCATTAATTCGACTCCTGCTGCAAGGGCAGTTCAATTTGCACCCGGGCGCCTCCGGAGGCGGCATTAGCGAGCTGGATCTTTCCGTTGTGGGCCTCGATGATATTCTGAACGATGCCTAGTCCGAGACCCGTGCCTTTTTCCTTGTTGGTAAAGAATGGATCCCAGATCTTGTCAAGGATCGCGCTGTCGATGCCTGGTCCCGAATCGACAAGCGATACGTGAAGCTGCTGGTCGACGACTTTCATGCTGATCGTGAGCTGACCATCCGTATCCATGGCCTGAAGCGCATTCAAAAACAGATTCAGAAAGGCCTGGTAGAGCATATCCGCATCCACGGCGATGTCGGGCAGGGGACCTTGAATATCCCGGACCACATGGATGCGGCGCCAGTTGAGTTCCGGCTCTAAATACTGAAGGTTTTTGGAAATAATGTCCTCAATCTGGGCACGTCTCAGATCGGGTCGATGCGGGCGGGCAAAATTGAGAAAGTCCGTAATGATATCGTTGAGACGCGCTGACTCCTCGACAATGATTTCCGGCAGGGCGTTTTTGGCCTCCAGTTTATCCATCTTCTTTTTTAACAGCTCGGCGGAACTTTTAATGATGCCAAGGGGATTGCGAATCTCGTGCGAAATCGTGGCCGTCATTTCCCCCAGCGATGAAAGGTGCTTGGCGCGCGCCAACTGCTCTTCGAGCCGAATACGCTCACGGGCGCGCTGTTCCATAATGGCTTCGCCTTTACGGACGACCTGCAAAAGGAACAAAAACAACAGGAGCATGACGGCCGAGCTTGTAAAAATGACACGAATCTGGGTGCGAAAGATGGCCTTATATTCCGATGACATATCCTGGACCAGTTCGACCACGCCGAGCACGGGGCCAGGAATGCGTGAGAGCGGCTTCTCGGCCCGAAGCGGGGCATAGGTGACAATGCGGCTTTCTTCCGGAATCCCGATCAGCAATTGCATGAAGCCGCCCCGCTGTTCCAGTTGGGTATTGCGCTCACCATTGAGCGCCGACTGGTAATGCGTGCCGCCGGCATTCTTGCGTCCGATGATGTCTTGGTCGAAACTATAGGAGATGGTGTTGCGCAGATCATAAATATTGACCATATCCACATTAAAGCCATGCAGGGTGCTGCGCACGACCTTGTCCATCAATTCGAATTGCGATTTTTCGCGCAATTGAATCCGGTTTTTTTTAAGGATGGTGGGAATCACGAACTGCAGAAAGATCTGGTGATTCAGGTTTTCAATCAATAACAGCGCGTAGTCTTTGTTTTTTTCGAGTTGCAGGCGCCGGGCCCATTGAATGTTCAGAACGGAGAGAATGATGGTGCCCACAAAAATGATAATCAGACTAGCAATCGTAAAGTACTTGACCAACCGGAAGGGTTTGCCCTGCTCCGTGTTGGCCGTCTGACGAAAATCCATTTGTTGCTTTCGAACCTCGGAATTTTCGTTGGCCGCCAAGATATTTGCCTTTCTTTCAATTTACCCTTCAGCGCTGACGGTCGCGTTTCAATTCCACGATCGGCATGACGCCGCATTCCGCGGTGTTCGCCAAACGCGACGCGATCCTTTTCCGCGACCGTTCCAAAGCGGACCGCGTACGGGTTCCCCAACCCTGCGCGCCGAAAGACCTCAGGGGTGTTTTTAACGTGAATTCAGATCATTGTCCACTCCGCCCGCTGCAAAGTGCCAAGTTGGTTTCCAAAGGGACCCTCGATAATCCAATCCGCGGCGCACGGCATTAAACTAAATTGATTGTAAGACCGATAATAGAACCGTCGGCACGCAGGCCATTTCAATTTCGTTTCGCTCTAACGCGTCCGACAGGATGGCCTGCACATGATGCCGACAACCGTGGATGCGCGTGGCGTGCCTAGGAGCGGTTTCAAAGCCTCAGATCGCGTTTGAGGGCAAAGCACAGCCTGATGAAAAAGCGCAGCATATTCGATGATATGTGAGCATTTTGAAGAAGGCTGTAACACCGCCATCGGACGTTAGATGGGGGTTTGAAACCGCTTCTAAGCAACATAGCGGCAGTGCGACGGCCTCCATCCATGGCGCTAATGGTTCGACCGGGGCGGCGTGCAGGGATGGCGTCCGCAACGACATCCGCGTGCTTTTCACCTTAGCCCTGAGTTGAGCTAAGACTTATTGGGGGACGCGCATAACCCACCCCGAAAATCATTAAGTGTCGGGCCGTATATTAACAACGTTGCATAAAAGCCACTACATATGGTGAATTTTGCATCAATAGCACACAACATGAGGTAACTACATATAATTATATATAATTTAGATACAATTTGCTTGACTTCACAGGGATACGGTGTAAAGCAAGTAAAGGAGACAGGAGAAGTTAGGTAGATAGGAATAAACTCTTTTGAATAAAAAAAGTAAATGGGCGGCAAAAATTCTCTCAAAAAAATGCGCGAGTCTCTATTGATGAGCAAAGCGGAATTGGCACGCGAAGCAAATGTATCACCGATTACGATCTCGCGAATTGAAAAAGGCCTCCCGTGCAGAATGGAAACGAAACGAAAGATCTTGCTGGCATTAGGGATGAATCTTTCAGAAAAAAACAAAATATTCCGGGAATAAAAAACGCATATGCTGTTTGGAAAGAAAAATCATCTGGTCGGTCTTGATATCGGATCACGGTCCATCAAAGCCGGTGAAATCGTCGAAGGCAAACGCGGCCTGACCCTGAAAAAGTTTGGCATGATTGATATCCCCCCGGGAACGATTGAAGACGGCGTGATCAACGATCCCGAATCGGTATCCGATGCCATCCGCCAGTTGTTTAAAACCTACAATATCAAAGAGCAAAACGTCGCGGTCTCGATTGGGGGCTATTCCGTCATCGTCAAGAAGATTAATGTCCAGAACATGCCGGAAGAACAGTTGCAGGAAACGATTCAATTCGAGGCCGAACAGTATATTCCTTTTGACATCAGCGATGTTAATCTCGATTTTCAAATTCTGGGGGAAAGCGAACACAACCCCAATCAGATGTCTCTCTTTTTGGTGGCCGCCAAGAAAGAAATGGTCAACGACTATATTAACCTTGTAAACTTGGCTGGTCTGAACCCGTGTATTATCGATGTCGAAGCCTTTGCGCTACAGAATATCTTCGAGCTGAATTACGATGCGCAAGAGGAGAATATAGCGCTTATCGATATTGGTGCCAGCAAAACGTCCCTGAATATCCTGCGCGGCATGACATCGGTATTTATGCGCGATGTGGCCTTGGGTTGCCTGCAAATCAACCAGAAAATCGTCTCCCTGGTTGGCTGTTCCCTGGAAGAAGCGGAGCAGCTTAAACAAGGCGAGCAGCAAGATAAGATATCTTCTGAGGACCTGAAAAACATTATTTCAACGGTTGTTTCCGATTGGTGCACCGAAATACGCCGGGCGCTGGACTTTTTCTATTCAACCTATCCTGAGGATCAGATTACGCGCATAGTACTGAGTGGCGGTGGTGCCAATATTGGAGAATTTCGACAACTGCTCGGCGCGGAAACCAGCGCCCACGTTGAAATCATCAACCCTTTTCAGAGCCTGGCCATCGACGACGATGCGTTCGATGCCGCCTATATTCAACAAATAGCTCCCCAGGCGACCATTTGCATGGGGCTGGCCATCAGAAAAGTTGACGACAAATGATACGTATCAACCTTCTGCCCTTTCGGGCAGCAAGAAAGAAAGAGAATATCCGGCGGCAGGTATCTGTTTTCCTTCTTTCGCTGGTTTTGGTTTTAATCGTTCTGGGATGGATCCACTTTTATCTTCAATCCAAACATAAAAGAATTACCACGAATGTGGCCGAGGTTAAAAAGGAACTGGAACTCTACAAGAAAAAAGATCGCGAAATTAAAGAGTTGCGCAAGAAGCTGCAGACCCTTGAGCAGCGCCAAAAGGTTATCGAAGGGCTGGAAGCCCAACGTTTTAAACCGGTTCATGTCCTGGACCATCTGACACAGAAAATTATACCCAAACGCATGTGGCTGACCAAGCTATCCCTTAAAGGAAGCCAGATGGAGCTGGCCGGGATTGCGGTCGACAACAATACCGTGGCCAACTTCATGGACAATATCGAAACCATTCCGAAGCTCTCCGCAGGCGGTGAATCGCCAGGGCCGCTTTATAAACGCGTACGGTTGACCAGCGTTCAGCAGCAAAAGGTACAAGTAGTCAACATGAAAAAATTTCAACTGACGGCGCTGGAGGCTCCACCGCCACAGGCCAAACCGGATAAAAAGAAGACCACAAAAAAGAGAAAATAGCGCTAATAACAACTGAGATGCAATGATGGAAACTACCGCCACCTCGAAAAAACTTGACCAGCTTTTTGAGCGCATTGAAGCCCTGACGAAAACGCAGCGCATCCTGATCTGTAGTGGTGTCTTTGCTCTGCTGATTGTTTTGTTCGGCTTTCTTTCCTTTTGGCCGAACTGGCAAAGGATTGGTAAGCTCAACAACGATTATAAAAAGCTTAGCGCCGATCTGGAGAAATCCAAAAAGAACGCGCGGCAACTTGCCAAGCTTCGTAAGGACTTTGAATCCAAACGTCGGGATTTCAATCAGGTGATGAAATCACTTCCCGAATCCGAAGAGATCTCATCGCTGTTGACGGGGATATCCGAATCCGGACAGGAATCCGGGCTCGAATTCCTCCTTTTTCAACCGGGCCAAGAAATCAACAAGAACTTTTATGCCGAAATTCCTGTCGCCATTCGCGTCGCAGGCGGTTATCATAATTTTGTTCAATTTGTCGATCGGGTCGCGCGCCTGTCGCGTGTCGTCAACATTCGCGATATTCTCATTTCACAGAGTAAAACCGGTGAATTGACCACAAGCTGTCAGGCGGTCACCTATAAATTTATCGAGGCGCCCGCCGCCAAGAAACCCCAAAAGAAGACGAAGAAAAAAAAATAAGCCCTATGGATTCGGACTTTTCCCGAGTAATCACTTCAGCGGTGTGTTAAGCGATGAAAAACATTTCTAAATTGCTGCGGCTCAGCCTGATCGCCTTGATTGGCATGGGTTTTATATTTTCAAGCGTTGGCTGTAAGGGCGATAACCAGGGCAAAAGAGAGCCGGTCGCCACCAAAAAAATCACATCCCAGCCGAAAGCCAAAAAGACGGCCGCCAAAACCAAGAAAGCGCCACTGGTTGCTAAGGAAACCAAAGCGCAAGCCCCTCGAACTGATAGACTGCCCTATGACGCGGTTGGTAAAGTCGATCCTTTTCAGCCCTTATTCAAGGAAGAGCCCAAACCCAGAGAGAATCGTGCCGTAAAGCCCAAAAAGCCCGAACGCCCCCGCACACCGCTTGAAAGGCTGGATCTCGGGCAGTTGCGACTAACCGCCATTATCTTTTCCGAAAACCAACCGCGCGCCATGGTCGAAGAAGATAGCGGGAAAGGCTACGTCCTCAGAATTGGGACACCCATTGGTTTGGAACGCGGCCAAGTGACCGATATTAAGCGGGATCGTATTGTCATCGAATTTCTCGATACGGACGATTTTGGAAATTCTGCTGCTAAAAGACGTGAATTAAAACTTCGGAAACCTCCTGGAGAATGATCAGTATGTGTCCCTTAGCATTTTCCCACAACAAGTTTAAATTGTTCTTACTTTCACCACTATTGGTTTTGCTGGCCCTGTTGTTCAGCAACTGTGCTGCCAGTAATCCGGGGCAAGTTGATCCAAGCGGCCCTGAGAGCGGAGCGGTCGAGCGCAAACAGATCAACACCCTGGCAGTAGCGGCGGAAGACGATCAGAAAACCACCCTGACCATTGGCGGGAGCACGGGTCTGCTGTTTTCTGATATTCGCAAAACCGCACCGCCGACGGTCAGCTTTTATTTCCCGGGAACAGAACTCGTTGACATCCAGGATCTTTATCAGGTTGATGCGCCTCCGATTAAGGACATTCATACCTCCGAAGTCGTTGCCGACGGCCATACAGCCAAAATTACGGTCAATTTACTTCAGGATGCCGATTACAGCGTCGAGCAGGATGAAAATGGCATTACCGTATCTTTTGCGCGGGATGTCCTGATCGAAGAAAATGAACTTCCGGCGGAGAACACCGCTGCCGAGGACAATGAACCCGCCCTAACCAGCGAAACCATCGATCCGGCAATACTTGAGGCCGCGTCCAAAGGCACCTGCATTGAGATGGTGGACCTCAAGGAACAGTCCGACGGCGTTGAAATTTCGATTCTGGCCGACGGCACTATAACGGATTATTCCGCCTTTACCGTCGACAATCCTCCGCGCATCGTCTTTGATATCTATGAGATCAACAGCCCCTATAAAGGCCTGCAGAAAATTGAAGTGGAGTCGAAATGGGTGAAAGGCGTGCGCCATTTCTGTTATCCCGAGAAACTGCGTGTGGTTCTGGATACGGATCGCAGCTACCTGACATCCTTCACTTCCAAACCGATTAAAAACGGCCTGCTCATCAGTGTGACCGAAACCAAACCGCTGCTCGATGATGCCCTGGTGCAAACCGTAGCCGCCGATACCACGGCCCCGGCTTCGCCGGCGCCGCAGATGGCAGAGGCCGTCATCATTGATGAAACACAGGATTTAGCGCCGGCGGCGGAGATGCAACCGGTTATCGAACTGGCCGCCGCCCATGAAACCCCGGAACCGCCTTTGCAGGAAGACCAGGGCGCCATCCAAAGCGAGGGGGCGGCTTCGGATACCGAATCTCAGCCTGCCTGGCTCAACAAGCTCGAATTTACAAGCGTCGAGGAAGGCGCCTCGCTGGTCAGTATCGGCACGACCAACCCGGTGCGCTATGACATGGCGCGCATATCCGACCGAAAGCTGCAGCTTAAGCTCTTCAACACCCGCATCCCGCAGTATCGTAAACGCCCGCTGATTACCACGCGCTTTAAAAGCGCCGTCGACCGCATTACGCCCATTGAAACCGCACCAACCGATGACCATGCCCTCGTCGTATTTGAACTGCGCGAGGGGGTGCCCTTTGAAATCGCCCAGGTCGACAACTTTATTAACATTCGCTTCGCCGCCTCGTCCGTCCCGCCCAAGCCTCTTGAGGAAACCAGCGCCCCTGAGTGGAAACAGGCGCTTGAGGGCAAGGCGGAAGAAGTAGAGGCCGCAGTTGTTGACAAAGATGCCCC
>JASJCD010000297.1 GCA_030066135.1 Desulfobacterales bacterium | reverse complement strand
CCGGAGCTGTCGTCTCCGGGCCGCGTGCTGGCCAAGACGACCTTGGCCCCCTTGGGGCGGAAGGTCGGCACGGTCGGCGGTATTCCCTATTACAAGCTGTCTCACCCGAGCCAGGTCACGAAAGAAGGGGCTCTCACCCTGTTCTCCGATATCCAGGTCGGCGACGAAATTGTTTTGATGACCGGTTCCCGTGACAGTCTTGTGGCGCGTGCCGGCCGGGTTGCCCAGTCAGCCCTGTCGGCCGGGGGGCTAGAGTCCGACTCGATTATTGGCGCCATCGTGGTCTACTGCGCCGGCTGCATGCTCACGATCAAGGAGGAGATGAACCAGGTCGCCGCGGTCATCGATCAGGCGATCGGCCGGGCTCCGTTTCTGGGCATCTTCACCTTCGGCGAGCAAGGCTGCTTCATCGGCAATGAAAATACCCATGGCAATCTCATGATATCGGTGGTGGCATTCAGTCGTGGACCCTCGATCTAGGATGTGAAGATGGAAAACGAAGAGCTGCGTGAAGTCCTGCTGGATCTCGATCACGCCCGCCGGCGGGAGAGACTGCTGCGCCAGGAGTCCGAAGGAATGTTGGAGGGCCTGCGCATCCTGACCCGGTCCCAAAATACACGGGATGTCTTTGCGCGGCTGATGCATGTTCTTAAAAACCTGATTGCCTTTGACCATGCTTTTGTTCTGCGCGAACGCAAGCAAGGGGACCTGTCGGTGGTCGCCTTCACGGATCGCATTTTCGCGCAAGGCCGATGGCAACCCGGTAAACTGTTCCGGCGCGTGCTGGCCGGTCGCCCGGTGGTGCTTTTTGATACCGGCAAGGTGGCCGAGTGGCAACAACAACCCCCGGGCATCAGAGAGCGGGTGGCCTCGGCCTTGCACATTTCCCTTGAAACCCTGCACAGCAAGGCCATGCTGGTCTGTGTCAGTCAGCAAAAGACGTTCTTCAACCGACGGCATATTGATCTGCTGCAGCGTTTCACGCCGTTGGCCTCCCAGGCGCTGCACAACATGGAACGCAACGAAGAACTGCGGGACGCCATCGCGCGGGCCCAAGTATTGGCGGATAAGGCCGAAGCGGCCAATGTGGCTAAAAGCCAGTTTCTGGCCAATATGAGCCACGAGATCCGCACCCCCCTGAACGGCATCATCGGCATGGCCGAACTGGCCATGGACACGGCGCTCTCACCTGATCAACGCCATATCATCGAAACCATCGACAAGGAATCCAATCACCTCCTGGCATTGATCAACTCGATTCTCGATTACTCCAAGATCCAGGCCGGTAAACTTCAGCTCGAAAGCATACCTTTCGACCTGCGGGTGCTCATCGAAGACGTCGTCGAAAGCATCGCTTTACGTGTCAAGAAAGATGGTCTGGCATTTACTTCCCTGGTCGCGCCCGGTATTCCGGCCCGCCTGCTCGGCGATCCAGGCCGGCTGCGGCAGGTGCTGAACAATCTGGCCGGCAACGCCGTAAAATTCACAGAAGAAGGTGAAGTCAGCATACGGGTCAAGTTGGTGCAGGAGCGGTCGGAGAAAGTGCTGGTGCGTTTTGAAGTCTCCGATACGGGTATTGGCATCCCTGAAGATCGGCAAGCGACGATATTCGAGCGCTTTACCCAAGCCGACGGCACCACCACCCGCAAATACGGCGGCACCGGGCTGGGAACGACCATTGCGAAGCAATTGATCGAATTGATGGGAGGCGAAATCGGCCTGATCAGCGCAGCGAACGAAGGGGCCACCTTTTGGTTCACGGTCACGTTTGACAAAGCGCCCCCTGCCCTGGCGGCAAAGCCGGCTGGCGACGAAGTGATGGCCGGCCTGAAGGTATTGATCGTCGACACGCTGGCGAGCAGCCGCGACATCCTCGTGGAGTACCTGACCGGCTATGGCTGCGAGGCCCATGCATGCGACCATCCGTCGACGGCGCTGGATCGGCTCGAATCCGCGGCGGCCGCTTCACACCCCTTTGACTTGCTGCTGACGGAGATACGTTTGCCGGAGATGGATGGATTCGCGCTGGCCTCCCGGATCAGAGCCAGTGCCGGTCTTAAAAATATGGCCATCATCCTCATTTCGGGCATGCGCGAAATCGGCCATGGTGACAAGTGCCGCCGCATGGGCGTCGACGGCTATCTCAACAAACCCGTTAAATCAGCCGATCTGGAACAGGCCATCAAGCTGGTGCTGGGGGCCGACAACGCCACGCCCCTCGAATCGAGACCGCTGATAACCCGACACACCATCGCGGAAAACCAGGCCGCACAGGTTCGTATTCTACTGGCTGAGGATTACCTGACCAACCAGCAGGTGGCGCTCAATCATCTCCGTCGCGCCGGCTATACGGTCGATCTGGCCGAGAACGGCGAGGAAGCGGTCGCGGCCTTTGCGCGTCAGGTCTACGATCTGATCCTTATGGACATGCAGATGCCGGTCATGGATGGTTACGAGGCGACGCGTCAAATTCGACGCCTGGAAGGACCCGCATGCAGCAAGCACCGTGAGGCCCGGCGCGTGCCCATCGTGGCCCTGACGGCCAATGCGCTCAAGGGCGATCGTGAGAAATGCCTGGCGGCCGGAGCAGACGACTATATTCCCAAGCCGCTGAAGAAACATGAACTGCTGGCCATGATCGGTAAATGGGTCGATGCGCCCCCTGAGGATTCCGAAAACGCAGGCGCCCCAAATACAACCGTGCCATCCGCCTCGGAGGCCACACCGCTGAACTACCCTCTGGCCCTTGAAGAATTTGGCCATGAAGTTGACACATTAATGGCCGTATTGACCGAATTCACGGACGATGTCATGCGCCGGCTCCCGAAGATGCGTGCGGCGGTGGCCAATGGCGATGCGGACACGGTGGCCCGCGCCGCCCACGCCATCAGAGGGGGGAGCGCCAATCTGACGGCCAAGGCGCTGGCCGAGGCGGCGGCCAGCCTCGAAAAGGCCATTCAGTCAGGTGCCCCCTTGGATACCTCCGGGATGCTGGACGAACTGGAGGGTGAGGCCCGGCGACTGGCGACCTTCGTTGGAACGCTGGGTCCAGATACCTGAGCGGAAAAACCGGCAAATGAATAAACTGGGTCAGGGCGCAACGCTCTGACCTGAGACGATCGCTTGGTTTTTCCGACACCGCTTGGGGCGTATCGATGTATCATGTCGAGAACTGCCCCCTGTGTTATCCCGTAAAAGAACATCGGCTCACGGTTCGACGGCGAATACCCCTAACCAGTAAATAACATTGACATTTCCAGCCTCTCCCTGCTAAGCATTTCTCATTTTGCGGTATCAGGGCCGAATACCCTCTGATTTTAATCCGCTCGCACTTGAAACCGCTCGCCTACGATTTAATGAACCCGGATTCGGCCTCATCATTCCTCGTTTTTGGCTTTCCACATTAATTCAAGCATATTGGAAGCCGTAAAAGTAGTGTCCGGAATGGGGTTGCGATGATCCCGAGAGGGCAAAATGCTGCCAGGAATACGTTTTGAAGTTGGTGCCGAATTTAAAGGACCAGATTTTGATCGTTCGGAACCGCGATCATAGGCGCCTGGCCATTGAGCACATAAAATGCTCACAAATCAAAGCGCAATTAATCGTGAAGAAAGATCGATTCGAATAGCCGATAAGAGGGCCCGATGACCCCCGTGTCTGCCAAACATAGCGTAACCCGTATGGAGCGTCTGGTGGGATTCGGTGTACTGATCCTATTGGCGGTAATTGCCATGAGCATTTACAGCGTTCAATATCGGTTCAATCCGGCGGTGACCGCCCGGGAGGTGCTATCGGCACCGGCAACCGAGACGGCTTCGTTATCTCTGGCGGACCTTGCGCCCACCGGGGTTCAGCCGTTCTCGCCTCCGGAGCGCTTCGATCCGGATACGCTGTCCGACAAGATCAACGGCAAGGCGGAACTCTACTTCAGCGCCGGATTCCGGTCCCTGGAGACCCAGCGGTTTGCCCTGGTCAGTGATGCGGCCCTCTGGTTTGAATTGTTTGTTTACGATATGGGCACCGCCCGCAACGCATTTTCCGTGTTCAGTATGCAACGCCGGGGCGATGTGGAGACCGCCGGCCCCACCCCATTTGCCTATGCCACGCCCAATGGCCGGTTTCTGGCACACGGGCGCTATTATCTGGAGTTGGTGGGCGCCGAAGCTTCGGAACCCCTGATGACGGCGGCCGAGGCCATGGCGGCCGCTTTCGTCGACCGGGTCGGAGCGGATGCGGCCAACGTGACGGAGATGACCCTGTTCCCGGAGGACGGACAGGTGGCGGGCAGCCGGTCCCTGGTGGCCTCCGATGCCTTTGGTATCGCCGGGTTCAACCAGGTGTTCACGGCGCAATACGCGCACGAAGGGGGCGGCATCACCACCTATGTGGCCCGGCGGGAATCGGCGGCGTCGGCGCAGTCCACGGCCGAGACCGTGCGGGATTTTTATCTTGAATACGGCGGGACCGCCCTGGGCGGGCCGGAAGGCGTTGCCGTCATCGATATTCTGGATACCATCGAGGTCGTACTTCACCAGGGGCGCTACGTGATCGGCGTGCACGAGGCCCCGGACAGGGAAACCGCCCTGGCCCTCGCCGAACGAATCCGCAACCGCCTAAAGGAGGTCGGTGATGACGGGTCTTAATCGCCGGGAGTTCATCCAGCGGTCGGTCAAAGCCGGGTTGGTTTCGGCTTCAGCGCTGGGCGTGGGATGGTGGCGGCACGCCACCGATCCACCGGCGTTGGAGCCATCCACCGAGGCACTCAGCGGAATCCCCGACTTTTCCAAAACACCCGATGGCGGTCCGGCCATGGCCATTGCCAAGGGAACGGATCGTGCCGATATGGTGCGCCGGACTTTGGGGGCCTTGGGCGGTATGAACCGCTTTGTCCGCCCCGGCGATCGCGTGGTGATCAAGGTCAATGCGGCCTTTGCCTCGCCGCCGGCGATTTCGGCCACCTCTCACCCGGACCTGGTCAAGGCGGTGGTGGTGGCGTGCCGCGAGGCCGGGGCTGCCGATGTGGTGGTCACCGACAATCCCATCAACGATCCGGCCAGCTGCTTTCGGCTCACCGGGATCGGGCCGGCCGCCGAAACCGCCGGTGGCCGGGTTGTGCTGCCGACCGCCGATCGGTTTGCCGCGGTCGACCTGGCCGGCGCACGGCTGATCCGGGATTGGCCGGTGCTGGTCGGACCGCTGGCCCAGGCGGATTGCCTCATCGGTATGGCACCCCTCAAGGATCATCATCGCAGCGGCGCTTCCATGACCATTAAAAACTGGTACGGTTTGCTGGGCGGTCGCCGGAATGTCTTTCACCAGGATATCCACACCATCATCGCCGAACTGGCGGCCCTGGTACGCCCGACCCTGGTGATGTTGGATGCCGTGACCGCTATGATGCACAACGGTCCCACGGGCGGGTCGATATCGGATCTGGCCGCGACCAACACGCTCGTGGCCGGCACCGACCCCGTGGCGGTGGATGCTGTCGGTGCGGAGATTCTGGGCCGGCAACTGGATCAGCTCCCCCACCTTCGGCAGGCCGCGGATGCCGGCCTGGGCATTCTGGATTACCGGACCCTCAACCC
>JASJCD010000296.1 GCA_030066135.1 Desulfobacterales bacterium | reverse complement strand
CATGGCGATACCCATGCCCAGATGAAGCAGGGGCAGGCAGGCAAAGGCGACCATGATCGCGCCGACCACATAGTGGCCAATGGCCAGATTGTCGAGATGGCCGTCGTCTTCAGTCATGGCAAGGATTGGCCGAGTTCGTTTTCAATCCACTGTTCTGCGGACGCCCGGTCGCGGAAGGACATGGTTTTGAATCCGTTGGCGTCGATCTGGGCTTCGTACATGCGCGATACCCCGAATTGGAGGTCGGATTCGGAAACCAGGGCCATCAATAAATGCGGATTTCTTTTAGCGGCGTTATTGTCCATGTCCGCGATCTGGCTGACTTCATCCGTGCTTACCGTGTACTCCGTGCATCGGGAGCGATCTACGATCCAGTACCGCAGATCAGCGAAACCTTCACTGTCATGAATCGTTTTCTGCGCGGCGATGATCTCTTCCCCTGTCACCCTGCCGACCGCACAGAAAACCACGCCGATCTTGTCTTCTGTATATTGAATCTCGATGGGCAAATTAAATCCTCAAATTCAGTCCCTGCCATTAACGGCGCATATACCGCCTGCTGAACGGTTGCCGCGCCTTGGCTCGGCGATCACCTGTGGCGCCTCGCATGGTGCTGGGCCGCGTGTCATTTCGTCAGGTCGAGCGCCCAGTAGACCACGCCCGGAAGCGGGTTGTGGTAGTAGGGTGCCGTTCGGCGGAAGCCGAGCGATTCGTATAAACGCATGGCCTCCGCAAGGCGATCCAGGGTATCCAGACGCATCACGGTGTACCCGATCTCCCGTGCCCAGGCAATGATCTCCTGTGCGAGACGTCTGCCCAGACCCGTTCTTCTGGCCTCGGGAATGACGAAAAGGCGCTTCATTTCGCACGTGCCGGCGTCAAGCCTGCGCAGGGCAACACAGCCGACCGGTCTGTCCCCGGTGAAAGCGACCAGAAGCGCTCCACTGGGCGGCGCGTATTTTCCAGGGAGGCGTGCAAGTTCCTCTTCAAAATGCTGGAAATGCAAGTCAACGTTCAGGAACGCCTCGTACTGGCGGAACAGAATGCGTGCGGCCTCAATTTCGCTGGGTGACTCTGCCTGTTTGATACGCATCTGTTCAGGCCGAAGCGATACATTTTGTGGAGACGCCATTTTTCGTGGCAACAATCATGTCCTGGGATTAAACATTTCTCAAAGCGTTAAGCTTGATGAAGTCGAAAAAAGTCTTGTTTTTGACGGTCTCGAAAAGTTCGCGATACGGCTTGCGAATCTCGAGGAATGAAGCGTACTTATGATACGCTGCCATGACGAAAGATGAAGCGTAACGCTGATATTTATCCGCCTCGGGCGGATCGGATTTATTGCGAGACCGTCACGCTAAAATGGCGATGTAAACCGTTTGCACGGTAGGGGGGCCGGCGGGGCTTGCTGATGATGATCCGTTTGTAACAGAATCCTGTGGAAAGTGCAAAAGTGTAATCATTAGCGGCAGTGAGGTCCGGCGTGGCGTATCGCGAACTCCCGTTTGGGGTCAAAGCGCTAGGCTTGACAGGCCAACACGATTGTTGTAGCAAGTTAGGAACAATTCTTAGTAAGGAACGTGATTGAGACGTAACCCCATCATATGCATCCTGGTCGCCAGCCTGCTGATTATCAGCCTGACGGGTCAGGCTGCGGCGGCCTTCCGTATGGCTTGCGAAGGGACCGCCGCATGCTGTTGCCAGAACATGGCCACGATGCCGGCACCGGGATCTGAAACGGCGCACGGGGATGAGGGTTGCTGCACCGTCCCTGTAACTCAGCCATGTGACCTGGCCGGGCCGGTTCCCGCACAGGCAGTCCCCTTTCTGCCAACGGCGTCAAGTTTTGAGCCTGAAATTCCTGGTGCATTCGCGCCAGCCTTTTTTACACCGGCCCCTGCCATCGATGCCAGGGGAGCGGTGCAACGATTTATGGGGCCACCCAATCCAACCGGTCCACCGATCTACCTGCAGACCCAAACCTTCCTGTGTTGAAGATTTCCTGACGTATCCCCGATTGTCCACGGGTGTCACAACCTGACAAGCGCGGATCCGCCCTTTTTCGGCGGCCTGGATTGCGCCTGGAGGTGGTTTGCGCCGTATCCGAAACGGACAGAGGTCGTGGCGTGCACGCCCGTGTCGGGGGAACGACGGCACCCAACAACGTCACAAATTAGCAACTATCTGAATTTATCACAGGAGATGATTCAACATGGCCAAGAAGCATAAAAAAAATAAATCCCCGCAAACCAAAACCAGCGCCAACGACCTGCGCGCGCAGAAAAAAGCGACCGTCATGGGCGCCACCGATAAAAAAGGGGGCTTTCTGCTGCCCACCGTGATTGCGGTCCTGCTGGTGGCCGGTGTGGCCGGCGGCTACATGATTTTCGGCACCCAGGCGGATACCCCAACCACCGCCGCTGCACCGAATGCGGTCCAGGCGGCAAATCCGGCCAACGCCAACCGGGTGACCTATCCGGTGGCGATGTTTGCGGATGGCAAGGCGCGTCATTTCGATTTCAAGGACGGTGAGCGCACGATCCGCTATTTCATCATCAAGAGCGCGGACGGGGTGCTGCGGGCCGCCTTTGATGCCTGCGACGTCTGCTGGCCCGCCGGCAAGGGCTATTACCAGGACGGTGATGTCATGGTGTGCCGCAACTGCGGGCGAAAGTTTGTTTCCACCAAGGTCAACGAGGTCAAGGGCGGCTGCAACCCGGCCCCGCTGAACCGCCGGGTGGAAGGCGACCTGCTGGTAATCGAGAACGAGGACATCCGTTCCGGACGGGGTTATTTCGACTTTAAAGGAAAGGCCTAAGCCATGACGCTCAGACAGATTGCCATCCGTAATCTCCTGCGGCGCAAAGGCAAGGCCATACTCATCCTTTTCGGCCTGGTCCTGGGCATCGGGACGGTGATCACCGTTGTTACCTTTGCCGATGCCGTCACCGGAGATATCAACCACAAACTGGAAAAATACGGCGCCAATATCCTGATCGTGCCGCGCACCGAAAGCCTGTCGCTCAATTACGGCGGGATCAATATGGGGGGGATTTCCTTCGAGATGCAGGAACTCTACGAGGCCGATCTCGCACGGGTCCACCAGATCAAGAATGCGCGCAATATCGCCGCCATGGGGCCGGTGGTGCTGGGGGCCGTGCAGTTGAACGAGCGGCACGTGATGCTGGCCGGGGTGGATTTCGAGGAGGCCCGTATCCTCAAACCCTGGTGGAAGATCGAGGGTCGGAAACCGTCGGGCGACGGTCTGCTGGCCGGGGCCGAAGCAGCCCGGGTGCTCGGACTGCAGGCCGGCGACCGGGTGCAGATCAAGGGCCATTCGATGACCGTTCAGGGGGTGCTGGATCCCACCGGCTCCCAGGACGACCACCTGCTCTTCACGGCGCTTCCGGCCGCCCAGCAGGTTCTCGACAAGTCCGGACGGGTGTCGATGGTGGAGGTGGCCGCCCTGTGCGCGGGCTGCCCCATCGAGGAAATGGTGCGCCAGATCAGCACGGCCCTTCCCGGGGCCAAGGTCATGGCCATTCAGCAGGTCGTCAAGGGCCGCATGGAAACCCTGATGCAGTTCAAGAAATTCTCCTTCGGGGTTTCGGTGATCGTCATCCTGATCGGCAGCCTGGTGGTGCTCGTGACCATGACCGGCAGCGTGCGGGAGCGCAAGGAGGAGATCGGTGTCTTCCGCGCCATCGGATTCCGCAAGCGCCACGTGGCGCGGATCATTCTGATCGAAGCGGCCCTGATCTCGGTCTGTGCCGGCGTGATCGGCTATCTGGCCGGCATGGGCGCCACCAAACTGGCCTTCTACCTGTTTGCCGAGAATCCATCCATGGCGTTGCCCTGGAACCTGCCGCTGGCGGGCGGGGCCATGGCCATGGCACTGGCTGTCGGCCTGGCGGCTTCGGTCTATCCGGCCATGGCCGCCGCCCGTATGGACCCCAACGACGCCCTGCGCGCACTCTAGTGAGGTGAATCGTGAGTCACATAATTGGTCAAACCTTAAGCAAACACTACGGCCGCGGCGAAGCCACCGTCATGGCCATCGAGGACATGGATTTTCAGATCGAAAGCGGTGAGTTTGTGGCGGTCATGGGGGAGTCCGGTGCCGGTAAATCCACCCTGCTCTCCATCATGGGGGCCATGAACGCACCCTCGTCCGGATCCCTGATGGTGGAGGGCATCGACGTCTACGATCTGGACGCCGAGCGCCGGGCGGACTTCCGGCGGGAATTTTTGGGTTTCATCTTCCAGAGTTTCCACCTGATTCCCTATCTGGATCTGGAGGAAAACGTCATGCTGCCCCTGGCCACCATCAAAGCGCCCCGAAGCCGGAAGCGGGCCATGGCCCGCGAAGCCCTGGCGGCGGTTGGTCTGGAGGATAAACTTCGACGCCTGCCCAGCCAGATATCGGGCGGTGAGAAGGAGCGCACGGCCATTGCACGGGCCATCGTCAACCGCCCGCCGGTGATTCTGGCCGATGAGCCCACGGGCAACCTGGATTCCAAGACTTCCGGGGAGATCATGACCCTGCTCCAGGAATTGAATGCACGGGGCAGCACCATCGTCATGGTCACCCACAGCCGGGCCTGCGCCGGTTATGCCGACCGCATTATGCAAGTGGCCGATGGTCGTCTGGCGGATGCCGCCTGATCATAAAAAACTGAAATCCCAAAAAAATCGCCGGATCGTGTAACCAGCAGCAGATCCGGCGATGTTTTTTCACAATAGGCGATCCTGATCATCATGCCCGCGGAAATCATGACAAGCTTAGGAAAACAACGGAGTAGATTAAAATCAGAATTTTATTTTTAAAAGCAGTAAACTCAAGATGGGCAAATTTACTGTTATGTTGTAGCTATCTGCACAATTGGGAGGGAGGGTTTAGTACGTTTTAATAGCAGCTACATGTACTTGACTAAATTTGTAGATAGGTAATGTTTATCCCACAAAACTCAGGACTATGGCAAACCGGAGTGCCTATTCCACCCAACCCAGGACGTTCCGGATCACTGACCAGCGCGGTAACTTTTCCGCTTCTATCGCCTTCCCCAGCATCCAGTGGCTGTAAAGTGCATCAACGACGCCTTCCTCCTTCTTCATCAGGAGCCAGCTGTTGAGGAAATCCAACAAATCTGTGTTACCACGGGCTACCGCATAGGACACCGGTAGATAAACGGTTGGTCTGGGAATAACATTGCTAAAGTTAGGGTAGAGGATGGTCAAGGCAGCCCCTTCCTCGGCCATGTCAGCGATCGCATCGAGGTCTTCTGCGCCGGCTTCGAGCAGCGATAGCTTCTGTATCATATCCTGAATCGGAACGATGGTGGCACTGGTGAATCGGCTGAGGCGCCTGATGTTTCCCGGCGTTTCTTCAACGCCCAAGCGGAGCGAATCACCCTGTTCGTTGATATCCTCCCAGTTTTGAAATTCGTCGCGCCGATAATCTTGAACGATGAGACCCAGCGAAGAGCGGTAGACGGGTATGGTCAATCCAAAATCCTGGGAGCGGCTCGGGTTGACCGGCAGGGTGCGCATATAGATATCGCAGATACCGCGGTCGAGGAGCGTTTTCGCAGCGCCTTCCGTTTCCGC
>JASJCD010000295.1 GCA_030066135.1 Desulfobacterales bacterium | reverse complement strand
GCGGCGGCGGGTGGGTCGTGAATCTCGAAGACAAGCTGACCATCCTGGCGGACGCCGCCAAGTACGACGTTTCCTGCGCCTCCAGCGGCAGCCGGCGTAAAAACACCGGCCAGGGACTGGGCAATGCGGCCCCCGCCGGGATCTGCCACACCTATACCGAAGACGGCCGCTGCGTGTCGCTTCTCAAAATCCTGTTTACCAATTTTTGCATCTACGACTGCGCCTACTGCATCAACCGCCGCGGCAACGACATTCCGCGGGCGGCCTTTACCCCCACCGAGGTAACGAACCTCACTGTTGATTTCTACCGGCGCAATTACATCGAGGGGCTTTTTCTGAGTTCGGGCGTGGCCCGCAGCCCGGACGACACCATGGAGCGGCTGGTGCGCACGGTACGCGACCTGCGCGGACAGGGCTTCAACGGCTACATCCACCTGAAATGCGTACCTTTTGCCAGCCGCCGCCTGATCCGGGAAGCGGGCCGGCATGCCGACCGCCTGAGCGTCAACATCGAGCTGCCCTCCGAGGAGAGCCTGCGGCGACTGACCGGTGAGAAGACCTATGCGGCCGTGCTCGATCCCATGGACGTGGTGCGGGAGACCATCGCTGAAACCCGCGCGGACCGGCGCCGGCTTCGGCACGTGCCCGCCTTTGCCCCGGCCGGCCAGAGCACCCAGCTGATCATCGGGGCCAGCCCGGAGACGGATTATGAGATCCTGCACCTTTCCGACCAGCTCTACCGGCGGCAGGCCCTGAAGCGCGTGTACTACTCGGCCTACGTCCCCCTGGCGCAGGCCGGACCGCCCCTGCCAGCCATGGATGCGCCACCGCTGAAACGCGAGAACCGGCTCTACCAGGCCGACTGGCTGTTGCGGCTCTACGGGTTCGAGCTGGGTGAGATCATCGGCAACGACGCGCCCGATCTCGACCTGGAAATGGACCCCAAGTTGGCCTTCGCCCTGCGAAACCCGACCATCTTTCCAGTGGACGTAAACACGGCTGCACGGGAGATGATCCTGCGGGTCCCGGGGATCGGGATCAAGTCGGCCAACCGAATTTCAGGGTTGCGGCGGCGGGGCCGCATCCGCTTCGAACATCTCCAGCAGCTGGGCGTGGTGGTCAAACGGGCAGCACCGTTCATCATCTGCGACGGGCTGCCGGTCCGCCAGTGGGGCGGTGCGGACCTGCCCGAGGCGCCCCCGGGGGCGCGGGACGCTTCCGAAAGCCAGATCTTCGTGACCGACGGGACGTTTGACGGGCTGTTGACCGCCATTTTCGAAAGCCATGCCGGCAAGCGGCCGCCGTCGGCCATCGAGCCCAAAGGCCTCCACCAGGCCGGGCTCTTCGAGGCGCGCGAGGCGATCGCCACTGATACCCTCAAGGCCGACCGCGTGTGGCGGGGCCTCAAGGCCTATCTGGGGAAGAAAGGGCGCCGACGGGTTTTAGATGCCTATCTTTCCGGGCGGCCCGGGGTGGAAACGCTTATCGCCCGATATGTGGGCGACGCCATCCAGGCCGCGAGGGCCGAATCGAACGCAGCCGATCTCACGGCGCAGATCGAAATCGGGCGTCTTTCCCAGAAAGTCCGACGCGAGGCCCACCGCCTGAAGGGCTTCGTCCGTTTCCAGCGGACAGCGGCCAACCAGTACCTGGCGCTGATCAACCCCAGATATGACGTGCTGCCTCTGGTGCGGAAACATTTCGAGGCGCGTTATGCCGATCAGGAGTGGATCATCTACGATACCGGGCGGGATTACGGGTTGTGCTATGACGGGCAGCGCACACGCCGGCTGCGGCTGACGGGCGCCGACCTGCAGGCCCTCGAGCGGGCCGCTGACGATGAAAAGCAGTGCCAGGTTTTGTGGCAGAAGTATTTTGCGGCCGTCAACATTCCCCAGCGCAACAACCCCAAACTGCACCGAAGCCAGCTGCCGCGCCGCTTCTGGCGCTACCTCCCGGAGAAACAGGGATGAGCCAAGGCCGTCAACCTCAAGGGGATGCCGCACGAACAAGGCGCGGACAGCCAGCCGCGCGCGCTGCCGCCGGGCGCGTGAAAATGGTTGGCGCGCATGAATCGGTCATGGTAGATTCTTTTTCGATGCCGCCACCGGATCGGGGCGGGCAGGTGACCGCAAGACAGCCGAAAGGAGCTTTTAAATGACCGACCATTGCCAAAGAGCCCTGCTCGCTTTGGTGCTGCTGCTGGTGTTTACGGGATGTGCGCGTATCCTCGAGCGTGTGGATACGAACTACAACCGCAGTGTAAATTTTTCAGACCTTGAAACCTACAATTGGTCGGCCCTGCATGGGACGGATGAGACTGATGAAGGTGACCTGGCACTCATCCGTCGGCATGTCGACACGGATCTGCAGGCGAAGGGGCTGCGGCAGGTGGAAGCCACTCCAGATTTCCAGGTCGTGGTCTATCTAAGGAAAGCGCCGCAAGTCGAGACCCAAGAGGTCCACGGTTCGCGCGCCGCGGATAGCCGGTTCTCTCCCTCGTCGAAGGAATACGAAGGCGGGTCCGTGTCCTGGAGTTACGAAGAGGGCACCATGGTGGTCGCTTTTGTCCGTCCGCAGACCAACCATATGGTTTGGCGGGGAGCGTTTAAGACAAATCTGAATGAGGCCACCACGCCCGAAGAGCGAAGGGCCGTTATCGATAGGGCCGTGAAAAAAATCATGCAAAAATTCCCGCCCTCGTAGTTGATTCGTCGCAGTGACCTTCCGGCCGGTAATGGATGAGGATTTAGGGGTTTTCAGGGTCATATCGTTCTGCGGCCTGGCGGCCCATTATCCATTATGCCCGGAAAGTATCGGGGCGCTGTGGTCATGATGGGATCCGGCCATAAACGCCCGCGTCAGGCCGGCGCCCAATCTGAAGATCCCTTTTGATGCACGGTCATGCTCGAGAGAAAATCGATTTTCCTGATTCACCCCCCCGTGGCCAAACCCTGCGAGCCGCCGGCCGGCATCGCACGGCTGGCCTGGGCGCTGAGGGCGGCAGGAATCGACTGCCGGGTCTGGGACGCCAGCCTGGAAGGTCTGCTCGATCTGGTCGGGCAGCCGGTGGCGGTGGATGACACCTGGTCGCGCCGGGCCACTAAAAACAGGGACGCCCACATCGCCGCCCTGCGCTCGCCAGACTTGTATCGAAGCCGGGACCGCTATCGGCGCGCCGTGATGGATGTCAACCGGCTGGTCAGCCTCGCGGCCCTGGAATCCGGCGCGCGGCTTTCCATTGCCGACTTCAGCCATCCTGATCTCGCCCCCGTGCGCAGCCGCGATCTCGTGCGGGCGGCCGAAACCTTCGAGACCAGCCCCTTCTATCCGCATTTCTCCCGCCACCTGCGCCAACTCACCGGAGACTATGCGCCGGACATCGTTGGGCTTTCCATCAATTTCATGAGCCAGGCCCTGTGCGCCTTCGCCATGATCGGGTTTATCCGCGGCGTGCTACCGGCAGTGAAAATCGTGGTCGGCGGCGGGCTGGTGACATCCTGGGCCGGGATACCGGGATTCGGCAATCCCTTCGGCGGCCTGGTGGACGAACTGATAGCGGGGCCGGGGGAAGATGCTCTGGTTCGGATGTGCGGGGGCACGCCAACCGCCGATGACGCCTGTCCGGGCTACGATTTCGCCGAGCTGGATTGGGACCGCTACCTGGCGCCGGTCGGGGTGCTGCCCTATAACACGTCAAAGGGCTGTTATTGGAAGAAATGTGCCTTTTGCCCGGAAAAAGCGGAGAATGGGCCCTACCGGCCGGTGCTGCCGAAAGATGTGTCCGCCGGGCTCACGGTCCTTGGGTCGCGAAGGACGCCCGGACTGGTCCATTTTCTGGACAACGCCCTTGCGCCCCGGCTAATGAAGCATTTGATTGCCAATCCCCCCGGGATCCCCTGGTACGGATTCGCACGGATCACGCCCCACCTGGCAGACCCGGACTTCGCGACCGGGCTGCGGGCTTCGGGCTGCGTCATGCTCAAACTGGGGGTGGAGTCCGGGGATCAGGCCGTGCTCGACGCCTTGTCCAAGGGAGTGGACCTGGCCACTGTGTCGGCGGCCCTTCAGAATTTGAAAGCGGCCGGCATCGCCACCTATGTCTACCTGCTCTTTGGCACCCCGGCCGAAACCGAGGACCGGGCCCGCCGCACCCTGGACTTCACCCTGGACCATGCCGACGCCATCGATTTTCTGAACCTGGCCATCTTCAACCTTCCGGCTTACAGTGTTGAAGCCCAGTCGCTGGAAACCCTGCCCTTCTACGACGGCGACCTTTCACTCTACCGCGAATTCGTGCACCCGGCTGGATGGAACCGGGACGCGGTGCGGCGCTTCCTGGGCCGGGAGTTCAAGCGGCCGGAGCCGATTCGGCGGATTTTGAATAATGATCCGCCGTTCTTCACGTCCAATCATGCCCCCTTCTTTGGAACGGGAATGGTTTCGTAAAAGGGCCAATAGCTGTGTTACGCTTCGTCCCTCGTCATTGCGGCGTACAATAGGTACGCCTTCATTCCTCGCGCCTCACAAGCCTTGCTCTTGACCCTTTTACGAAACCATTCACAAGTGTGTTTTACGGATTAGTGTTGAGTTGGCCCAGCGCTGAAACCAAAATCCTATTGTTGTAAAACTTTCTGCTACGCCTCGCTCCTGCAGACTGCGCATGCCGTCTCTCGAACTTGCTACGGACCCGTGCGGGCGCTGCTTGGAATCGCGATTTTCTTATCATTCGATAGATTATCCTTGTGGAACGGGTGGTTTTTCAATACCTACTCGGGCACGACAAGATGCCATGAACAACACCGATGATAACCTTGGACCATGACCCGACATCAGCGCAAATCCAAACCCGCCTCTGTCCCTGAGGCTTACCTGACGGCCGTGGTGGCCAATGCCGAAGGGGAGATCTTTGATCTGGAGGGGTTCGCTGCCATGGGCATGGGCGGCACGGTGTTGACCCCCCTTACAACCCGCATGACACAACCGATTCCGCACGGCAGTGAATTCATGTTTCTACCGGACCGGCGGCCGGTGGTGTTCGATATCGAGGCCGGAAAGCGGGTGACCCTTAACGAAAACCCCTATGCGCCGGGCGAGCCACTGTTCCCGGTGGCGGCCTTCAATTCGCCGGGTTACGTGATCACCCGGCTGTGCAGCTACGAGGAGATGGCGGCTGCGGAATACTTGCCGCTGTTTTCCTACGGGGCCGTGGGCTGGTACGGGGAGGGCTTCTATACGGCGGTGATGCAGGTGGACCCCGAGCGCCGGCAGGACCTGCGCCTCATGCCACGCAAGAAGGTGGCGGCCGGCGTCCGGCACTTCCAGCAGGCGATGCCGCAAAACCGCCTGCGGCAGCACCTGGAGAAATGCGCCCTGCAGTACGGTTGCCCGGCGGCCAAGAATTTCTTCATCGGCCGCTGCGAGGCGCCCCTGCCCACCTCGCCGGGCTGTAATGCCCGCTGCCTGGGCTGTCTCTCGCTGCAAAAGGAATCCCCGATTCCCTGCAGCCAGGAACGGATCGACTTCACGCCCACGCCCGAAGAGATCGCCCAGGTGGCCCTGGCCCATATCGAACGGGTGCCCGGCGGCGTGGTGAGCTTCGGCCAGGGCTGCGAGGGCGATCCCCTGCTGGCGGCCGAGGTTATTGCGCCGACCATACACCTGATTCGGCAGACGACCGACCAGGGCACCATCAACCTTAACACCAACGCCAGCCTGCCGGACACGGTGGCCCGGCTATTCGATGCCGGGCTGGACAGCATGCGGGTGAGCATCAACAGTCTCAGAGAAGACTGCTATAATGCTTATTTCCGCCCCCGGGGCTATACCTTCGGTGATGTCATGCTTAGCGTCAACAAGGCCCTGGCGCGCGGGGGGCACGTGGCCCTCAACTACCTCAATTTGCCCGGTTTCACGGACACGCCCGAAGAATACGCGGCCTTGGCGGCTTTCCTGGAAGAACGTCCGAT
>JASJCD010000294.1 GCA_030066135.1 Desulfobacterales bacterium | reverse complement strand
ATTTTTGTGCCACGGGCCATTTGGGAGACAGACTAGCAATGAAACCAACGCCAACCAAAAATTCGATACCACTGTGCCAGGCTGAATTTGCATCCCTCACGGAGGCCCTGGATTACGCCGCCCAGGGCGTTACCGGTATGAACTTCTATGGCGGCAAAGGCGATCTGGCCACGGTTCTGCCTTATAAACGTCTGCGGCGTGAAGCGCGGATGCTGGCCCGACGCCTGCAGGGCCTGGTCTCCGAACGCGGCGCCCGCGTGGCCATCGTGGCCGAGACCGGCCCGGAGTTCATGCGTTTTTTCTTTGCCTGCCAGTACGCCGGCCTGGTGCCCGTGCCGCTGCCAGCGGCCATCCACATCGGCGGGCACAAGGTCTATATCGAAAACCTGCGGCGGTTGCTGGACACCTGCCGGGCCGAAGTGGCCGCCGCCCCCGATACCTATCTGCCGCTGCTGAAGGAAGCCTGCCGTGGGCGTGACATGCGTTTTGTGGGCAGCCATGAGGATTTCGACGGCCTGCCCGCAAAGGAAGGCCCCCTTGTACCGCCCGGTTCCCAGGATTTGGCCTACCTCCAGTATACCTCCGGGAGCACGCGCTTTCCGCGGGGGGTCATGGTCACGCAGTCCCAGGTGATGAACAATCTGCACCTGATCGTGCGCCACGGACTGGGGGTTGTAGAAAGCGACCGTGCCGTGTCCTGGCTGCCATATTATCATGACATGGGACTTGTCGGGTTCGTGCTCGCCCCGTTGGCCTCCCAGATGTCAGTGGACTATTTGAATCCCCGGAGTTTCGCCATACGGCCCAAACGATGGCTGGCCTTGATTGCGCGTAATCGGGCCAGCCTGTCTTTCAGCCCACCCTTTGGCTACGAGCTTTGCATGCAGAACCTCAGGGCCAAGGACATCGCCCAGCTCGACCTGCGCTCCTGGCGGGTGGCGGGACTGGGTGCCGAGCCGATACGGCCCGAACCGCTGCAGGGCTTTGCGGAGCTGCTGCGTCCGGCCGGTTTCGATGCGCGTGCCTTCGTGGCCGGTTATGGCATGGCCGAATGCTCGCTGGCCGTGAGTTTTTCGCCGTTGGACCAGGGCCTGCGGTTGGATCGTGTAGACCGTGAGCAGCTGGCTGAAAGCGATCAGGCCTTGCCCGTCGACGGGCGCATCTCCGACCGCGGCCATGCCGCCAAGGTATTCGTGGACTGCGGCCGGGCACTTCCGGGTTATGAATTTGAAATCCGCGGCGCGCATGGCGAGGTGGTTCCGGAGCGCGCCATTGGAACCCTCTTCGTCCGTGGGCCCAGCGTGATGAGCGGCTATTTTGCCGATCCCGATGCCACCCGCAGCGTTCTGGCGGCCGACGGCTGGCTGAACACGGGTGACCGGGCCTATCGGATCGGGCGCCGCCTGGTCATCACCGGACGCGAGAAGGACATGATCATTATCAACGGACGCAACGTCTGGCCCCAGGATTTGGAAAGCCTGGCGGAGGCCGAGCCCGGGGTACGCACAGGTGACGCCTCGGCCTTTGCGGTCCGGCATGAGACCGGCGGGGAGCAAGCGGTGCTGGTGATCCAGTGCCGCAATGTCGCGCAGGCCGAGGCGGATCAACTCGCCGAACGTGTCCGCGCGCGTGTGTTGAGGGCGTGGGGCATTGCCTGCCGCATCGATCTCGTGCCGCGCAATACGCTCCCCCGCACCACTTCAGGTAAACTGTCCCGCACCCGCGCATGCCGGGATTATCTGGAACGACGGGCACTGGAAACGGGTGATACGGCCGGAGAGGACACCGCGCCACCGGCACGCCGGCGGTGTGCCCTGGGATGATGGGCTGTCCATCGCCTTAGTACAACGCAATCATAAGGAGAAAAACATGCGAGAACTGTCAATCGGCGGACAGCGCATCTCGGACGATGGCGACTGCTGGGTCATCGCCGAAATCGGCCATAACCATCAGGGCAACCTGGATACGGCCAGAGAGATGTTCGCCGCTGCCAAGGCCTGCGGCGCCAATGCCGTCAAACTTCAAAAACGCGACAACCGCGGGTTGTTTACCGCCGCCGCTTATCAGAAACCCTACGCCAACCCCAACAGCTACGGTGACACCTACGGCGCCCATCGCGAATTTCTGGAATTCGAAGCGGCCGAATACAAGGCCCTGAAAGCCTGTGCCGAGGAACTGGGGCTGGTGATGTTTGCCACGGCCTTTGATTTCGCCAGTGCCGATTTTCTGGCGCAAATGGATATGCCGGTCTTCAAGGTGGCCTCGGGCGACTTGAAGAACATACCGCTGCTCAAGCATATCGCCGGTTTCCAGAAGCCGGTCATCCTGAGCACCGGCGGCGGTACCATGGAGGACGTGCGCCGGGCCCACGATGCCATCATGCCGATCAATCCCCAGCTGTGCATTCTGCAGTGCACGGCCGGCTACCCGGCCGCCTTCGAGGAGCTCAACCTGCAGGTGATCAGCACCTTTCGGGAACGCTTCCCCGAGACAACGATCGGCTTGTCATCCCATGACAACGGCATTGCCATGGCGCTGGCGGCCTATATGCTGGGGGCGCGCGTGGTGGAGAAGCATTTCACCCTGAACCACACCTGGAAGGGCACGGACCATGCCTTTTCGCTGGAGCCGGAGGGGCTGCGTAAGATGGTCCGCGATCTCCGGCGCGTGCGCGTTGCCATGGGGGACGGGGTCAAGCGTGTCTACGCCAGTGAGGTCGCGCCCATGATCAAGATGGGCAAGAAGATCGTTGCCGCGCGGGATCTGCCGGCCGGACATGCCATCCGCATGGAAGACCTGGCCATCAAATGTCCGGGGGACGGACTGCCTCCCTACGAAATCGACAAGGTCGTCGGCCGGACCACCCTGGCGCCGCTGGCGGCGGACGACGACATCACCTGGTCCGTGCTCAACGGCCGGCAGTATAAAATGGCTGTCTGAAGGAGCCCGTGGGCTTGAAAGTCTTGCCAAGCCCCCTTCGGATCCAGAGCGTAGCCCTGAAGATCACAAGGCCAATCACCGCAGTGCGGGTTGGCCTTTTTTTCTGGTGCCGGGTGGGTTCTATAACCTATCTCAAAAATAATCTAAGCGCTCCTGGCAGTGTTGTGAGCCGGCTCAAAATGCTCACATACTGCGTGTATGCTCCGCTTTCTCACCGTCTCACGCCTTGCCAGGAACTCTAACCTTAATTTTGAGATAGGTTCTAATCAGGTCGCTTCGGAAACATCATGGTGAAGACCGAGCCGGCGCCTTCTTCGGACTGAAATTCTAATTTGCCGCCGGATTTTTCCATGAATTTTTGTACCATCGGCAGACCGAGGCCCGTTCCGTTCGATCCCTTGGTGGTAAAAAACAAATCGAGGATCTTGGGTTGCTTGCTGTCGGGGATACCGCATCCGTTGTCAGCGACGCTGATCAGCAGGGTGTCCGCATTGCGCACCGACGTGCTGATCTGAATGCGCCCCTGGGGTTCGTCCTTCAGCGCATCGGCGGCGTTGAGGACAAGATTTAACAAAGCCTGCTGAAGCTGCACTTCATCGATGGCCCAGTTCGGATTGTCTTCGCTCAGGGCATAATCGAATTCCAGGCCTTCACGGGTTTGACGGTCCTCAAACATCTGCCGCGTCCTTCTGACCAGCTTGTTGATATCGACGCGTTTTACGAAAAGTTCATCATCCCGTGCATATTCCAGCATATCATTGGACAGCTGGCTGATGCCATCCAGGCTGTTTTTAAGCCACTGCCATTTCTTTTCGATGTTGGAAAAGTCCTGTTCGTTGATGTAGCAATCCATCAACTGGGTGGCTGTCTGGTTGACGGCCAGTAGATTCTTGATGTTGTGCGCCAGATTGCTTACCGTCAGACCGATTGCCGCCATGCGTTCGTTGCGCAGCATATCGCGCTGCAGACGGATGTTGTCGATGTTGAGGGCCATTTCGTTGGCGACGGCGGAAACGAATTCGGCATCATTCTTGGTAAAGGGGCTCAGCAGCTTGTTGGCCTGCGCATAGAGCAGGCCGATGACTTTTTGCTTGCCGACAATCGGAACGCATATGATGGATCGCAAATCATGGATGCGGATCGATTCTGAATCCTGGAAGCGCTGATCGGCCCCAAGATTTTGGCTGACCAGTGTTACGTTCTCCGCCAGAACCCAGTCAAAGACGGTGTGGCTAATCGGAATCGTATCCTCCTCCGATTGCTGGGGGTCGCGAAATTTGACCGCGACAATGTTGAAGGCCTCACCGGATACCGACCTTTTGGCAACCAGCGCGAACTCGGCCGCGGGTATCGCTTCCATGACGAGATCGATGCTTTGGGCGTAGACATTTCCGGTCTTGCTGGCGGTGCGCAGATTCTCGCTCAACTGGTATAAAAGCGAAAGCCTCCTGTGGGCGGTCGGGTCCGGCGGCGGTGCCGCCGTGACGTCCTCGTCGCTTGGCTGCAGAAATTCACGCGCCGCATGATTCGCATTCTGGGCCCAGATATCGGACAGGTCCATTTCTTCGCGGCTGATGGCGATGGTATCGGTGTCATCGGCCGGCGTTCCGTCCAGGCCGTCGTCTTCCGGGTCCGGTTGGACCAGGAATCGATAGGTGCGATTGCCGATGCTGACTTTGTCATGGCTGTTGAGGCCGGCCTTGGTTACGCGCGCTTTATTCAGATAGGTTCCGTTCTGCGAATTCAGATCGGCGATGAAGAACTTTCCGTCCTGGGAATAAATACAGGCATGTCGGCGGGAAATGCGCCTGTCGTTGATCTGGATCTGGATCCCGTCCTCCGGACTTCTTCCGATATAAGTCGGTTCGGACGCGATCGGGATCGGTTTGGCAAAAGACTCTGCCGGGCAGGGTATCAGGTAGGCCTTCGGGTTTATTGCTTTAGCCTTTTCCAATGGCGATGACCTTGCTGCTTTAATTCCGGACGCGAAAACGGAGACAAATCAAACCGCACAACATCAGGCTTCATTTTCGGCCGCCAAGACGGTGCCCCGGTTGCCATGCCTGTATGGCGGCTTGCGCCGCCGGACCGGGTGAATAGGCCGGGTGAATAAGAACGTTTGGCATTCCTATTCAAATCGTTATGACGATTTTATAGTTCCTGGCATGTCAAATCAACCCCAATCGCCAAACAGAACCGCATAAACAACGGTAAGCGGCTTGCATGTCGTTAAATGCATCCGGCCCGCTTTACCCTTGGTGATCAGCGTTGCGGACAGTGTGCGGGCACGGGCCTGGGACCCAGCCCGGCGTCGAACGGGGGGTAGACGCGTTCCCGGACCCGACGACGATAGGCCCTTCGGAGACCGGAGGCCTTTTCGTGTGGGGCCCACGGCTTACAGATCGTCGATTTTCATGAAGGCATAGGGCGTAAATGCCACCGGATCGACCGTGGCCACGACTTCTCCGGGAAGCATGGTGTTGTCGCCGATCGTATGCGTGGCCCCCAGCACCCGCACGATTTCGACATCGCTCCAGGGGTCATGAGGTGAAGGATTGAAAACCAGTTGGGCTTCGCCGTACGACACGGATTTAAAACGGCGCTTGACCGTTTCTCTCACCAGACGGGGATCGTAGTCATAGCCTGTTCTCTCCGGAGCCATGAAGTATTTAAAATTGAAGACCACCACATCGGGGTCGGTTTCGAACTTCTGCTTGAGCAGTTCCTGGGCTCCCGGGTCGTTGAAGCGGCCCTCCATACGGGCTTTCATCTCCACAAACGAAATGCCGTGCCGCGCAGTGCCGGCCTTTAGATCGTTGCCCTCCCGTTCCAGATAGATTTGCCCCATTTTTTTAGGATACCCGAACGTTTCGCGGCCCAGGATCATGGCCATGTCATTGTCCACCGGCATGGCCAGGCAGTAGACGCCCTCTTCCGCGTTAAATTCAGCCATTAGAAAAAGGGCGCTTTCATAATAGCTCACCCCGAAGTTGGTATGCGGATAATGGGCGGTGAAAGCGGCGCCGATGGGGAAGGGGGGAGGGG
>JASJCD010000293.1 GCA_030066135.1 Desulfobacterales bacterium | reverse complement strand
CCATGACGATTGCCACCAAGATCGATACGATTCTGCAGCGCTCATCCTGGATTCGCAAAATGTTCGAAGAAGGCGCGCGCCTTAAGGCGGAGTACGGCCCGGACAGGGTGTTTGACTTTAGTCTCGGCAATCCGAACATCACCGCCCCGGAGTGCTTCGACAAGGCTCTGGCGGAAACCGCCTGCAGCTGCAGCGGGGAGCATGGCTACATGCCCAACACGGGCTATCCCCACGTCCGCCAATCGGTGGCCAAATACCTGACGGCGGAACAAGAGGTCGTGGTGAGTCAGGACGAGGTCATTATGACCTGTGGGGCCTCGGGAGCCTTGAACGTGGCGCTCAAAACCCTTCTCGATCCCGGGGACGAAGTGCTCACACCGGTGCCCTGCTTTGTCGAGTACGGCTTTTACGCCGACAATCACGGCGGCGTGCTCAAAACCGTCCGGACCCATCCCGACTTCAACCTTGATCTCGACGCCATGGCGGCCGCGATCACTCCCAAGACCAAGGTCGTGCTGATAAATTCGCCTAACAACCCCACCGGCCAAATCTACAGCCGTGAGAGCCTGGTCCGGCTGGGGGAGCTGCTGGCGACCAAGAGCGCCGACTACGAGCGCACGATCTATCTGATTTCCGACGAACCCTACCGCAAGATCGTTTTCGATGACCACACGGTGCCCAGCATCTTCGCCGTCTATGCTGACAGCATCCTGGCCACCTCCTATTCCAAGGATATTTCGATTCCAGGTGAGCGCATCGGTTACGCCGCCCTGAATCCGGCCGCCAATCACCGTGACGACGTGATGAACGGCATGGCTCTGGCCAACCGCATTCTAGGCTTCGTCAATGCACCAGCGCTGATGCAGAAAATCGTGGCCTGCCTGCAGGGCACCAGCGTCGACATCAGCCTTTATCAGCGCAAGCGCGATATGCTTTGTCAGGGGCTGGCCGCGGCCGGCTATGACTTCGTAACCCCGCCGGGAACGTTCTACCTTTTTCCCCGATCTCCCATACCTGACGACGTGGCCTTTGTTCAAGCCCTGCAGGAAGAACTGATCCTGGTGGTGCCGGGAAGCGGCTTCAACGGGCCCGGCCATTTCCGGATCGCCTTCTGCGTGGACGATGAAACGATTGTCAACGCGCTACCGGGTTTCAAGCGGGTGATGGCGCGTTTCCGCTGATATCCGCACCGGGATCTGCACGGCGGTTGCGTCTTCAAATGGTGCGAAGGTACGATTCCTGCATTCATTCGACGGCGGTATTGCTCGCTGCGGCCCCTGAGGAACACATCCTGCGTTCGTCTGCCGCGGCTTAGACCGGAAACAGCTGGCTGGTCGGCGTCTGACGGGCCGCATCCGGTGACCGCCGATCTTATCGGCCCTCGGAATGGAGGGGGCGTCATGCATCTGCTCCGGAATTTTCGTGATTTTCGTATTCGGTATAAACTGCTGGCCGGCTATACCCTGGTCTTCGTTCTCTGCCTGGCGTTGGGCAGCATGGTGGTCTACACGGTGGTGCGGCGCACGCTTGAGCAGAACATCGAAAGCGAGCTCAAGAACACCACCACCACCATTCTCAACATGGTGCGCACCTCGGCGGACACGTCCATAAAAAATTATCTGCGGGCCCTGGCCGAGAAAAACCGCGAGATCGTGGACCACTTTCACCAGCAGGCCTTGGATGGCACCCTCACACTGGAAGCCGCCCAGACCCTGGCCCGGGAAGCGCTGCTCAGCCAGACCATCGGCAAGACGGGGTATATCTATTGCCTCAACAGCGGCGGGTACATGGACGTGCACCCTAAACAAGCCCTGCTGGGTGAAGATCTCTCCCGGCATGCCTTTATTCAGGAGCAGAAACGCCGCAAGGAAGGCTATCTCGAATACGACTGGAAGAATCCGGGCGAAACCCGCAGCCGCCCCAAAGCCCTCTACATGACCTATTTTGCGCCCTGGGACTGGATCATCTCGGCCTCCTCCTACCGGGAAGAATTCCGTGAACTCGTCAACGTGGACGATTTCCGCGACAGCATTCTATCGCTGCAGTTCGGGAAGACCGGCTATTCCTATGTGATCGACGAGCAGGGCAACATGGTGCTGCACCCCCGGGTGAGCGGCAACTATCTCCACGCCCGCGACCGCGACGGCAACGAATTCATCCGCGAAATCTGCGCCCGCCGCAGCGGCAAGATTACTTATTCCTGGACCAACCCCGGTGAAGACACCGCCCGCGACAAACTGGTGATCTTCAACCATATCCCCGAGTTTCGTTGGATCGTGGCCTCTTCAAGCTATATGGACGAGTTCTACGAGCCGCTCAAGAACATGCGCACCCTGATCATCGCCTCGGTGGCCATTCTGTTTATCCTGGTCGTGCCGCTGACCCTCTACATCAGCGCTACCATCACCAGCCCGCTGCAGGAATTGATGCAGCATTTTTCTTCCGGTGCCGCGGGTGACTACCACGTGCGCATGGGGCGGGAATCAGAGGATGAGGTCGGCCAGCTGGCCCGCTATTTCAACCAGTTCATGGAACGTCTGGAAATCTACAGCGCCGATTTGAAGACCGAAATCCATGAGCGCGAAAAAGCCGAGGAGGCGATTCGCAAAAGCGAGGCCAAGTATCGCGAACTGGTGGAAAATGCCAACAGCATCATCCTCAGACTCAACACCGAGGGCCGGATTACGTTTTTCAATGAATTCGCCCAGACGTTTTTCGGATTCCGGGAGGGTGACATCATTGGCCGGGGGGTCGTGGGCAGCATCATTCCCCCTGCCAGCCAGGCCGGGTTGGATCTTTCCGCTGAAGTGCAGCGCATTTTCACCACCCCCGAGGCGACCCCGTTGTTTGAAGAAGAGGCCATGCGGCAGGACGGCGAGCGGGTCCTGATCGCGTGGACCAACCGTGCCATCCGGGACAGCACGGGGGCCCTGGTCGGCTGCCTCTGGATCGGTAACGATGTCACCCAGACGCGTCAGGCCGAGCGGGAAATGTCCCGCATGCGGCTCTACTTCAAGAGCATGATCGATTCCATGCCCTCGGTGCTGGCCGGCGTCGACCGCGAAGGCCGGGTGAGCCAGTGGAACCGCGAGGCCGAAAAGGCCACGGGCATCCCCTACGAAGCCGCCCGAGGCAAGGATCTGGCGGATCTCTTCCCTCTGCTGCGAGGTCGCATGGACATGGTCAAACAGGCCATCCGGCGGCAGGCCGTGCAGCAGGCCGAAAAGGTGGCCTGGCAGCAGGGGGATCAGCAGAAATACGCTGACATCATGATTTACCCGCTGGTTTCCGAAGATGTTCAGGGCGCGGTCATCCGGGTGGACGACGTCACGGCGCGGGTGCGCATGGAAGACACGATGGTGCAGACGGAGAAAATGCTCTCGGTGGGCGGGCTGGCAGCCGGCATGGCACATGAGATCAACAACCCGCTGAGCGGCATGCTGCAGAGTGCCCAGAACATTTTACGCCGGGTCGAACCTGGTCTGGCGCGCAACCGGGAAGTGGCCGCCGAATGCGGCACTGACCTGCAGCAAATCGCGTGCTACCTGGAAAAACGGGGTGTCATGCGGTTTATCGAAGGCATCCGCCTTTCGGGCGAGCGGGCGTCGACCACCGTGGCCGATATGCTCAATTTCAGCCGGCGCAGTGATTCGCGCGTCGTCCCCACCCGGATGGATGAGCTCCTCGAAAAAACGGTGGCCCTGGCCGCCCATGACTATGATCTGCGCAAAAAATACGATTTCCGGGAGATTCACATCCGGCGCGAGTTCGAGAGTGATCTGCCGGAGGTGGCCTGCATGCCCACCGAAATCGAGCAGGTCCTGCTGAATCTGCTGCGCAATGCCTCCCAGGCCTTCCGGGCCGCCGAAGAACTGCCCGCTGCTCCGCAGATCGTCCTGCGCCTGCGGCGGGAAGGCCGTTTCGTGCGCATCGAGGTGGAGGATAACGGGCCGGGTATGGACGAGGAGACGCGCAAACGTGTTTTCGAGCCCTTTTTCACCACCAAGGCGGTTGGGGTGGGGACCGGTCTGGGCCTATCGGTGTCCTACTTTATTATCACCAGCCACCACAGTGGCACCATGAGCGTGGAGACGGCGCCGGGCCGGGGGGCGCGTTTCATCCTTCATCTGCCCGTAGAGGCCATGCCGCTGAATGCGGCCAGCGCCTGATCAGGGTCCGTGCCGGTTGGGGTTAGCTAGGGCCTTTGCGCTTGCGACGTGTAACTTGACGGCTTCGTAAAAAGTCCGATCCGCCCGAGGCGGATAAATATCGGTGTTACGCTTCTTCCCTCGTCATGGCGGCGTACCGCAAGCGCGCCGCATTTCACGGGATTCACAAGCCGCAGCGTGGACTTTTTACGATACCGTCTGCAATATGAATTTTACGCGTTCATGCAACTTAAAGCTTGAAGGTCTGTCATTTAGGAAAAGGAAATGCGCAAAACCCGAATTCCCATGCCGTCTTCGGCCCATAAGGCGTTGAAGATTCTGGCCATCGACGATGAGCCCGTGGTACGCGACAGTATTGCCGCCTATCTGGAGGACAGCGGCTTCGAGGTGCTTCAGGCGGGCGACGGCCATGAGGGCCTGCAGAAGCTGCGGGAGGCGGCGCCCGACCTGATCCTGCTGGACCTGCGCATGCCCGAGATGGACGGACTGGCGTTTCTGGACAACATGAAGCAGGAGGCGCCTGATACGCCGGTGATCGTGGTTTCCGGCACCGGTGTGCTTCAGGATGCCATCGAAGCCCTGCGCGCCGGGGCCCACGATTTCGTCACCAAACCCATCCTCGACATGGCCGTGCTCGAGCATGCTGTCAAAGGCGCGCTGGAGCGGGCCCGGCTGCGAAGCGAAAACCAGCGCTACCGTCAGCACCTGGAAGCGGAGATCGCCCAGCGTACCAGCGACCTGGTGGAGCGCACACGGGCCCTGGAAGTATCCAACCAGAACCTGCAGATTGAAATCGAGCAGCGCGAGAAGGCCGAGGCCAGCCTGCGCAGTCAGGAGCAGAAATTCCGCGAGCTTGCCGATCTGCTGCCGCAGACGGTTTTCGAGACCGATGCGCGGGGGTCCTTTACATTCATGAACCGCTACGCCCGCGAGATGTTTGCCGTGGGGCCCGAAGACAATCCGGCGGCACTGAAAGTGGACGACATCCTGGCGCCGGAAGCCCAGGCCAACGCGCTGGAAGGGGTTCACCAGGCCATGGCCGGCGATGGCCCCGTGGAGTTTGAAGCCCTGGTGCGCAGGGCCGACCAAACCCGGTTCCCGGCCATGGTGTACGCCAGTCCAATTACACGCGGCGGGTCAGCGGTTGGTCTGCGCGGGCTGCTCTTCGATCTTACGGCGATCCGCAAGGCCGAAGAGGCCTTGCGGGAGAGCGAGGCCCACCTGCGCAAGGAGAATCTGCTGCTGCGCCATAACATGAAGGATGCCGGGCGTTTTGGTCGTCTGATTGGCCGCAGCCCGGCCATGATCGAGGTTTACGAAGTCATCCTGAAGGCGGCCGACTCCAATGCCAACGTGATCATCTACGGCGAATCCGGCACCGGCAAGGAACTCGTGGCGCACACCATTCACGAAATGAGTGACCGTCGCGACCATCGCTTCGTGCCGGTGAACTGCGGGGCCATCCCGGACAATCTGCTCGAAAGTGAATTCTTCGGCTACAAGAAGGGCGCTTTCACGGGGGCCAGCAAGGACAAGCCCGGCCTGCTGGCCGAGGCCGAAGGCGGCACCCTCTTTCTGGATGAAATCGGCGAGATCGGCCCCGGCCTGCAGGTCAAGCTCCTGCGCGCCATCGAGGGCGGGGGCTACACCCCCATCGGCAGCAGTGAAGTCGTGATTCCCGACATCCGGATCGTGGCCGCCACCAACCGCCAGTTAAAAGAGGAAGTGCGCAAGGGTAATCTGCGCGA
>JASJCD010000020.1 GCA_030066135.1 Desulfobacterales bacterium | reverse complement strand
ATCCGTTTCCTCGATCGAATGGTCGATCGCCAGACCCGACAATTGAGCCGCATGCTGCAGCGCAGCATCGCCGAGGCCGGCGGACGGGTCCGGCTGCTGCTGGCGATTGAATCCGAAATCTACGGGCGCAGTCCGAATGCTCTGTTTGAAAGCCTGCAGTTCATCAAACTGCACGCCGATCAGATCGATCGCATCGCGATTGTCGGACGCAAATCATGGGAGCGGACCTACGTCGGACTTTTTGGTCTCTTCAGCGGGACCGAGATCGACTATTTCGATCGCTCCGATGCTGCCAACGCCATTCGGTGGCTTCAGGGCCTCGATCGCCGCGCCCTTAAATAGCTTCCATCCAGAACGGCTGGATTTGGGTTCAGACCAAGGCTGCAGGCAATCTTAAACCGCAGGCGTGGCACGGCCAGGCATTCGGCCCGGCGATGAATGCTTCCCTAATCCGTCCCGCGGGGCGGGGTCTGAATAGCTCGGATGCGTTTCAGAATCAATCGCTCCAGCGTGTTGATCATTGGCCGTGGGGGCGCCTCACGCCGATTGCCCTCATCGCTCAACGCCGCAAAAAGATTTCTTATGGGGGCGATGAAGTGCTGCGGGGCGACACTGCTGGCACGAATCGTTTCGATGGCCTCATCGATCACCGTCTTGAATACACCCGAGAACCTGCCCACGTGCATCCTTGCCGAACGGCGCTCATCGTTGGCAACACGATAGGTATTGTCGGTGATCTGCGATGCCTGCATCGACATCATGGTTTTCGCGTGGCGATAGTTGACGTCGACCGCTGCCAGGGAATCCAGATCGGAGCGCATTTTTCCACCGAAGGAGATATTGGCGGGCTCGCCCTCAGAAAGCAACGGGCGCATGCGCCGATCAATCTGCCTTATGACCCTGCGGATGTCGCGCCGCTCCTCAGGGCTTAGATCGCCTTCGATCGTGACGGCAACTTCTTGGCGGGTTTGATAAGCAAGCCAGCTATTTTCCTCGTATTGAACCTTTCGGCGGGCTATCGCCGCCCCGTCTGCATGGCGCGCGTTGAATTGCGTTACGGTCAGGCGGCCATCACGACCGTAGACGGCAACGGTTTCGTGGTCGAAGGCAAGTGTAACCTTATCGCCTTCTTTGGTTTGCAGGGTGATCGCCTTGGATGTGGACGCATGGATGCCAAAAATCCGGCTTCCTGCTGTCATGACGGACCGGGCGGATGCTTCATGGAATCCATAGCGACCGGCACCGGGCGCCTCCGGGGTGATTGCGGGTGTCATTCTGACCTCCTGATGAGTAAGGAATTCTTCCTGAACATCCTATCGGTCGCATTCGCGAAGGACTTGACCGTATTTCTCAGGTCAACGGCCAAGCGATCCGCATCGCGAGCGATCTGCGTGCGGTGGTCAGGTAAGCTCAAGCATACGGGGTTGTGTGGGCTGGTTTGAATCGGGCTTGATAATGCCCTTTGTTGCTGCAGCCTTTGATCATAGCCGCGTATCGGTTTCAGGGTTGCTTGGGGGGGGAGACGAGGCATTGTGCGACGCTTCACGGATCTGCGCAATATCATCCTTGGGAATGCCCAGTGAATGCAGAAATGCCTGGTGATCATCCGGAAACAGGTTTTCGAACTGGACGTGCCATTGCATCATATCGTCATCGCTCATGCCCGCAGCCCGCAGCAGCGCGACCCACTTGTCGCGGTTGAGGCCGCTGCCGACAGCCTTCAGGCGCCCGCTGCCCAACAACTGCAGAATAATCTGCTGTTGCCGGCGAAGCAGGGCGATCTGGGCATTGAGTGCGCCCAGTTGCTTTTCGAGCAGTTTGGTGGCGGTTCCTTCCATATCCGAAGATAGAATCGCTTCGATATCCTTGAGGGCCATACCGGTACGGCGATAGTCACAGATTCTTTCGAGTCTCCGGCGATCAGCGGCGGTGTAGAGGCGGTAGTTGGCACGTGAGCGGCCGCTGGGTCTGAGCAGGCCGATCCGGTCATAGTAGAGCAAGGTGCTTCGCGACAGACTGAACTGGCGCGCAAGACGGGTAATGGTGAACATCATCGGTCCTGATCCAAATCGATGCGTTTCAGTTTTTCTCCGCGGGTCAGATAATGGTTGATGGACTTCTCCCAGAAACGGATTGATGTCAGAAAATCTGCTTCTGAATAAGCGTCGATGAACTGATTTCCGGCAGGCGCAAGGGCCGTATAGGTGTAGGCGATATGCACTTGCGAGCGTTGGTCGCCGTGCGGTGCCACGGCGATTTCCAGGACACACACCCTTGAACCGGGCGTAAAGCGTGCAAACGTAATTTCGTAAGCCCGGGGATCATAGTGGGTGACCACCCAGGTCGTATCCTCCTCTTTGTTACGCGGGGTGCTGAAGACGCAGCCCTTTTCAATCACACCCGATTCAGAATACAGCATGTGGTGATGCCAGCCATCCAGCCAATCGGTCTCGCGCACGGGGCACAACAGCGGGAAGACCCTTTCAGGCGGCGCCAGGTTGATCTGGCAATAGCGGTAGATTTGGCGCTGGGGTTTGAACGCTGCCATAAAGGGGCCCCTTTCGTATCGTGTTTAGGACCTAACAGGGACAGCCTAAACTGTAAACCTGTAGTCGGGTCAATAAAAAAATCTCCTGATAAGAAAGGTCGTAACCAGAGGATCCGCTCATCGATCGGGTCGTGGCGAATGTCCGGCCGAATTAGGACGGGGGGTGGCTGGAAGCGGCCCCCCGAAAGTCTTTTGGCCCCCTCCGCCGAAGACGGATAAATCTCTGTGTGGGGTGCAGATTTACGTCCTCGCAATACGGATTTATTCATCCGGCAAGCGACCCGCCAATGGGGATCGATCAGATGGGAAGTCCCGCTAAACCGGGCGAATCGGGGCCCGCCGTGTCGGGAAAAAAAATCCTGATTTGGAGATGCCTGATCAGATTTTTGTTGAAGTGTCGCCTGGCGTGGATCTTGATCACCGCGCAGGGGCAGAAACGGCGCAATGCCCGGTGGCAACAGCTACCCCGGGCATTGCTGGTGGGGCTGTTATCAATGGCGGCGTTCAAACATGCAGGCGGCGTACGTATGACCGCCCTGGGTGCCATGACAGTAATTACAGTGTTTGACGTTCCAGTTTTCACTGCCTCTCAGGTTCAGGTATTCTGTAAATTTCTTATCGAATTCACCGGATTTGGCCCGGAAAGTTTCATATTTATATTGATCCTGCATTGAAATCACCTCCTTCGCAGCAGATAATTTCCAACCTAACGCCTTTTCACCCGACTTCAAGGTGAGGCCTGTAAATGGCCTTACGCACCGGGATCACTATCTATTTAGCCTGCGATCGCATCGCGGAAAATGACATTTCATATTGCATTGCGCCAACCGGGCGACGCACATCGGACGTGTGCCAAGCGTTTCCGTGCGCGCGTCGCTCCGGTTGATGGGTCGCTATGGCCGATGCTGCAATCGATCGTACGATCGCGGTTGTATTTACTTCGCGTGATATTTGTGGTGTATCTAAGTGGCGGTAATTCTATTTGGAACAAAGCCAAGGGGTTAATCAGGCCCCACATGATCCTACGGTATCTTTTACGTGAGCATGTCGCAATCAGCCCACACATGGATATGCCCGATCTCCGGTCTGACCGTACGCAGTAGACCGGAATGGACCGATGTGCGCTTCGGTGACAATTTCACCATCTCGGCTGACATTATCGGGGAGCATGTCCTGCTGACCCACAATAGCGGATCGGCCAACCTGGAAGGTACACAGAAAGCCTTTGACTTCACCGCGGAGCTGATCCGGACCCAGCTGCCCGATCGACCGTTTATTCATCTTCTCGACTATACCCATTTGAAGAGCACCACGCTCGACAGTCGCCGTTTCTTTATCCGCGAGATGACCCGGCGACAGCATTTAAGGGGGCTGATCCTGTATGGACTTACCCCCCTGATGAAAATAAGCGCCAAGTTGGGCCGCCGCCTCAACCATGCCGATTTTCAGATCCGGATCGCCAAAGACTACAGCCATGCCATGCAACTGGCCCTCGAACTGCTGACCCACGCGGGCTGCCGGCCGGCAACCGAAGACCTCGACGGGAACCGGCAGCTGGAATGTGCCCCGACCCACCGTGGCGCCGGTCTGCCTGTCGTCCGCCGTCCCGAGTGGGTCATGGACACGCCCGATTTCCGGATCAGCTTTGAAATCATTGATGGTCGCATCATTCACTCGGTATCTTCCGGCTTTCTGCGCGACATTCACCTCCCGGGCATTATTGCCCTGCGTGACGAGGTGGTCGCAGCCATCAAGAGGGTTGAACCGCCGCAGTATATCATTGCCAACATGGCTGGGATTTCAGGCTACGAAAGGCGGGCCCGCAAGCATTATCTCGACAATATTGCCGCCTGGCATCGACGCTCGCCCCTGCGGGCATTTATCCCTTACGGATTGAATCGCATCATGGCGGCGGCCGTGAATCTTTCCAAGTTTCTGCTGCCGTTCAGGGTCTACGTGGCCCGGTCCCTCGAAGACGCCCTCGAATTCATCCATGCCAATGACGGGAAGCGCGCCATCACGGTATCGGCCTCGCCATCTGTGCATGGAGAACCCGGTACGTCCGTCCAGCCGGTGGATCCTGTCGAGCGCCTTCTGGCCTATATCGGCAGGATTGATTGGGAGATCAGCGGCCTGGCCGAAGGGGTGGCCGATACGGTCGACGACTCCCTGCGGCCGGTTTACGATGCCGTGGGGCTGATCAAATCTGAAATCGACGACCTGATCAGGGAAAAAGCCCGGGTGGAGCAGGCCCTTACGGATGCCCGCAATGAATTGGAGACCCGTGTGCGGGATCGCACCTCCGAGCTCGTTAAAACCAACCGAGCGCTCAACCGCGAGATCGGCGAGCGTCGTGAAATTGAAGCGGCCCTGCGTGCAAGCGAGAAGAATTACCGTGATCTGGTGGACAGCGTCAACAGCATCATTCTGCGATGGGACTTCCGGGGGCGGATCATCTTCATGAATTCCTACGGGCTTTTCTTCTTTGGATACCGGGCGGAAGAAATACATGGTCGCAGCGTGGTGGGCACCATTGTGCCCGAAACCGAAAGCACGACCCAGCGTGACCTCAAGGACCTGATGCAGGCCATCCAGCAGGATCCCGACCATTTCCGAACCAACGAGAACGAGAATATAAAAAAAGACGGCAGCCGGGTCTGGGTCTATTGGAACAACCGTCCCATCCGCGACAACCAAGGACAGATTGTGGAGATATTGAGCGTCGGCACCGATATCACCGAGCGTCGCAACATGGAAGCCAAACTGCGCCTGCTGGCCACCACTGATCCCCTGACCGGCGCATTCAATCGACGGCAGTTCTATGACAAAGCCAAAACAGAATTCCAGCGCCATCGACGCTATGGCCATGCCTTTGTGCTTCTGTTGATGGACCTCGACCATTTCAAACATATCAATGACAATTACGGTCATCCGGCCGGAGATGCCGCCTTGAAGTCCTTTGTCAATACGGCCGGCATGATTTTTCGTGAAACCGACCTCTTCGGACGCACCGGCGGGGAGGAATTCTCGGCCCTGCTGCCGGAAACCGATGTGGATGACGCCTTCAAGGTGGCCGAACGTCTGAGAGAGAAAGTTGAAGGCCTCCAGGTGATCGCGGAAGGCAATTCGATTCACTACACGGTCAGTATCGGTCTTACGGCGCTGCTACCGGATGATGAGAGCCTTCGCGAGATGGTGCGGCGTGCCGACAAAGCGCTTTACGAAGCCAAGCGTTCGGGTCGCAACCGGGTGGTGGCGATCTGAAGCACGGCAGGGGCGCCCATCTGGCCGGGCCGCCAAAGCCGGCCATGAACGGCATCGGCATTTCACCCCCATACACATCCATTGCCGTCCCATTCGTCCGGCTGCGGCGGTCAGCGATCAATCTTCAGCGAACGCCTGGGCCACCCGGTTGACCAGTGCCCAGATGGCATCGGCCGGCAGGCAATCCTCGATGCTGCGATCAAAAAGCACCCGAATGCGTGCCGGGAACTCGTCATCCGCCTGCCAGAGCAGGAAGAAAAGCGGGATGCGGGGAAAGGGCCACAGGCAGGCGGCGGCATCGGCCATGTCTTCCAGTTGCCCCCCGAGTTTAACCGCCGTCTTGCGAAAACCCTCCGGATCACGGCCGAAGCGTTTCTGCAGGCCTTCTAGACGGAGCGCGTGGGGGCCCACGAAGAAGTGCGATTCCCTCAGATCCGCGAGTCCCACGATGTCGCGGGTCAGGGGATGCAGACGCTTCACCTGGCTGAAGTACATCAGGGCCGCCAGTTCCAGCAGGGGATCGTCGCGCACGATCCAGCGGCCCCCTGTTTTTTCGAGCAGCCGGTAGTTTCGCATATCAATACGCACGGGGGTTTCCAGAAAGGCAAACTGCAGGCTTCTGCCCGGGCCGGGTTCGCACAGGGTCAGATTGGCAAGCGCGACGGGATCGCGATTTTCCAGGATCTGCCAATAGAGGCGGCTGGCATCGAGGTGCGATCCGTCCGGGGCATAATGATGACGTTTCGGTTCAGCGGATTCCTTGTCCATGTGCGATTGAACCTCTTGCCTTGATTGAAAAGGGGTGGTTTCTCAATACCCAATCGGGCGCTGTTTGACAAACCGTATGAATTCTAAGGTGCAAGCATGGCAGGGCGTTATCACACCTGTGCCTGGGCGGTGGGCGCAAAAAAGGCAGAGCCCCGAAAGGCCCTGCCCGACATGCCGATCATAAAAATGCATCTGCTTTTAATTTTCGCCTGATGTTCGGGCGAGACTCTGCCTTGACGCGTCAACCGGCGACATCGATTCCCGGATCGCACCCCAGGTGCTCATCCGGCTGGGCACAATCGAAATTTTTGTGACGTGTATCCTCGTGCCCCTTTTCGCGTTCGCGGTCGCTTTCAATATAGTTGTCTTCACGTTTATCATTCATGGGATTTTCCTCCTCAGTCTTTCATTTAGGTGAGCCTAAGCTCATTGCTGAATAGCATTGTCACGATCTGTGGATTGGCAAGCCCCAGCATAATAAAAGCGCCGGCAACGGGCGGGCACCTGCGTCAGCGAGGCCCCAATCCGCCGACGGAAGGGGCGGGGCCCCCGGCCGCCACGGGCACCATTGCGGCCTAACGGGTGGTCTAAGGGCGGATCGCCATCTTGTCCTGGAGAAAATCTTTGACCGCGCCGATGGGCACTTCGCGGCGGTGGAAGATGCCGGCCGCCAGGGCCGATTCGGCATCGGTTTGCTGGAAGACCTCCAGAAAGTGTTCTGCACAGCCGGCCCCGCTGGAGGCGATGACCGGGATGCCGACCGCGGTCTTGACGGCGTTGATCAATTCGAGGTCAAAACCCGAATTGGTGCCGTCACGGTCGATGCAGTTCAGCAGGATTTCGCCGGCGCCGAGTTCCTCGCAGGCACGGGCCAGGCTGACAGCATCCAGTTCGCGGCCTTCGCGGCCGCCTTTCACGGTGCACTGGTACCAGCAGTAGGTCTGGCCCTGCGGGCCGGGAAAGGCCGTTTCAATCACGTGGTGGGGGACCTCATCCGGATCGTGGACATAGACCCGGCGCGGATCGATGGAAATGACCACGGCCTGACTGCCGTATACCCGGGCGATTTCCTCGATGGCACTGTCGCCGCCTTTGCGGCCCGTCTGGCGGTAAGTTTCAGCAATGGTCACGGCGTCGCTGCCGATGGATATCTTGTCGGCGCCGGAACGGAAATACTCGGCGGCCACTTCCAGGGCCGAATAGGTGCGCCCGTTGATGTCCGTGTAGTTGCGGATACCGCCGCCAATGGTCAGCGGTACGAAGACATTGCGGGAGGTCTGCCGGAGCACCTCCAGCATGGGCATGTCTTCCAGGGGGAAATCCCGGAACCCCGTGATGTTCAGAAAAGTGATCTCGTCGGCGCCCTCCTGGTAGTAGTGGCGGGCCAGTTCCACCGGCTTGCCCAGATTGCGGACTTCACCCGCTTCGCGCACGTCGTACTGGTCGCCCTTGGTGACGACGAGATCGCCCTGATCATTGGTGCGTACGTCCAGACAGGCAATGATGCGTTTGGCCAGGCGGGTGCTTTTCAAGCGGATCGCGGGCTGGTGTGCATCTTCCCCCGCGGCGATGAAATTTTCCAGCAGCTTCAGCCCGCTGGGACCGCTTTTTTCCGGGTGGAACTGGGTGGCGACAACGGGGCCCTTCTGAATGGCGCTGACAAACGAATAGCCGTAGTCCGTCGTCGTCAGGACCACTTCGGGATCCTCCGGGGCCACATGATAGGAGTGTACGAAATAGAACTTCTCGTCACCCTGCAAATTACGAAAAAGGGGCGAGGGCTGACGGACGGCCAGGCCATTCCAGCCGATGTGCGGAATGGCACGGTCCACGTCGAAGCGTTTGACCGTGCCCTTGAGAAAACCGAGCCCTTCAACGGCGAAGGCTTCTTCGCTGTTTTCGAAGAGGGCATGCAGCCCCAGGCAGATCCCCAGGAATGGCCGGCCTGAATCCAGATAGGCCTTGAGCGGTGCAGTGTAGGCTTTGTGGTTGAGAATCTCCATCATGTTGCCGAAGGCACCCACACCGGGAAACACCAGCTTTTCAGCCGTCAGAATGTCTTCCGCCGTCGCGACGACCTTTACGGTTTCCCCCAGGCTTTCGATGGCATTGATGACGCTGCGAACATTGCCGGCGCCGTAATCCAGAAGCGTGATCATCTGCAGTTTCCTTTTCCGTTTTGTCTCCACTGACGGGCGCAAGAATGAAGATCGACTTTTATATCACCCGCACAAGGATTACAAGCGGCCTGTAGGGGCTTCCGTGCCGGACGTAATGGAAAACGGATCTCACGCGGTCAGCTGGCGCTGGTCAGCCGGTAGACAACGCCTGCACCGCGCGTGCGGATTCCCATCCCAGCATGGCTTTTTTCCTGGCCGGGCCACCACCGTAGTTGCCAAAAAGGCCCGTTTTGCGGATGACGCGATGGCAGGGGATCAGAAACGGGATGGGGTTGCGGCCAACCGCATTGCCGACCGCCCGGGCGCCCTGCGGAATCCCGATATGGCGGGCGATGTCTTCGTAGGATACGGCCTCGCCCAGCGGGATGCGCAGCAGGGCTTGCCAGACCTGGATCTGGAAATTGGTACCGCTGACGTAGAGATGCAGCGGGGTGGGTTGCGGCAAGGGGGCCAAGGGGAACACCCTTTTCACGAGGGACGCGGTTTTGCCGGCGCGATGCCGGATATCGGCCCGGGGCCACTGCCGCCTCAGATCATCGAGGACACGTTCCCTTCCGTTATTCTGGACAAAGGCAACATGGCAGAGTCCACGGGCGGTGGTGGCCAGAAGGACCTCGCCGAAAGGTGAGGGGTGGTAGCCGAAAGCAATTTCCAGATCGGCCCCCTTGCGGCGGTATTCCCCCGGGGTTGCGGCTTCACAGGTGACAAACAGGTCGTGCAGTCGGCCGGCACCCGACAATCCGGTCCCGTAAGCCGTATCGAGAACGGTATCGGCACGGGCCAGCATGTGTTTGGCATGCTCCTTGGTCAGGTACTGCAGAAATCGCTTGGGGCTGATGCCCACCCAGCGACCGAAAAGCCGCTGAAAATGAAATTCGCTCAGACCTGTGGCGGCGGCGACTTCAGCCAGTTGCGGCTGGCAAGGGGCATTCGCTTCCAGGAAACGGATGGCCGTTTCGATACGTTCATAGTCACGGCAGAGGGTCTTTATAGTGGACATGACAATCCTTTCCAGCGTTCGGTGGGGCCCTGGTGCGGACCCTGTCGATGCCGCGCCAGGCGTAACTGCCGGAGATTTAAGGCCTGCGGTTGGCGGGTGCAACCCGATTCTTGCGATCTTGACAGCGGTGACGTGCGTTTGTATCAACGGCCAGCGTTACCGAAGACGTAAAGGCGGTCATGTTCCAGATTCTCTACCAGAGCGATGATCTTGTGGCCATCGACAAGCCCTCCGGGATCAAGGTTCACCGGGGCGTCTGCGACCCCCGCGACGAGGCTTTCGTTCTGCAGCGGTTGCGGGATCAGATCGGGAAACGGCTCTATCCGGTGCACCGGCTCGATCGGCCCACGTCAGGGGTGCTGGTGTTCGCCCTGACGCCAGGAGCGGCCCGGTCGCTGGCCAAGTCGTTTGCGCGCCATGAAGTTCGCAAGACCTACCTGGCGGTGGTGCGCGGCTATACGGCCGAAAACGGCGAGATCGACCGGCCGCTCCGCAAGGACCCCCGGCAAAAGGGCAAGGATGCCAGGCGACAGGCAGCCCTGACCCGTTATGTGCGTCTGGATACCGCCGAGCTGCCGATTGCGGTGGGGCCCTACGCAACCAGCCGCTATTCACTCGTGCAGGTTTCGCCCCGGACCGGCCGCATGCACCAGATTCGGCGCCATCTCTGCCATCTGGCCCACCCGGTGATCGGCGATCGGCAGTACGGCGACAACAAACACAACCGCAGTTTCAAAGAACGCTGGCAGTGCGAGCGCCTGCTGCTGGCGGCCACCGAACTGACCCTGCCGCTCCCCGGCAGCCGCACCCGCCATAACATCGTCGCCCCCATCAGCGGGGCTTTTAATGCAATCATTCGCATGCTGGGCTGGCAGGCGAGTCTGCCGCCTGAATGGCTGGTCCGGGATACGGAAATCCTTAACGATCCGATTGGCGATTAAACCGCCTGAGCGAACGCCGCCCAGGCCAATGGCAACGGGTGTTTATTTCCGGTGGCAACGTGCGTCCGTTGACAGCGCTTGCATCATGGGGGTTCCAATCCGCCGGTTCAAGATTTCACCGGCCGGGAGGGGGCCTGTGCGTGAGGCCCAGGCCGTGCAGCAAAAGGCGGCCGGCATTGCGGGCCCCGACGATGTTGCGGGCGCAGGGGCCCAACTGGAGTTCGGCCAGGGGGCCGGTGGCGTATATGTTCGGCGCCCAGCGCAGATCCGGACCCAGAATCGGATAACCACAGGGATTGCATTCAAGATTGAAATCCGTGATGAGCCTGTCGATCAGATCGCCCCCCGGTCGGCGCGGAAGGAACCCGGTGGCGAGGATGATCTGGTCGGCTTCCAGCGTCCCGGCCGTGGTATTCAGGCGCACACCGTCGCCGGTCTGCTCGGCACCCAAGCAATCCGCCTCGGTTAGTCCGATGCGGTTTTCGTCCTGTGCCCGGGCAAAGGTCGTCAGCACTTCAACCGGCAGGCTGCCGGTGATTCGGGCCTGGTCGATCGCCGTGCGGCGCTGTTCGAAATCCGAGCGATAGAAGGCGCGCAGGCATTTCGGGCCGATCCAGCAGGGGTTGAAGTCATACTGACTTTCACGCAGCATATGGCGTGAGAGGAGATGAACCGCCCCTTGGGATTCGGTGCTGAGCTTCAGTGCGGTCTGCACGGCGGTGATGCCACCACCAACCACCAGGGTACGGCGGGCCTGGCGCCATTGACCACGACGAAAATCAGGATCGAAGACATGGGCAATCCTGGCGCCGGCACGTTTCAGGTCGCGCGCCCACGCGGGCCAGCAGGGCTGCTCCCCCATGCCGATGGCCAGGAGGACACGGCGGGTTCGCAAGCTCGGCCCGTCGGTATCGACGCGGAGCGAGTGGCCTTCATTTATCAGCCTGCGCGCCCGGGCCCTCACGTGCAGCCGGTCAAGCCGGTTGGTGGCGATCACATGGCGGCAGTGTCGCTCGAACAGGTCCAGGGAAGGGCGATTGTACGGCGCGATAAAGGCGGCGTGCGCCTGCCCTTCCGGGGTTTGGGCGAAACGGTAGAGCGAGAGGATGGGGCGGTCGATATTGTGGGTGGCGGGTGAGCGCAGATAGGCCATGCCGCAGTTTTCAGTATTGCGGCGCCAGGTGGAAAGAAGCGCGTCCTGCGGATCGAGAATCCTGACCTGGTTGTGCTCCGCCCCGGGCAGATGGGCGAGCAGATTGGCAAGATAGCTGCCGTGAATTCCACCGCCGATGATCAGCCAATCGATCATGCCTGACCTTCAATGCATTTTCGTCGCTGCAGGGGCGATCCATGAGGCGCGGGCGGCGCAACGCAGGCCCGTGGCGCGCCTGTGATTCGTCGGCGGCCGTGATGCCCGGCATACCCGTATCGTGCTCCCGCGGGGGGCCGGCTTAGTCGAGTTTTTCGAAATATTCTTTCTCCGCACCGCAAAGCGGGCAGACCCACTCGTCGGGAAGCGCTTCGAACGGCGTTTCGGACGGGATATTGTTTTCAATATCGCCCTCGATCGGGTCGTAGACGTAGCCGCAGGGGCATTCCCATTTGTCCATCTGATTCTCCTTGGGGTGAGGGTTCGGTCCGGGGGTCTCGGCGTCGACATTCACAGACCTTGAAATCTAATGCATGCAACCGAAAAACGTCAAGCGCTACCGGTACAATCGGCGGAGCGGCCAGCGCCGCCCCGGGTATGGCTCGGGATGCCGCAGCCGGGATCAGGAAAACTGCGCGTTGACACCCGGGGGCAATCTCATTAGAACCCACTTTCAATACAGCGGCGGCAGGTTTACCGGCGGTCAGCGGCGGACCGAGGTCGCTGTCGAGCGTGGGCTTCGGTGGGCGGATTGACCATCCGGTTCAAACCCCCGGCTTCGGGTGGCAAGAGGTGTAAAACGGCCCGCCAAGCGTGACCACCCTTGGCGGGCGTGGCCCGGAATGCATGAAGAGCGGATCAATGCCGATAGATTCAAGCGACCAGGATCAATACTACCGTCAGAACGTATTCGGGATTTCCGCCGTGGAGTTCATATGGGGCCTGGGTCTGCCGGTGGTGGTCGAATCCACCTTCCTGCAATTGTTTGTCAAGAGCCTGGGCGGTACAGGGCTTGCATTGGGGATGATTCCCGTGTTTTTCTTCATCGGCATTTCGGTCTTTGCCCTGCTGGCGAGCTACATGACCGAGGGACTGCGCTTCAAACGCCGGGCGGTCATCGTGCTGCACCTCATATCCGGTGTGGCGCTGCTGCTCTTTGGCGGCCTCTTGGCGTTGATGGGGGCCGGACCCCACGTGCTGTATGTTTTTTTTGGGTGCTACGCGATTTTTTCTGTTTGTGTCGGCATGACCCTACCCGTCTGGCTGAACTATCTCGTCAAGATTTTTTCGGAAGAAAGATCGGTTCCGGGACTGGCCGCCATGATGATCGCCCAGAATGTGGCCAAATTGATCAGCAGTCTGGCCATCCTCAAGGTGGTGGAGCGTCACGCCTTCGACCTGGGCGCCGCGGCCATGATCTTTCTGACGGTGGGCGGGCTTTTCGTCCTGGGATCCCTGTTTTTTCTTTTCACCCGCGAGAACGCCGAGGCGGCGCTTGATCCCGGTCACAGCCGGCCTCCCTTCAAGGCCTTCGTGCAATCCACCGTGCGTCACATGCGTACCAATCGCAATTTTCTATGTTTTCTGGGCAGCGATCTGGAACTGCACATCGTGGTGACGGTCATTTCGTTCTACGCGGCCTATGCCACCGAGTTCGCCGGCATAAGCCCGGCCGTGGCCGCCGGTCTCTTCGTCGGACTGATCTATACCGGGGCCATCGGCGCCAATTTTTTCCTGGGGACCCTGGGCTGGTTCAGTCTCAAACACAAAACCTTGATTTCCAAATCCGGGGCCATCGCTGCCGTTATATTGCTCTGTGTCGCGAATACTCCCCTCTATTTCTATCTGGCCAGTTTTCTCCTGGGGGCATCGCGGGGCACGCGCATGATCGTATTTGCGCCGGCGGTTAAGAAACTCTCGGGCCTGGCGGACGCCACCCCCTATTTCGCCGTCGCCCCCGTACTGACCCTGCCCGTGGTAACCGGCCTGCCGCTGGCCTGCGGCTTTTTCCTGGACCGCATGGCGGGACTGGGAGCGGACGCCTATCGGATCGTCTTCCTGGCCGCCGCTGTATTGCTGGGCCTGACCTTCTTCTGTGCCTGGCGCACGGATTTTTCGCCCGAGGTCGCTACCGCGTCCGGCTTAACGGTCGCGGCCGGGGAGGACAAGGAATCATCATGAAACGCGATACGCTCTATGACGAGCCCCGGCGAACGGCAGCGCCGTTTGAATTCAACCGTTCGGTGGCGGCCGTTTTCGACGATATGATCCAGCGCTCGGTACCACTGTATGCCGAGATCCTCAACCGCGAGGCCCAGCTCATCGCGACGCATTACCAGCGCGGAACCCGCATTTACGATTTGGGGTGTTCGACCGGCAATCTGGGCGTTTATCTGTGCCGGAACATGGGCGCGCAACCCTTTGAGATGATTGCGGTCGACAGCGCCGCCCCCATGCTGGAGATCTGCGCGGGAAAACTTGCAGACGCCGGTGCGGGCGGGCGGGTAACCCTCGTGCACGACGACATCGGCCTTGTCGCACTTGAAAACGCCAGCGTGATCGTGCTCAATTTTACCCTTCAGTTTCTTCCCCTGACCTCACGCGACCGGCTGCTGGCACGCATTTTTGATGCGCTGGTACCCGGCGGCATCCTGCTGCTGGCCGAGAAGACCATCCATGCGGACGATGACTTCAATCGACTGCGGCAGGACTGCCACCATCGATTCAAGCAGGAAAACGGCTATTCTGCGTTGGCCGTGGCGCAGAAACGTGAAGCCCTCGAAACCGTGCTGATCCCTGAAAGCGAGGACGCCCATGGGCAGCGGATCAGCGCGGCCGGTTTCGGGTGCTTCGATATCTGGCTGAAGTGGTTTAATTTCAGCGCCTGGATCGGCCGAAAATGATCCACCCTTTTCTCGACGCACTGCCAACATGGGGGCCGGCGCCCTGGGTGCCTGTCCTGCGGGCCCGGCTTAAAGAACGCCGGGACCAGATTGCAGATCGCGACCGTAAGGGGCGGGACTATGCTGCCCTGGTGGCCGGGTTGCCCGCGATTGCGCCATCGGTCATCGATCTGGATCGTGACTGGATAAAAATAGGCCGCCGGGAAGATCTTGGGATCGCGGCGCGGGAACGCCTTGAGGCCGTTTTGCGTCGAATGATCCCCTGGCGCAAGGGACCCTTCGAGATCTTTGGGCTGCGCATCGACAGTGAATGGGCCTCCCATATGAAGTGGGGGCGACTAAGGCCCCATCTAACCGGACTTTCCGGCCGCCGCGTGCTGGATATCGGTTCGAGCAGCGGCTACTACATGTTCCGTATGCAGGCGGACAAACCCGCCCTGGTATTGGGAATCGAGCCTTATCTGACCTTCTACTACCAGTTCCTGCTGCTGCAGCATTTTGTCGGTGCCCAAAAGCTTTTTACCCTCCCGTTGCGGCTGGAGGCACTGCCCATAATGGAGGATTTCTTCGATACGGTGTTCTGCATGGGGATTCTCTACCACCAGCGCGATCCCCAAAAGACCCTATCACGAATAGTCCGCATGATGCGGCCAGGGGGCGAATTGGTACTGGAGACCCTGATTGTGGAAGGTCAAGACGATGCCCTGCTGAAGCCTCCGGGGCGTTATGCCAAGATGAACAACGTCTACACACTGCCGACGGTCAAACGGGCCGAACGCTGGCTGCGGCAGGCGGGCTTCGGGCGGATCCGCTGCGTTGACGTGACACCAACCTCGCCGCGGGAGCAGCGCCGCACGGACTGGATGCCTTTTGAATCCCTGGAAGATTATCTGAATCGGGATGATCCCCGGCAAACGGTTGAAGGTCATCCCGCACCGGTGCGGGCGATCATGCTGGCCGAGCGCCGATAACCGCCCTCAATGTCGTGGGCGCGACGGCTTCAGGTGCTGGGCGCGGGTGTCACCGGCTCCAGCAGCGCCAGCAAACGCTCCGCGTCCAATACACCGGGGCGGGGCGGCAACTGGGCCAGCACCCCCAGGCCCTCCGCGACCTCATGAAAAGCTTCGCGCGGCAATCGGCTGACCGCCGCGGTGTGGATGGCCGCATCGGTTTGAACGATCTGCCGGATAAATTCGAGATTGGTGAGGTAGCCGACATATTCGTCCACGACCACCAGGTGGGGTTTCCAGGCCGTGATAAGGTGCAGGGCGTGGTTGCGCTCGTAGGACCAGTCGAGCGCGACGGTGCTTTCCGCTTGAAGGGCGCGGGCCAGCGTTTCCAGCGTTTCGCGCTTGTTGGTAACCATCAGAATGCGCGTCATCAGATTATCCCCCTGACGAGTGAATCCAATTCCGCTTTTGGCCGTCTCTTCTCCGTATCATTGGTCACGCCGCAAGCGCAAGGGATGGTTGCGGCAACGTGGGCCGACGTCACCGCGGCGATCCGGATCTGAGTGTGGCAGCGGTGCGATAAATCGGCATGGGCAGCCTTTCTAGCAAATTGGGACGCCTTTGCTGACCGGTGTCGATTTCCCGGAAGATGCGCCCACGGGTGTTGATCTGAATTGCCGATACGGCCGGCGCGAGCGGCACATCGGAGAGTCCCTGCGTATCTCAAGGGATGGGCGCGCGCGCCCGCACGCGCATCTGATCCACTTCTGGTCGATGGGCCCGCTACCGCCCGGGCGACGCGTTAATGTCCCTGCGCGCCGCCGCACGTGTGCTGCTGCTTGAACTCAGGCAATTGGCCCTGAATAAAAGCGTCGACGGCGGCACCCACGGACGGGTAGGCTCCCCCGAAGTATACCTGGATACCGACCTGATTGAAGCCCATCAGCGGTCGCAGGCCCATACCGCCGGCAATCAGCGCCTGGGCGCCGTTTGCGGCCAGGTAATTGACCGGTGCCATACAGCCACCCTGCTGGTGTGGAACGTTGGGGATCACATCGACCTGACGGATGGCGCCGTCGTCTGCCAGGGTAACCAGGGTGTAAAGATCGCAATGGCCAAAATGAGCGCCCAGGGCGGCGTCAAGACCACCGGGTTGAGATGCGGGTATAGCGATAACCGTAGGCATGAGTTCTTATTCCTTTCTGGCGACAGTATTCAAATGGCGCTGGATGCCAGTCCAGGCCGCTTGGAGTTCCGCACTGAAGCCGTTGGCAGTATACTCCGTTACCGTTTTCCCGGCGAGCATGGCCGCGGTAACGGACGGGTCGTGGGGCAGGGTAGCAAGCACAGGCAGTCCCCGCTGGCAGCAATCCGACTTGATGCCCGCTGTCTGCTCGGGGTTGAGATTGCCTTTGTTGATGATGACGACGGTGACGATTTTGAAATGCGCCGTCAGGGCGGTGACGCGTTTGAGATCGTGTCGCCCCGAGGGCGTCGGCTCGGTTACGATGATGGCCAGGTCGGCGCCCGAGAGTGAACTGATGACCGGACAGGCGACACCGGGCGGCCCGTCCGACAGGATCAGGCCGCGGCCAAGGTTCCCGGCCAGTTTGCGGGCTTCTTCGCGCAGGATGGCCACCAGCCTGCCTGAATTCTCTTCGCCCGGCCGAAGTTGGGCATGCACCATGGGGCCCATGCGGCTGTCGGAAATATGCCAGTCGCCGCAGTGTCGGGGAATGAAATCGATGGCCGCCTGCGGGCAGAGCGCCACGCAAAGTTTGCAGCCCTCGCACTGGCGCGCGTTGACCACCGGGGGATCGTCGCCCCGGATGGCATCGAAGCGGCACAGATCGACACATTGTCCGCAGCGGGAACAGTCGGCGGCCCGGATGCGGGCCTCGTGGCCCGAACGGAAGGTTTCGGACCGGCGTGGCGTCGGTTGGAGCAGCAGGTGCAGGTCCGGCGCGTCGACATCCAGATCGCAGATCACGTGCCCCCGCGCCAGGTGGGCGAATGCCGCGGTCAATGAGGTTTTACCGGTGCCCCCCTTGCCGCTCAGGACAACAATCTCAGGCATGGTGGGCCTCTCGGACAGGGGCGCAGCGCGACGGGTTGTTCGAGATCCGCAGACGTTGCCCGAGTTTGATGAAGCGGGATTGGATTTCAGGGTGAACCCGGGCAATGATGTCACCCCGGGCATAGGCCTCGGCAATTGCATCCTGGTAAGGAATTTCTGCCAGAATCGGTATCTTGCGACGTTCACACAGACGGTAGACATCGTGGTTACCGATGCCGGCCCGGTTTACGACGACACCCAGACGCCGATCATGGGATTGGAAAGCGTCGAGCGCCAGTTCCAGGTCGAACAGACCAAAAGGGGTAGGCTCAGTTACCAGTACAACGACATCGGCTGCCATTACCGCATTGACCGCCGGACAGGAGACCCCCGGGGGCGCGTCCAGGATGACGTCCCGGTTCTCAGCCTGGGCCAGGATGCCGATTTTCCGCCTGACAAGACGGATCAGGGGCGGGCTCATGGCCTCACCGATGCTGAGACGCCCGTTTAAAAAAGGGCCCTCGGGGGTGTGCCCCCATCCTATTGCGCCCAGGGTTCGACAGCCCGATCGGATGGCTTCTTGGGGACAGACCGCCATGCAGGCGCCGCAGCCATGGCACATCTCGGGGAAGGTTAGGATGGCATCACCCAGCAGACCGATCGCCTTGAACTGACAGATGGCCACACAGGCCCGGCAGCGGTTGCAGCTTGATTCATCGATTTCCGGAACTTCCATCTTCGCGGCTGTGGTAGCGGAAAACGACGGATGGAGAAATAGATGCAGGTTGGGGGCTTCCACATCCAGATCGGCGATTGCCAAGGGGCGATCCCATACAGCGGCCAGGGAAGCGGCCACCGTGGTCTTGCCGGTTCCTCCCTTGCCGCTGGCTATGGCGATGATCATCGCCGGGCCTGCCGGTGGCTGGGGGCCTGGTCCAGAGGCAGCATGCCGCTGGCAAAGCGGATGGCGGCCTCCCTCACGGTCAGACCGTCGACCTTTTGCACCACCCCGACACCGGCAGCTCTCAGAGCCTTAAATGCCTTGGGGCCCACGAAGCCTGTCAGCACGGTCTTGGCGCCGGCGTCGGCGACGATCTCGGCCGCCTGAATGCCGGCCCCCTGGGCCCGGATCTGAGAAGCGCCGTTGTCGATATAGTCGAAAACCATGGTGTGGGGGTCCAGGACGATAAAAACTGCGGCCCTTCCAAAGCGGGGGTCGACCCGGGCGTCCAGGTCCGGGCCTTCACTGCTGACGGCGATTGTCGACATGATTCCTTCTTCAATTGAGGTTGTGATTCCCAAGGTCGATGGCACAGCAGGAGGAAACCACCGTTATGAGAATATGCCCAAAATAGCGGCGGATATATGGAGTTGTCAAGTGAATTATGAGAATATGCTGAAAATTATTGGATGGTGCCGGAAATGTCCCTGATCGTCTTTCATTCTATGGGTAGGCTACACCGAAAGCCCTAAAGGGATGCCAGTGGGTAGGCGTTTGGGGGAAATGGATGCCGCGTCAGCTTGAAATGGTGGCGCGCATGCTTTCAAGGTGTTCACCACCGGAATGCAAAATAAGCATTTCCAGGATCTGCTGGGCGGATACCTCACCGCCGATAAGGGCCATCTGTGCCTTGCGATCGAGTTCATCTTCGGTGAGGGCGGTGATGTAGGCCGTCAGCGCGCGGCTGTTGTCTTCGAGAATGGACAATACTTCCGCTTTCGAACAATCGGCATGCTCACGGGCGTGGTCGTTGCCCATCCGCACAACGTCCTCCATCGACCAATCGGGCAAGGGGGTGCCACTGATGATCATCTTGGCCAACTCGACGACACGGTAGTGCCCGTCGCCCACGTGGCGGGCCACCACGCCCACGGACCAATCTTCGGCCTGGCAGACTTTACGCCAATCGTCATCGCTGCAACCACGGACAAGCGCGACCATGTCGTGATTAAAGGCTTCGATCTTACGGGTCAAAGCATCGATACGCGCACTCATGAGGCCCTCCTCGCAGGCGACAGCTGCCGGGATGAAATCGCGGCTCGTGTTCGCGCCCGTCTATTGTATTATTGCCATGGCGTCCAACTTAAGGCCGATCGGCGTGATCCGCAAGCGCGGGTACGGCGAATGGTCAAGGGCAGGGCTTCCGACGCCCGTTGGTCATGAATGGCGGGCTATCGCTGCGAGACAGTCGATTAGGGGTCCTACGCCGGGATATCCGCGCAGATTTGCCGCAATCAGGGAGCGGTAATCGCAAAGGGTGGGCATCGGGTCGCACAAGACGTATGCATGCACAGGTGACAGGCAAGCCGTGCCTTCCATCAGGCGCCTTATATGGGGTCGAGGTTGGAAGGCCGCCAGAGGATCGGCAGGGCTTCATCCAGGGCTGCGGGCAGGCCCGCCTCAATGCCTGGATACAGAAGGTCCATGGCGAGCACGGATTTTACCGTGCCGGCGATGACCGGTAGATTGAGCGTCCAGCTTTGCACGGCCCGAGGTGGCCAGGGATTGGGCCAGGCCATCGTTTGCAAGAGGCGTTCGAGCAGGCAGGCACCGAGGAACGCTAAAGGGCGGGGCATATGGACGATGCGCAGACGCGGATAATAACGCCGGACGGTCTGAAAAAAAGTATTCCAGGAGCAGGGTTGGTCGTCACCGATTACGTAAACACCATCCCGGGCCGAATGCGCGGCCCGGATGAGGGCCCGCGCCGCATCATGGACATGCAGATGACTGAAATGATTGGTGCCCGTACCCGGAAAGATGATGCGGCCCCGTCGGATCTGGTCGAAGAGGAGGCTGTATGTCCCGTAAACATGCGGCAGCCTCAGGGAAACGAACGTCATGCCGGCGCCACGGGCCATGCGTCTAATTTCGACCTCGGCCCGGTACTTGGCTTGTCCATATCCGCAGCGCGGAGCGGCCGGCGTATGCTGGTCAATGGGGGCCGGGTTGCCGGGATAGACCAGAAGACTCCCGGCGTAAACAAAACGTTTGACCCCCGCCCGGATGGCCGCCTGCATGAAATTGACGGAGCCCCGGACGATGGAAGGATAAAGCTTCCGGTAGGCGACGAATGCCGCCCGGGCACCCAGATGAATAACTGTATCCACGCCGCGAAGCGCGCGCTCGAGGCTGCGGGGATCTCGCAAATCCGCCTGAACAATTTCGGCATCCAGTTTTTGAAGGATAACACCCCGCAGAGGACGTCGCACCATCAGACGGGGATGCGACCCGGCGCCTGCCAACTGCTTGGCCACCTCGATACCTATGAAACCGGTAGCACCGGAAACCAGAATCTTGTGCATACCCTTCCTGACCGATAGCGCCGATGGCAGGCTCACGCCGACATGGGCACCATGCTAATGGAGGCGGTCGATGAGTTCATCGGATGAAGAACAGACAGATCCACCGGCGTTTTCAATACTCCGGCGGTGGGCTTCACTGGCAGCGCCGCCGACGACAAACGGGTATTTTCCGTCAAGAAGTTCTCCCAGCCGCCTCATTTCAGTGTCGATAAACTGGCTGTTGGTGTGGCATGTCAGGCTCAGGGCAATCATCGCAGGATCGATCGTCATGCAGGCCGACGCGATTTCCGCGCTCGGCAGGTCGGGACCCACACAGACGGGTTCCCAACCGTGGTCCCCGGCGATAACGGCAACGGCGAGAGCGCCCAGATGACAATTCTGGCCGGAGGGGGTGGCTATCATCAGGCGGGGGGCGTGCTCCGAAGACCCTTTATTGCAGGCGAGCATGCCGTTTAAACACCTCCCCACGACGCACGATGCCAGATGTTCATGCGAAATGCGCATGTCACCGTCCCGCCACCGTTGGCCCACCCCGGCCATGAAGGGTACAATGATCGCTTCGATGAGCGCTTTTCGCCCATGCTGAACTTCGGCCCGGTCAAGCAAGCCACTAAGGGTTGAATCATCCAGCCTGGCCGTGGCCTGAATACAGCTATCGATGGTGTGGGGAATCGAAGTTAATTTGGCTGCCGACAAAAGTTCTAATTTCTGCTGGGTGGAAGAGCCGGTCAGGCCAGCGAGTTTTTTTACACCGAGGCCGGCTATCTGCGATATACTATGGCCTCGAGCAACTGCTCTCTGTAGCAGTATGAGACGATCTATATCCTCCTGTGAATACAATCGCCGCCCGCTGGCTGACCGGCAAGGAGAAACCGCTGCATAACGTCTTTCCCAGGCTCTGAGAACATGGGTTGACAATCCAGTTGCGATACTGACGTAGCCGATCGGAAAAACAACTGCGTCGGTCATAATGGCTTTCCTGATATCTAAAAGTAGAGGGCAGCCCGGAGATGCCAACCGCGTCAGGTATTGTCGACGAGTTTGGCAATGGCGCGGGCGCAGTCCGCAACGGATTCGTCCGGACCGTCCAGATTAAGGACGCGATTGTCCAGATCCACCTCTACGATGGTGCAGCCATATTTTTCAACAGTTGTTTTAACCATGTTTAAAAAAATAGTGTCATCCATAGTGCGGTAACCCCCTTTCGGCTGGCTTCAGCGATTCAATTCGCTCTCCATCATCGATTCCATGTGCATGTGCTGCGAGCGCCAGATGTTGTTTTCGTTGGCAAAGGTTTCAATATTCTGCTGGGTCAGGTGGGTGACCATGCGGATGTCTTCGGTGGCGCGTTCGGTTTGACCCATCTTGGTGTGAAGCGTCGCGCGACTATGGTAAGCGGCACCGTAATCCGGCTTCAGTTCGATCGCCCGGTTGAAATCATTCAGCGCCCCGTTGTCATCGCCCTCAAGCTCACGGGCCAACCCTCGCAGATGGTAGGCGCGGGCATAGTTGGGATCCAGTTCCAAAACGCGATCGAAATCGGACAGCGCGGTTTTATGATTGCCGGTGCGCATGAAAGCCGCGCCGCGGGAAACCAATGCCAGTTTGTGAGATCGATCTGATCGCAAAACCTCGGTTAGGTGCTCGATACAGGTGCCGTAATCCTGTCCCACAAAAGCGGCCATACCGTTTTCAAAATTTTCTTTCGTATTTGAATCCATGTTGAACCCTCCATTTTGAATTGCTTGTCTAAAAAAACTTATACAACAATATGGGCAAGTGCAGTTTTGTCAAGGTTTGAAGAGGCCGGTTCCGCAGGGACTGCCAATGATAAATAAATCGGGGGCAAGGATCGGCGCTGGTGCATGGCCGCCGCGATAGTGCTAAGCCACACGGCGGGTGCCACCTGAATATCGATGCACACAATGGCTGCCGCTGCAAATAGAGCGCACACCCTCACGCTGCAACGTTCTGGCGACAGATCGCGGGTGGGGAGACTACAGGGCCGCCCCGGCTAAAGGGCGGCAGCTGTTCGGCGCGGGAGATGGCGGGATGTCCGTCATTCGCCTTCGAGGATCTTTACGACCTGTAGATGGCCTTCTGCTCGGGCCACATCCCGAGCCGATTTACCGGACGTGTTGGTCAATGTGGTATTGGCGCCCTTGGCCAGCAGTTGCTGGACAATGCCGGCATGGCCTTCGGAGGCGGCCAGGATCAAGGCCGTGCGACCCAGACGGTCTTGAAGGTTCACGCGGGCATTCTTGCCGAGCAGAAAACTGACGACCTTGTCATGACCGTTGAGGGCGGCAAACATGAGACCGGTGGATCCATTGACGCTCTGATCGTCGAGGCGTGCGCCCTTGCCGGCCAGCATTTTGACGATGCCCAGGTGTCCGAACTGCGCGGCCTGCATCAGGGCGGTCCACCCGGCGCGCCCCTTGATATTGACATCGGCACCGCGCTTTAGAAGTTCCCGGACGATCTCGGCGCGGCCTTCCAGCGAAGCTTTCATCAGAGCGGTCCAGCCGGCATTGTTCTGGATGTTGACTGCCGTGCCGCTGTCGAGAAGAGTTCTTACTTTTTCCAGATTACCCTGGGCAGCGGCCTGGAGCAACGCATCCCCCGGCGCCTGGGCATGGAGTACCGGCAGCAGGAAGGCCAATCCGAGGAATAAGGTCAACAATACCCAGCCTGGTCTGGTGGCAATAAGCATTCGGATGGTCCTCCCTTCTCATCTTTTGTCACATCTATGAGCAGCAACGCATAGAATTCGTACGTCAGGTCGACCAAATTTGAAATGCCACGATAAGCGCCACGCCCGGCAGCAGATTGCAGGCGGTAACGGCCTTGATCTCACGGCCCAGCCGTCTTGACAATCTCACCTGCTTTAATTCATAACGTAATCAGAAACCCCACGCAAGACGAAATATTTAATGAATTCAGTGAAAAGCCATTAGTTTACCTGATTTCGACCGGCCCCCTCAAAGGTTCCCAGACGCCATCCCAGTTGCCATCGGGCTGACGCTATCTATTGTTATAGATATTTCTGCGCTCAATATTAAAAGGAATATCCCATGACGGATCCATCGACATTCGATCCTGCCGCCCTCCCGGACGTTCGCGAGCGTCTGCGCCTGGCGATGAAAATCGTCGAAAAAAGTCCGGTCGTGTTGTTTCGCCGATTACCGCATCCCGAGCCCAAGCTGGTCTATGTTTCCGAAAATATCGCCCTCACGGGCTATTCCGCCGAAGATTTTTTAGAGGAGCGGGTGAGCTTCTCTGACATTGTCCATCCCGAGGACCATGAACGCATGGGGCAGGAAATCGAGGCCTATGCCGAAAAGGATGCCGGCGATTACGTCCAGCTTTACCGGATCGTGACCCGCGACGGCGAGGTGCGCTGGGTGGAAGACACCACCACGACCGAACGCGACGAAAACGGTACAATTTTATTTTACCAGGGTATCGTCGTTGATATCACCGAGCGCAAGCTGGCCGAGGAGGAACTGAGTCGCAGCGAAGCCAAATTCCGCCGCATTCTGGAAACCGCGGCCGAGGGTTTCGTGATGATGGACGACAGGTTGAATATTGTCGAAGTAAATGATGCCTACTGCCGGATGCTGGGCTACGATCGTCGGGAGTTGATCGGCAAGCAGCCGTTTTCGCTGGCCACGGAAGAATTCAAACGCTTCCTGACGACCAATCGCGAAAAACTATTGGGGGCCAAACACCGCGTCTTCGAAGGGACCTACATTGCCAAAGATGGGCGCCGTGTGCCGGTTCTGATCCACGGCAATACGCTTACCGACGAAGACGGCCAGCAACTTGGCCATGTGGCCTTCGTCACCGACCTGACCGAACAGAAACGCTCACTCCTGCTGGCCGGCGAAGTTCAGAAAAGTCTGCTGCCCAAGCGACCGCCCCAGGTTGCCGGACTGGACATTGCAGGCGAGAGCATCCCCTGTGAAGAGATCGGCGGCGACTATTTCGACTATCTGCAACAGCCGCGTATGAACGAGACGGGCGATGACCTGCTGGCCGTGACGGTGGCCGACATCGCCGGGCATGGCGTCGACTCGGCCCTGCTGATGGCCACCGCCCGCACCGCCATGCGCGATCGCTTTGCCGCGCCCGGGCATCTGGATGAGATTGTCGGCGATCTCAATCGGTCCCTGTTAGAGGATTTCAGTACGACCGACCGATTCATGACCCTGTTCGCCCTGCAGGTGGATCGTCGCCGGCGCGAACTGCGCTGGGTGCGGGCCGGGCACGATCCTGCTCTGGTTTATTATCCGGATGTGGATCGGTTTGAAGAACTGGGTGGCGACGGACTGCCCCTGGGAATCAGCGCTGACTGGCCCATCGAAGTCGGGCATGCGGATGATCTGAGGCCTGGATCGATCATCGCCGTCGGCACGGACGGGGTATGGGAATCCCGCAACCTCAATGATGAAATGTTCGGCAAGGAGCGTTTTAAAGCCCTCATCCGCGAATCGGCCGACGCGCCGGCCGAACGCATCCTTGAGAAAGTCAAGGCGGCGCTATTCGAATTCACCGGCGGCCTCAAACCCGAGGACGACATCACGCTGGTCATCGTCAAGATCGTTGACCGCACGTGAACCGACATTGTTCGCCAAACCCTGCCATCCGCCGACAAACCCCAGATGTTGCGCCCATTTCACCCTCTAAACCGGAAAGCCCGCTGCGATGAACAAGATCGAACGCGTCGACGCCGTACTGTCTGGGAATGCCCCTGATCGTCCCCCGGTCTCCCTCTGGTATCATTTTGGACTCCAGCACCTTGGGGGTGATGGCATTGCCCGCGCCAGCCTTGAGTTTTTCGAACATTACGATTTTGATTATCTTAAGGTCATGAACGATTATTTTTATCCCGCCCCGGAAGGGCTGGTTACGATTCGCGGCCCTGAGGATCTGAGATTGTTCCGGCGATTCAATCCGATGGATACCCCTTGGCGGGAACAGTTCAAGGCACTGGAGACGATCCAGACCGCCCTCCGCGACCAGGCCTATTTCATCGACACGGTTTTCGATCCCTGGCAAAGCCTGCGCCGCGGACTGGCCGGCGAACAGATGGATGACCTGATGCAGCGCTGTCCGGAAGCTCTGCTGGAGGCGTTGGATGTGGTTACCGCCAACCTGATTGCTTACTGCCGCGAATCACTCAGATGCGGGGCGGCAGGCATTTTTCTCTCAATTGCCGCCGGGTCCGACATACTGACCCGGGATGATTTCCTGACCTTTGTCAAACCCTTTGCAGCCAAACTGCTTGAGGGTATAGCCGGCGAGGGAGCCATGACTACGGCCCATATTCACGGCGACAAACTGTTTTTCGACGATGTCCTGGACTTGCCCGCGCCGATATTCAACTGGTGGGACCGCGGACCCCACGGGCCCGAACTGGCAGCGGTACGCGCACGCACCCAGGCCTGCCTGATGGGGGGCATCGATCAGACCTTGGTGGCCCGCCGATCACGCGATTTTTTAAGCGCCCACGTTCAGGAGGCGCTCGCCGCCGGGGGCGCGCACCGCTTTTTCCTTGCCAATGGGTGCACCATTGCCTCCTGGGTCTTTCCCGACGCCCTGCATACGATTGT
>JASJCD010000292.1 GCA_030066135.1 Desulfobacterales bacterium | reverse complement strand
GTCATGTGTTTTGCCGAGGGCACACGTTCCCCGGACGGGCGCATCGGGCAATTCAAGAAGGGCGGATTCGCCGCCGCCATGCACAATGGCATGCCCATTTTACCGGTAACCATCATCGGCAGCCGCCGCGTGCTGCCCAAAGATTCGCGGGTATTTCAATCCGGCACGATCGAACTGGTTGTCGGCACCCCCATTGAAACCCGGAACACGCCTCCTGAAGAACTGCCCCAATTGATATCCCGGGCCCGCAGCATTATTTCCGCGTCATTCAACCGCGCTTTGCCCTGATCCGCTTGGCTAACCCGGATATTTCATGAAATCTTTTCTACCAACCCTATAAAAAACGATTTCATGAAATATCCAGGTTAAAAGGCCAGCCTTACCCTGGCCGCTGGACGCGCGGCAAGGAATATGGCATGGTCGCAGGACAGCATTAACCGAAAGGAAAAGCACGTTGGCCAAAAAGAAGTATTACGCCGTCCGCAATGGCAAGCAAACAGGGATATTCGATCAGTGGTTCGGTCCGAACGGTGCCCAGATACAGGTGACAGGTTTTCCAGGCGCCGAGTTTAAAAGCTTCCCCACACGCGTGGAAGCAGAGCAATTTCTACTCGGGATTGCCAAAGAAGATACGGCCGAAGAAGCCCTCGATGGTGAGCACACAACCGTATTCACGGATGGCGGGGCCGTGGGCAATCCCGGGCCGGGCGGCTACGGGGTGGTCCTCCTTTTTCCGGATGGGCGACGCCAGGAGCTGTGCGGCGGTTTCAAGTTGACCACCAACAACCGCATGGAACTGATGGGCTGCATTGCCGCGCTCGAAGCCCTGCCGGGCGAAACATCGATTGTCCTGCACAGCGATTCGCGCTACCTGGTGGATGCCGTCAACAAAGGGTGGGTATTCGCCTGGCAAAAACGGGGCTGGAAAAAAGCCAACGGTGAACCGGCGCTCAATATAGACTTGTGGAAGCGGCTGTTGAAACTGCTGGACGAAAGCAACGTGGTTTTAAAATGGGTCAAGGGGCATGCCGGCAATGTCTGGAACGAGCGCTGCGATCAACTCGTGCATGAAGCCATCCGCAAGGGGGATCTTCAGGTCGATGCAGGGTATGATACCGGGACCGCGAATAAGAGGTTGAAAACAGAGCTAATAGACAGCCCTCATTCGGGATTGAAGTGATGCCTGCTCAGGCGTCTGTATCCAATTTTCCGGCCTACAGAAGCGACCCTTTGGATGTCACCGATTGGTACGCGGTTATTTCCAGCCGATGGGCGTATACCCCTTATCCCGGAGACATTGCTCGACGAAACGGCGAAAAACAGGGGCCGGCTCGTTGGAATTGAGAATACTGCGGGTCATGGCGCCGGCGGCACCGCCGGCCGCACCGGCCGCTGCGCCGCGTCCGGGCCGCCCCCATACCGCTCCTGCCGCAGCACCGGCAGCCCCTCCCACGGCCGCTCCGCCGGCGGTATTTTTGGCGACGCGTTCCGACGCGTCCGTATCGGCGTTGTAGCTATGCGCCATTTGGATGCATTGATCGATGTCGTTTTCGGCGGCTGTTTGCCCGACGGCATACAGATGAGCGTTGGGATAGAGGACCGGGCGCTTGGATGCACACGCGGAGACGAATACGACCATCGCGAGGAGCAAGACCAGATTTAGAGGATTTCTGTACATGGCGTCTTAACCGTATACTCTGTTTGGCGATGAAGGGCAGGCGTTTCAGTGCGCCAACCCGGAGGCTGCAAGGGCTATCCGGTTCTGGAACCGCGTTTTATCGGGTCGATGGCACCGATGCCATCACCTCCCCGACTCCCCGTCTTTCTGACGGGCCGCAAAGAAGTCTTCAGCCTGGTATTTCTACGTGGTCTGTCATCAGTGGTTTCCGGTAAAGCACCCGTGCTCTTCTTTTTCAGGACTTGTGTCAGCGTTTGTCCGAACGTCAGCGGGCGCTCGTTCGGGGGCGCGTCCGCGTCTTTCTGTGTATACCGGTACCAGGGGCGATAATGGGGTTGGGGGTCGTCCCGCAGCCATCCGGCAATACCGCCGAACCGGAGTTTGCGGATGTGCGCAACCAGGGGCGTGACCTTGCGAACCCCCTGCAGCAGCATTTCACCCAGGTTGATTTTGGGTTGCGCGTTGACCTCGGCGAGCGGGGACCCGACGTTTCGACCGCGTTTCGGGGCTTTGGCAGCGGTGGTTTTGGGCTGGGCCGGCAGCCGGGAGCGGAGATAAGCCCAGGCCCGGTTGGCGTCCTGCACATTTTTAAGGGCCATGGACTTGAGCGCCGAGTTGTCGGAATAGCGATCCGGGTGCCAGAGCTTGACCTGTTCGCGGTAGGCGTGCCTGGCGTCCTCGAGGGTGGCCTCGGCGCCGAGACCGAGAATTTTGAGGGCTTCGAATCGGTTCATCCGTGGACATGCTCCGGCGCGTAAATTATTCCCAGCGGTCACCGCCTTTGTGGCGCAGTTCGATGTATTCGACGGTGCCGCGATCGCTGATGAAGGCATTGATCACAAAACTGACGACGCTGATGAAGAGCGCGCCGAACACGGCCGACCAGAACCCGATGACATCGAAGCCCGGAATGAGCGATGATGCCATTTTCAACATGGCCGCGTTGATGACGAACGTAAACAACCCCAGCGACAGGATGTTGATCGGCAGGGTGATAATCAGGGCGATGGGGCGAAAGACCGCGTTTAGAATTCCCAGCATGGCGGCGGCGGCAAAAGCGGACAGAACGCCGCTCACGTGGATGCCATCGATTAGATAGGCGGCCACACTGATCGAAAAGCCAAGAATGAGCCAGCGTACAAAAAAACCGTGCATTAAGGTTCTCCTTTTTTCGGATCAAGCGGATTTGCGGCCCCAATAAAGCCGTTGTTCCAAATTCTGCCTGAAAACATAAGACATGATGGCCAAAAATCATGCTCCGGGTGGGATCGGGACCAGTCGGCCACTACGGTCTCTACGCCGTTCTGCCATGATGGCGCCTTCAAACCTTAAAGGCGTTCGATTTGGCGACAGTCCAGCCGCGCGATGGCCGCCCGGATAATGCCAGTTATGGGGGTTCCAATCCTTATTTACTGTCGCGGAGGTTGTAGTTAGTCTCGATCCATTGCCGATATTCACCGCTGCGAATCGTCTCCACCCAGTCCATGTGCCCGAGATACCACTGCACGGTGGCCTCGATGGCGTCCTCGAATCGGTGGCGCGGCTGCCAGCCGAGCTGCTGGTGAATCTTGGCCGCATCGATGGCATAGCGGTAGTCGTGGCCGGGCCGGTCGGTCACGAAGCGGATCAGGTCGCGGCTGCCGCTGCGTGCCAGGAGCCGATCGAGCAGGTCGCAGAGCAGGTGAACGATTTCGATGTTGCGCTTTTCGGCCCCGCCGCCGATCAGATAGGTTTCTCCGGGCGCACCCTTTTCCAACACGGTAAGCAGGGCCTCGCAGTGATCGATCACATAGAGCCAGTCGCGGATGTTGGCGCCGTCGCCGTAAACCGGAAGCGCGCGCTTCTCCTGAATGTTCATGATCATCAGGGGGATGAGCTTTTCCGGGAACTGATACGGGCCGTAATTGTTGGAACAGTTGGTGACGACGGCTGGGAACCCGTAGGTGTGATGCCAGGCGCGCACGAAGTGGTCCGAAGCGGCCTTGGACGCCGAATAGGGGCTGTTAGGCGCATAGGCCGATTGCTCCGTAAAATACCCTGTATCGCCCAGTGCGCCGTAGACTTCGTCCGTGGAAACGTGCAGAAAACGGAAGTCATCGGGTTTGCCGTTTTGCTCCCATACCGCCTGGCAGACCTGGAGCAGCTGGCAGGTGCCGTTCACGTTGGTCGCGATGAAGGTTTGGGGTTTGTGGATCGAGCGGTCCACGTGGGATTCGGCGGCAAAGTGAATCACGCCGGCAATATCTTCCTGCGTTAAGATCTTCAATAACAATTTCGTGTCCAGAATGCTGCCGTGAACGAAGCGGTAGCGCTCCGGGAAACGTGCCGGCAAATCGTCCAGATTGGCCGCATTGCCCGCATAGGTCAGCGCATCCAGGCAGATAATGCGCCACTGGGGGCGAAGCGCAAGCGTGTGGCGGATGAAGTTCGTGCCGATAAACCCGGCCCCGCCGGTGACGAGATAGGTCGCGAATGGTGTGGGCATGGTATGATCTTGTCGTTGACGGCTACGTATAGCATACGCTCCACCCGGGGCGGCGATTTATCGGCGCTGCGCGTATCGCTCGTCATTGCGACGCACCGGCGTACGCCGCAGGGCTTGGCATTTAAAAGCCGTAGCGTGAACGCTTATCGAGGCCGTTTTATACGTTCAGCTTTCGCTGAGATCGAAATAGGCCGCGCTCAGCTCGAGGCATGCCACTTCCAGGCCGTGCGCACGATCTCTTCCAGACTCTCAAAGCGGGGCTGCCAGTTCAAGTCGTTTCTTATTTTGGTCGATCCGGCCACAAGGATTGCCGGATCACCCGGGCGTCGCCGGTCCTCGACCACAGGTATGGGGCGCCCGCTGACGCGCGCCGCCGTATCGATCACTTCGCGCACCGACACCCCCCGGCTGTTTCCCAGGTTGTAGACGCCGCTGCCGGCGCCTTCCATAAGAGCATCGATGGCGGCCAGATGGGCGGAAACCAGATCGTTGACATGAATGTAATCGCGGATGCAGGTGCCGTCTGGTGTGGGGTAGTCGACGCCGAATATCTTGATGTGTTCACGCTTTCCCCGCGCGACCTCCAGAACCAGGGGGATCAGGTGGCTTTCGGGTTCATGGCGTTCGCCGATGGTGCCTGATTCGTCGGCTCCGGCCGCATTGAAGTAGCGTAAGACCACGGCACGCAAACCATAAGCGTTGTCGCAGGCGGCTAACATTTTCTCCACCCACAATTTGGTTTCACCGTAAGGACTGGTGGGGTTGAGGGGATGATCCTCATCGATGGGGGTGTAGTCGGGCTCACCATATATCGCGGCACTCGAGGAGAAAATAAAGCGCTTGACATCATGACGGATCATAGCGTTCAGCAGGTTGGCGGTGCGCGCAACATTGTTGCCGTAGTATTTGAGCGGATCAGACACCGATTCACCCACTTCGATGAAGGCTGCGAAGTGCATAACAGCATCGATGCGTTGGGACACAAAGATGTCGTCGAGCAGGGCGGTATCCCCGATGTCACCGGCGATGAATTCACCGCCGGGAAGCAGGTCGCGGTGTCCCGTGGAGAGATTGTCAAGCGTTATCGGGTGGTGACCGGCCGCCATGAGGGCCTTGACCATATGCGTGCCGATATAACCGCAGCCACCGACCACGAGGATGTTTAGCCTGCCTGTCATGGCGCGGCCTTCGGTTTGGGATCCGTCTGGCGGTCAGCATGCTTGTCCGCGGCAACGCGGTAGATGCGCTGCGCCTTTTCCAGGGCCGTCTGGTCGTCGATGCCCATGGCCTCAGTCTCGTTTTCACTGACGATATAGCCCACCGCGAGCTTATCCCTGACCACATATTCGATCAGGTCGGTGATAAAATATTCTTCGATCGGCGTCATCTGCCCCTCGATTTCCTTGTGCACGATCTGAGGGCGCGAAGCCAGAATCGGCAGATAGCGCTGTAGGATTTCCCGCCTGGCAGCGTAGATGCCCGCGTTGCAGATGGTCAGTTCCGCCTGTCGGGCGACGGGGTAGTCCTTCCAATACTTCCATTCGGTAATACATTCGACGCGGTCTGATTGGGTCTCGAGAACACCGTATTTCTTCTTATCATCCGGCTTGAAGCCCAATACGCACATTTCCCGGTCTTTCAAGGCGTCGACAAGGCGCTCATACGTTGCCGGGCTGACAAAGGGGACATCGCCATTGGTAATGATGCAGTGGTCGCATGCGATCGCATCCAAAAAGGGGCCGGCGGACAGAATGGCGCCGCCGGTGCCGTTGAGCACGGGCTGTTCCAGATAG
>JASJCD010000291.1 GCA_030066135.1 Desulfobacterales bacterium | reverse complement strand
AACCAAGGAGGGTGAACATGCGTTTCAACCCATTCAAAATGCTCGTGGCGTTCGTTCTGGCCATCGGTCTCCTGACCGCACCGGCCCTTGCCGGTGAGGTCGAGGTGCTCCACTGGTGGACGTCCGGGGGGGAGGCGGCCGCCGTCCAGCAACTGCAGAAAATGCTGAAGACTGAAGGGCATACCTGGAAGGATTTTGCCGTGGCCGGCGGGGCCGGGGCCAACGCCATGACCGCCCTCAAATCGCGCGCCGTGTCCGGCAATCCCCCAACCGCCGCCCAGGTCAAAGGCCCCCAGATCCAGGAATGGGCCGACCTCGGTGTGCTGACGAATCTGGATGACGTCGCCCAAGCCGAGAGCTGGGATAAATTGGTGCCCGAGGTTGTGGCCGATATCATGAAGTCCGACGGCCAATGGGTTGCCGTTCCGGTCAATGTGCATCGCATCAACTGGATGTGGTGCAACCCCATGGTATTCCAGAAAGCCGGCGCTAAATACCCGGAAACCTGGGACGAGTTTTTCGCGGCCTGCGAAAAAATAAAAAATGCCGGCATGATACCCGTGGCTTTCGGGGGACAGCCCTGGCAGGAAGCCACGGCCTGGGAATCCATTGTGTCCGGCGTCGGCGGACCGGAATTCTATACCCAGGCGCTTGTGAAAGCTGACGAGAAAACCCTGGCCAGCTCAAAAATGGTCGAAGTTTTCGAAATCTTCCGGAAAATCAAAAAATATACCGACAAAAACGCCCCGGGCCGTGACTGGAATCTGGCCACGGCCATGGTGATCAGAGGCGAGGCCGGCATGCAGTTTATGGGGGATTGGGCCAAAGGCGAATTCACGGCGGCCGGCAAGGTTCCCGGTAAGGATTACGAAGCCCTGACCGTTCCCGGCACCGGAAACGCTTTCCTGTTCAACGTGGATTCCTTTATCATGTTCGAAGTCAAGCGTGCGGACGCTAAAAAGGCCCAGAAGGCCATGGCCCGTCTCATTCTCTCCCCCGACTTCCAGGTGGTCTTCAATGTCAACAAGGGCTCCATACCGGTGCGCGCCGGCATCGCCGAGGATTCCTTCGACGCCGTGGCCGTCAAATCCATGGCCGATTTCGCCGCCACCGCCAAGACCGGCGGCCTGATGCCCAGCATGGCCCATGAAATGGCGGTGTCGCCGGCCGTGCGCGGAGCGATGTTCGACGTGGTGACCAACTTCTACAATTCCGATATGTCGCCGCAGGATGCCGTCCAGAAACTGGCGGCGGCTGTCAAGGAAGCCAAGATGTAGAGCGAGCATTCATAAAAAGGACACGCCCCCCCGGTCGACCCAGGTTGTAATTGAGGGTCGGCCGGGCCGTCACCCAAGATATGCGCCCAGCCAACCAACAGCCGACCTGGTCCTCCATGCTGGAGGCCGCCCTGCCCAAAGTGGTCATTGCCCCGAGCTTCGCGATCATGATCATTTTCATCTACGGGTTTATTCTGTGGACCCTCTATATTTCCACGACCAAGTCCACCTTTCTGCCCACCTATGATTTTGTCGGGCTGGTCCAGTATGCCAAGCTGTGGCGCATCGAACGCTGGTGGGTGGCCTGCCGCAATCTGCTGGTGTACGGGGGCCTGTTTATCTTCTTCTGTACGATCTTGGGACTGCTCCTGGCCATCTTCCTGGATCAGAAAATACGCATCGAGGGTGCCCTGCGAACGATTTATCTCTACCCGCTGGCCCTGTCTTTCGTGGTCACCGGAACCGCCTGGAAGTGGATCCTGAATCCGGGCCTGGGCATCGAGCGCCTGGTGCGGGAGATGGGATGGTCGGCCTTCACCTTCGACTGGCTGGTCACATCGGAGATGTCCATCTACTGCGTGGTCATCGCGGCCGTGTGGCAGTCCACGGGATTTGTGATGGCCATGTTTCTGGCCGGGCTGCGCAGCATCGACGACAGCATCATCAAAGCCGCCCAGGTGGACGGCGCCGGCCTGCGGCGGATCTATTGGAAAATCATTATTCCCAGCCTGCGGCCGGTTTTCTTCAGCACCTTCATTATATTGACCCATATCGCCATCAAAAGCTTCGACCTGGTGGTGGTGCTGACCCGCGGCGGCCCGGGCTATTCCTCCGACCTTCCGGCCACATTCATGTATGCCTACGCTTTTACGCGCGGCCGTCTGGCCATGGGGGCGGCCAGTGCCATGTTGATGTTTGCCATGGTCATGGCCATTATCGTGCCCTACCTGTACTCCGAGTTGCGGAGGAAACGCTATGCCTGAGGCAATCCGCCAATCGCCTTCAGAAGTGGCCCACCGGATATTTATCTACGGCGTATTGCTGTTGTTCGCCGTCTATTTCCTGGTCCCCTTCTTCGTCATGTTCATCACCTCCATCAAGACCATGGACGAGATTCGCACCGGAACCCTTATCGCCCTGCCCCGTCAGCCCACGCTGGAACCCTGGCTCAAGGCCTGGGGCTACGCCACCATCGGGGTGACCAACGAGGGCATCCAGGGGTTTTTCTGGAATTCGATCCGCATGGTGATACCGGCCGTTCTGATCTCCACCTTCATCGGGGCCCTCAACGGCTATGTGCTTTCCAAATGGCGTTTTAAAGGCAGCGACACCTTCTTTGCCATGCTGCTCCTGGGCTGTTTCATCCCCTTCCAGGTGATCCTGCTGCCCATGGCGCGCACGCTTGGCTTTCTGGGTCTTTCGGAGTCGATGTGGGGGCTGGTTCTGGTTCACACCGTCTACGGCCTGGCTTTTACAACGTTGTTCTTCCGCAATTACTACGTGGCGGTGCCCAGCGAACTCGTCAATGCGGCGCGAATCGACGGCGCCGGTTTTTTCCGCATTTTCTGGCGCATCATGCTGCCCATCAGCATCCCGATTTTCATGGTCACCATCATCTGGCAGACCACCCAGATCTGGAATGATTTTCTTTTCGGCGTCTGCTTTTCCACCGGCGAGACGCAGCCGATTACGGTGGCCCTCAACAACCTGGTCAACACCTCCTCGGCGGTCAAGGAGTACAACGTGGACATGGCGGCCGCCATCATCGCCGCCCTGCCGACCCTGTTCGTCTACTTCGTGGCCGGCAAGTATTTCGTTCGCGGTCTTACGGCCGGGGCGGTGAAAGGCTGAGCGGTAAAGCTTTGCCATTAATGGCACACGCGCGCAGCGCCAAACCTCTGCCTGGCGCGAAACAATACGGGGACAAGAGCGACCCGCAACCTAAACACAAGCATAATCTACCATGGCCTCCTTGAAGATAAAAAATGTGTGCAAATCCTTCGGCGCCGTCGATGTGCTCAAGGGTATCGATCTGGAAATCGAATCAGGGGAATTCCTTGTCCTGGTCGGTCCTTCCGGCTGCGGAAAATCCACCCTTCTCAACCTGATTGCCGGACTGGAGACGGTCACCTCTGGAGACGTTATGATCGGCGATCGCGTGGTCAACGCCGTGAGCCCCAAGGATCGGGACATCGCCATGGTGTTTCAGAGCTATGCCCTCTACCCGAACATGAATGTCCGCAAGAATCTGTCTTTCGGCCTGGAGACCCGCAAGGTCGCCCAGCCGGAAATCGATACGACCATCGAACGCGTGGCCCAGATGCTCCAGATCACCGATCTTCTGGACCGCAAACCGGCTCAGCTTTCGGGCGGACAGCGCCAGCGCGTGGCCATGGGACGCGCCCTGGCGCGTAATCCCAAGATCTTCCTGTTCGACGAACCGTTGAGCAATCTGGACGCCAAGCTCCGGGTCGAAATGCGCACCGAAATCAAACGCCTTCACCAGCGCATCCATACGACCATCGTCTATGTCACCCACGACCAGATCGAGGCCATGACGCTGGCCGACCGGATTGCCATCATGAAAGACGGCATCCTCCAGCAGTTCGATACCCCGGACCAGGTCTACCAGAATCCCGCCAACCTCTTTGTGGCCGGGTTTATCGGCTCTCCTTCGATGAATTTTATTCCCGCCCGCATCGTCCGCCGCAACGGGGGCCTGGGCGTAACACTCGATACCGGCGCGGGCCAGGCGTCCATCCTCGACATCCACACGGCGGCCGACGCGCTTGCAAGCTGGCGCGATAAGGACGTCATTCTGGGCATCCGCCCGGAGCAGATCACCGACGGCGCAGGTGCCCAGGGCAACCACGGATCAATCCAAACCCTGCCATGTGAGGTCCAGGTGATCGAGCCCACGGGGCCCGATACCCTCGTATTCGTGCGCATCAACGAAAAGGCGGTCACCTGCCGGGTGCACCCGGACGCTGCCCGCCGACCGGGCGAAACCATGGAACTTTCAGTCGACATGTCCAAAGCGCTATTTTTCAACCCCACCGATGGTGAGCGCATCCTATGAACGACGCACCTTACAGGATCGGCATCGACCTCGGGGGCACCAAGATCGAGACCATCCTGTTCGACCCGGCCGCTAACATTTTGCACCGCGAACGCATTCCGACACCCCGCGGCGGTGAAGACGAATACAGTGACATCCGGGATGCCGTCTGCGATCTGATCCAGGCGACCCAGGGTCGCATTCCCGCGAAGGCCGCCCATACGATCGGCGTGGGCATCCCTGGCACGATCCACCCCCAGAAACAGGTGGTCCAGAATGCCAACACGACATCCCTGAGGGGCCGGCCGTTTCAGGCCGACATCGAAGGCCTGCTGGGAAGGCCGGTGGGCATGGACAACGATGCCAATTGCTTCACGCTGGCGGAGGTCGTCAGCGGGGCCGCCCAGGGCTATGGGCTCGTATTCGGTATGATTCTCGGCACCGGTTGCGGCGGCGGACTCTGCATCGATGGGAAGATCCACCGGGGAAGACATCTGATTGCCGGTGAATGGGGGCATTTTTCAATCGATCCCGGTGGCGAGCGCTGCTGGTGCGGCAATCCAGGGTGCATCGAGACAAAACTCAGCGGCACCGGCGTGGCTAAACATTATCACCGCAAATTCGGCGAACAGATCAAATTCGAGACCATCGTCACCCGTCATCGCCAGCAGGATCCACGCGCCACGGATATTTTCGATCAGTTTTTGGAGGATTTCGGGCGCTGCGTCGGCGGTTTGATTTCACTGCTGGACCCGGATGCCATCGTGATCGGCGGGGGGCTTTCCAATATCGAGGAGCTGTACACCGAGGGGGTGGACCGCGTGCGACGCTATGCTTTTCATGAACATGTTGAAACGCCGATTCTGAAGAACCAGCTGGGGGATTCGGCGGGGGTGTATGGCGCGGCCTGGATCGGCCGTTAGAAGACCTCTCAAAAATGTCTTTTGGTCCCAGATCCGCGTTGGGCGCTCATCTTGAATCCTCGAAATACAGAAGTATTCCTCCGGTTCGACCCACAAGAAATAACCGATCAGACGGGGAATCCCGCTTTAGCGGGGAAATTCACGGCCGCCGTATCTGAAACCAAAATCCTATTTTTGAGAGGCCTTCTTCTATTCCAAAAATGTCTTTTGGCCCCATCCACCGGCGGCGGATAACGATCGGGGGTGGGCGCTCACTTCAAAATCTCGCTCTTCAGAACCCATCCAGCGCGCCGAAGATCCATTCGAAAATAGTTTCAATACCTTCGTCAAGCGCAAAGAAGCCTTCGGCCGTCTCCTCCGCGAGTTCCTCCAGGTCGACAGACCCTTCGTCACCCTTGGTTCTTTCGGCCGGCTGAGCTCTGGCGATCAATTGGTTCCGGATGGTTTCGAGTTCGCCGCAGTCAAGCCAAATGTAACCGCTCGTGCGGCACAGATCGATGGTCACGCCCTTAAAAACGATCGCATCCATCAGATCGCCCGAAACCGGTGACACGATCCGTCCCTTTTCCAACCTTGCCGAGAGCGGGGCCGAAGCACCACCCTCGACCGCGAGTCCACGCAGGCCGGC
>JASJCD010000019.1 GCA_030066135.1 Desulfobacterales bacterium | reverse complement strand
CCGCCGAAGCCGCAGTGACCGTTCTCTCCCACGGGGCGAAATTCGGTATGAACCGGTTTAATCGCAAACCATGATTTCAATCGAAACCACGGATGGAGGAAAGAATGGAAGCAGCATTGAATAATTTGCCGCTGACGTGCACGCTCGTAGGCGTAGCCGGTATTTTGTTTTCCATAATTCTGGCTGGTATCGTTAAAGGGGCACCGGCCGGAAACGAAAGAATGCAGGAGATCGCAGGCGCCATCCAGGAAGGCGCGGTCGCTTATCTCAACCGCCAGCTGAAAAGCATGGGCATCGCCGGCATCATCATTTTCGGCGTTATTTTCGCCACCATGGGCGCCAAGACCGCCATCGGCTTCGCGCTCGGCGCCGTGGCCTCTTTTCTGGCCGGCTACATCGGTATGCGGGTCTCCGTGCTGGCCAACGTGCGCACGGCCGAAGCGGCCAAGAACGGCATGGCCGCCGGCCTTTCCATGGCCTTCAAGGGCGGCTCCGTTACCGGCATGATCGTGGCCGGACTGGCCCTGACCTCGGTGGCCGGGTACTACCACTTCACGCATGACGTGATTGCCCTCGTGGCCCTCGGGTTCGGCGGCAGCCTGATCTCGATCTTCGCCCGTCTGGGCGGCGGTATCTTCACCAAGGGCGCCGACGTGGGCGCCGACCTGGTGGGTAAGGTCGAAGCCGGCATCCCCGAAGACGATCCGCGCAACCCCGCCACCATCGCCGACAACGTGGGCGACAACGTGGGCGACTGCGCCGGTATGGCCGCCGACTTGTTCGAGACCTACGCCGTAACGGCCGTGGCCGCCATGCTGATCGGCCACCTGCTGTTCCCCAAGATTCCGATGGCCACCGAGTTCCCGCTGGTGCTGGGCGCCATCTCCATCATCGCTTCCATGATCGCCGTTTTCTTTGTCCGTCTGGGCTCCGGCGGCTACATCATGGGCGCCCTCTACAAGGGCATGTTCGGCTCCGCCATCCTGGCCGGGATCGCCTTCTACTTCGCCACCATGAAACTGATGGGTGGCATCCCCGACATCTCGGCGATTAACATTTACTACTGCACCCTGATCGGTCTGGTGCTGACCGTCGTGATCGTCATCATCACGGAATACTACACCGGTATTTACCAGCCGGTTAAGGACATTGCCGAAGCCTCCACCACCGGTCACGGCACCAACATCATCTCCGGTCTGGCCGTTTCCATGCAGGCCACGGCCGCTCCGGTGCTGGCCATCTGTCTGGCCATCCTGATGGCCTACAACTTCGGCGGCCTCTACGGGATTGCCATGGCGGCCATCTCGATGCTCTCCATGACCGGTATGGTCATCGCCATCGATGCTTACGGACCTATTACCGACAATGCCGGCGGGATTGCCGAAATGGCGGAAATGGACGAGAGCGTCCGCGCCGTGACCGATCCCCTGGATGCGGTCGGCAACACCACCAAGGCCGTCACCAAGGGTTACGCCATCGGTTCCGCCGGTCTGGCTGCCCTGGTGCTTTTCGCCGCCTACGTCATGGAATTCCAGATCAAGGGCGGCGGCGCTGAAAGCATGCGTTTCGACCTCTCCGACGTCGACGTCATCATCGGCCTGTTCATCGGCGGTCTGCTGCCTTACCTGTTCGCCTCCATCGCCATGAAGGCCGTGGGTAACGCCGGCGGCGCCGTGGTGGACGAAGTTCGTCGCCAGTTCCGCGAGATCCCGGGCATCATGGAAGGCACGGCCAAACCGGATTACGGTGCCTGCGTGGACATCGTGACCCGCTTCGCGCTCAAAGAGATGCTGGTGCCGGCTCTGCTGCCGGTGGTGGCCCCGCTGCTGGTGGGCTTCTTCCTGGGCAAAATCGCCCTGGGCGGCCTGCTCATCGGCTCCATCGTTACCGGTGTCTTCGTGGCCCTTTCCATGACGACCGGCGGCGCGGCCTGGGACAACGCCAAGAAATACATCGAAGACGGCCACCTGGGCGGCAAGGGCAGCGATGCCCACAAAGCCGCCGTTACCGGTGACACCGTCGGCGACCCCTACAAGGATACCGCCGGTCCGGCCGTCAACCCGATGATCAAGATCCTCAACGTGGTTGCGCTGCTGATGGTCCCGTTCCTTATGTAAGCATGAACGCTAAATCAGCTTAGGCCATAGAAAAAAAGGATTGGCGCCAATGTGCGCCAATCCTTTTTTATTTGATTGTTTCCCGGGGCTATGATATTATCCTTCTAATTAAATTGGAAAAATTTACGTTCAGCGTCTAAAACGGTACGGGTCTATGACAGATAAAAAAAGTAAAGAAGAACGCGCCGGCCAGGCACCTGATAAGAAATTCAAGGTCGGCGATCTAGCGGTATATCCCGCCCACGGGGTCGGGGAGATCACCGCCATCGAGACCCGTGTGGTCAATGGTGAAAAACACGACTTTTATATCATGAAGGTGCTCGAAAACGGAATGGTCATCATGATCCCCACCTGGAATGTGGCCTCGGTGGGGCTGAGGGATATCATCGATGCCAAAGAAGTGGTCAAAGTATTCGATGTGATCAAAAACCGTGACAGCTCCGGCAGCGACAATCAGACCTGGAACCGCCGCTACCGCGAATACATGGATAAAATCAAGACCGGCAGCCTTTATGATGTGGCCGAAGTCTTCCGTGACCTCTTCCTTTTAAAGCTCAACAAGGATCTGTCCTTTGGCGAGCGCAAACTTTACGACACCGCCCAGGCGCTCCTCGTCAAAGAATTGTCCACAGCCAAGAAATCCGACGAGAAAACCGTCCTGAAAGAAATCGAGGCCCTCTTCAAAGAAAAAAACGCCTGATTTCGACGTCCCATGCCGATGCCTTCCGAAGGCCTGTGCCACCGGATCGACATTCATCACAGCGGACAGCGCTTGGATCGGGTGCTGACGGAACTGCTACCCGATTACTCGCGGTCCTACCTGGCCCAACTGATCCGAAGCGGGGCCTTGGTGGTCAACCAGAAAACCCGCAAACCTTCCTATCGTCTCAGCCTTGGTGATGTCATCAGCGGCCATCAACCTGCCCCGGAACCCGTTCGGTACACGCCCGAACCGATGGAACTGGATATCCTTCACGAAGATGCCCACCTGATCGTTCTGAATAAACCGGCCGGCCTCGTGGTGCATCCGGCCCCGGGCCATCCTTCCGGGACTCTGGTCAACGGGCTGCTGGCCCATTGCCCCGAGCTGCAACGGCAGGAGGAAACCTTTCGACCGGGCATCGTCCACCGGTTGGATAAGGACACCAGCGGCGTCATGGTCGTGGCCAAAGAACGCCGGGCACATGAATCTCTGGCCCAGCAGTTCAAACAGCGCCTGGTGCGCAAGCATTATCTGGCCCTTGTCCGGGGTCGTCTGAAAGCGGATCATGGCGAGATCGATTTCCCCATCGGCCGCCATCCCACCGATCGTAAGAAAATGTCGATCATCACACGCCGGGGACGTCCGGCGCTCACACGCTGGTCCGTGCACAGGCAGTTCGACAGTGCCGCTCTGCTGGCCTTGGAGCTAAAAACCGGGCGGACGCACCAGGCCCGGGTGCACTGTGCTGCCATTGGATATCCGATTATGGGCGACCCGGTCTATGGGGGGCGGCATCGCGGTGACGCGGCCCTGTCGGCTGCGGTAAGGCAGGCCCTCGCGAAGGTCGGGCGACAAATGCTGCATGCGTGGCGTCTTTCGTTTCAGCACCCCGACAGTGGACGGGAGATGCGCTTCAAGGCCGATCTGGCAGAGGATATGCAGCTTGTTCTGGATTGTCTTGAGGGTTTTTCGATTTAGGCCATCAATCACGAATTCCTTTCCAGATGGTCTCGTAAAAAGTCCGATATCGGCGTTACGCATCACCCCTCGTCATTGCGGCGTACATAAGTGGCTCATTCCTCGGGTTTCGCAAGCCTTGCTCTCGAACCTTTTACGAAACCATCTGACAAATGGCCTATTACGACGCCACCTTGCCCATACTACTAAGAAAGATAAGCAAAAAAAAGAGTCATGCGCATGCGCATGACTCTTGGGGTTCAATGTTAAGGTGAGGCCTGTCAGGCGGCGTAGTCGTCCTTGTCATAGCAGATGCGGCAGCACTTGAGGCAGCGGTTCGATTCGTGCTTGGCATCGTCCTCGCTGATCACAAGGTCCACCTCGACCATGGAATCGATGCGTTCGGCCACCTCCAATTCCGGCATGGGGGTGCGTTTGGACGCCACCACCCCGGGCACGGTTTTGAACAGGGACTCGGGGATGTGGCGTTTGAGCAGCGACTTGGGACTGCCCTGGATTTCTTCCCCGGTGATGTACTGGTGGATCGAACGGGCCGCGCGGCGGCCACTGCCGATGGCGTCCACCACTAAGGCCGGGCCGGTGGCCACGTCGCCACCGGTAAACAGGTAGGGCAGGCTGCACCGCAGGATTTCGGGGTCGTTGTCAAAGGTGTTCCAGCGGGTGAGCTCGACCTTCTCGCGCTCCGGCTCCTTCTCCATGAAGCCGATATCCGGTTGCTGGCTGATGGCTGAAATGACCATGTCCACGTCCAGCACGGTTTCGGAGCCCTCGATGGGTACCGGCCGCCGGCGTCCGCTGGCATCGGGCTCGCCCAGTTCCATCTGCAGGTACTCGAGTCCCTTGACGTTGCCCTGCCCGTCGTCGAGCACCCGGGTGGGGGCCGCCAGGAACTGAAACTTGATGCCTTCGTGTTCGGAGGCCACGATCTCGACTTCGTTGGCCGGCATCTCTTTGCGCGTCCGGCGGTAAACGATGTAAACTTCTTCGCAGCCCAGGCGCAGGAGGGTGCGCACGCAGTCGATGGCTGAATTGCCACCGCCCACCACGGCCGCACGTTTGCCCACCGGGATCTTTTTTTCCGGGTGGTTGGCCACGGTGGATAGAAATTTGATGCCCTGCGTGACGCCGTTGAGATCTTCTCCCTCGATGCCCAGGGTGTAGTCTTTCCAGGCGCCGATCCCCATGAAGATGGCCTCATAGCCTTCCTCGTGCAGGCTCTGGATGGTGAAATCCTCGCCCAGCCAGGTGTTGTAATGGACATCGATACCCAGGTTGAGGATGCCTTCGATCTCCCAGTCCAGCACCGCGTCGGGCAGACGGTACTCCGGGATGCCGTAGCGGGTGATCCCGCCCAGTTTGGACATGGCTTCGTAGATGGTGGGGTGGTGGCCCAGGCGTCTCAAGAAATAGGCGCAGCTGACCCCGGCCGGACCGCCGCCGATGATGGCCACCCGTTTGCCGGTGTCCGGGGCACAGGCAATCGGCAGACGTTTACCGGAATTCATCTCATAGTCCGCCACAAACCGTTTGAGCTGATTGATGGACACGGGCTCATCCTCGATACCGCGCCGGCACTTGTCTTCGCAAGGGTGCGGGCAGACGCGTCCGCAACTCAATAACAACGGGTTGCGTTCGCGGATGGTATGAACGGCCCCCTCGTAGTCGCCTTCGCGAATCTGGGCGATATAGCGCTGGATATCGATTTCGGCCGGACAGGTCTGCTGGCAGGGGGCCAGGGCGTCGTCGGACTGGTTGAAATGCAGCAGGCGTTCGGACATGGTGCGCACATGGATGACACCTTTGGGGCAGGCTTTTTCGCAGGCCCCGCAACCCACGCATTTGATTTCGTCGACGACCGGAAAGCCGTTGGGCCCCATGTGAATGGCATCGAACTGGCAGGAAGCGATACAGTCGCCGCTGCCGATGCAGCCAATGGTGCAGACCCGCTGCCCGCCGTACATGGCGGAAAGGGCTGCGCAGGTTTTGACACCGTCGTACAGAAATTTATTTTCGGCCCGGAAACCGCCCGCGCATTCGTTGGCGGAAAGAAGCGGCTCGGCGCTTCCGGGATCGACACCCATGACCTCGGCCACCTGAATGGTGGTCTCGGGTCCGGCAACCACGCAGACACTGGGAGGGGCCTGACCGTTGACCACGCCGACCGCAGCCGCGGAGCATCCGGCGTAACCGCATCCACCGCAGTTGGCGCCGGCCAGAACGTATTCCACTTCGGCAATGCGGGGGTCTTCCCAGACGTAGAAGATCTTTGAAGCCAGGCTCAGCACGGTGCCGCAGGTAGCGCCGATGCCCATCAGGGCCAATACCGATACGGTTACAGGATCAGCCACGGTTTACCTCCTTGAGGGCCATCGCCCTCGGAAATTAAGGGTACGACATATTGCTGCGAAGGGAAGGTCGCAAACAAAGACGTGTTACTTGAAGGATCGTTTATCATCTTGGCAAACGTCCACCGCCCGATAAAAGAAGCAGCAGGCGGTGGATGGAAAGCATCAATAAAATACCGCGAGGCTTACACCATTCCCTGAAAAGCATAGAACGACAGGGAAATGATGCCGGCCGTCACCAGGGCAATGGAAGTGTCCTGGAGCGGGCGCGGCACCCGCGCCAGCAGGATACGTTCCCTGACGCCGGCAAAAAGAATCAGGGCCAGTCCGAATCCGATCGCATAGCTTAAAGATGCGACAATGGACTGAACGAATCCGAATTCCTTGTCAATATTGAGGACGCAGGCCCCGAAAACGGCACAGTTGGTCGTGATCAGCGGGAGGAAGATGCCCAGCCCGGCATACAGTGCCGGTATGCTTTTTTTGAGAAACATTTCCACGAACTGCACCAACGAAGCGATGACCAGGATAAAGGCGATGGTCCGCAGGAATGTCAGCCCAAGCTCCACGAGGAGAAACTTATAAATGATCCAGGTAATCGCACTGGCCATGACCAGGACAAAGATGACCGCCATGGCCATCCCAACGGCGGTCTCCATTTTTTTGGAGGTGCCGAAAAAGGGGCATTGGCCGAGAAACTGGGCAAGCAGGATGTTGTTGACGAAGATGCAGCTGACGATGAGAACAATATAGTCGTCCATGGATTTCTCCTATCGGTTACCCACCATATTCATGCCGCAGAGCATGATGCCCAGGCATATAAATGCGCCGGGGGCCTGAACCATGAACTGAAAGGGCTGAAAACCGGGGAAGATACTGGTAAGATTAACGAGCTCGATCCCTTCCCACAGCGTAATGGTGCCCGCCCCTAAAATTTCACGCAGAGCGCCGAGAGCCGCCAATGAGAGCGTAAAGCCGATACCGATGCCGAGGCCGTCCGCAATGGAAAGGAACAGGCCGTTTTTGGAAGCAAAGGCTTCGGCCCGGCCCAGGACGATACAGTTCACCACGATCAGCGGAATGAAGATGCCCAATTGCAGAAAGAGGGGGTAGGCAAAGGCCTGCATCAACAGTTCCACCAGGGTGACGAAGGTGGCGATGATGATGATGAAGCAGGCGATGCGCACCTTGGGTGGTACGGCTTTGCGCAGCATGGATACCAGGATGTTGGCGCAGACCAGCACGAAAGTCGTCGCCAGGCCCATCCCGATACCGAACTGCATCTTGGTGGTCACCCCCAGCGTCGGGCAGAGCCCCAGGACCAAACGAAACGGGGGCACCTCTTCCCATAGACCCTTTACAAATTCATGTGTAATCGATTTCGCCATGGGGATCTCCCTAATTATTTGAACGCTTGCAGTTGCTCTTCAATCTGGGGTTTTAGCCGCGCGTAGATTTCACCTGCCTCGGCAGCCGCCGAACACACCGCATCGGAGGTTATCGTGGCGCCGCTCAGGGCATTGATCGGGTTGCCGACCTCGATCGGGCCCTTGATATCGACACCGGCGAACTGGGCCGCGAACTTGGGATCGTCCTTGGCCTTGGAGCCGAGACCAGCGGTTTCGCTGTGTGTGGTGACGCCGACGCCATAGACCTTGTCTTCGGTGGTGTCGATCCCAACCACAAGTCCGACGTCGCCACCATAGCCTTTACCGGCGGTTTCAAAGGCGACCATAGTCTTGCCGTCGATTTTGGCGACGAAGAAATCATGTTGCGTACCGTTTTCTTCGATGCTGAACCGATCGGCCACCGGATCGTTGGTGGCATCCTTGAAGATCGATTTGATGGCCGGTCCCTTGACCAACTGCAAGACCTGCATTTCGATCTGTTCCTTGGTGTTTTCTTTCACATAGGCCAGGACGCCGCCAGAGAGCGAACTCAGGATGGTCAACACGACCACCATTTTGATCATTTCACCCATATCAAGCCACCTTTCCCAGTGCTTTCGGTCTGATCTTGTCCAGCAGTGGATTGACGATATTCATCAACAGGACCGCCAGCAGAACACCATCGTGGTAGCTGCCGATATTGCGGATCAGGATGGTCAAGAACCCGGCGCCGGCCCCGTAGATCAGCATGGGAATAAAATTGACCGGGGAGGATGAACTTTCCGGCAGCAGGAAAAAGGCCGCCACCAGCGTGTAACCGGTCAGCAGGTGAAACAGCGGGCCGGCAAAACGATCGGGTGCGGCCATATGAAAAATGAGCGCCGTTATAAAGATGCTAGCCAGGAAGGAAAGGCAGATTTCCCAGCGGATATAGCGTTTGGCCATCAGGTAGAGACCGCCCCCGATCAACCCCAGGCCGAACGTGCTGCCAATGCCGCCGACCTGCCGCCCCAGAAGAAGATCGAGCGTGGTAAAATCGGCCACCGCCGCGGTGCCCAGGTTCTTGGCGAGGGTCAGGGGATAGACGGCATTGAAAGAAAGCTCGTAATTGACAAGGGCGGCATTGAAATCCATAAACGCGGGCCAGGAGACCGTCAACATCATCATGGACACGGCCACGGGGTGAAACGGATTGGCCCCCAGCCCGCCAAAGATGTGCAGGCCGATGATCACGGTCAGCAGGGTGCCTACCATCACCACCCACCAGGGCGTGGTTGCCGGAACCAGCATGGCGAACAGCAACCCCAACAGGGCCGCGTTTCCGTCAGTAATCGTAATCGTGCGTTTGGTGGCCCGGTTCATCAGCCACTCCGCCAGAACAGCCGTCGCAATGGCCAGACAGACCACCCCCACGGCCGGCATTCCATACTGGACGATGCCCAAGGCCACAGCCGGCATGGCCGCCCAGATCATGCCGTAGCATCGTTCCGGGATGTTGCTGCCGTTGTGCCAGAAGGGGGCATGCGAGACGATAAACATTTTTTTACTGCTCATCAGGCGCCTCCGCTACCGCGTTTACCCGTGCCAGTTCATATTTGGCCAGGCGAATATATTGGTAGATGGGGATGCGGGCCACGCAGACATAGCTGCAAAGGCCACAGTCGACACAGGAATGGAGATCGTAGAGTTCGGCCCCGTCTTCGTACTGGCCGGCTTCGAGAAACCGGACGAGCATGTTGACCTGTATGCGGGTGGGGCAGCTGCGTACGCATTCACCGCAGTTGATGCAGGAATAGTCCGAAACCAGGGTGACGTCGGCGGCATCCTGAACCATTATGGCGTCGGTGTCGGCACGCACGACCTGCTTCGCATCATAAAGGGCCGTGCCGGTCATGGGACCTCCCAGGATCAATCGATCCCGGTCCCCGGTCTGGATGCCCGCAGCTCCCAGGATGGCGGCCACCGGTGTTCCCAACCGGGCGGCCACGACCTTCACTTGCCCTTGCTTGTCGATCAGGGTGACCATTTTCTCGACCGGCACCTGTCCGGTTTCATACGTCTTGCCAATGTTCGCCACGGATTCGGCGCTGAAGAAGGCATAGCCCATATCGGCGCAGGTTTTGCCGGCCGGCACCTCTATACCGAAAGCATGATAGAGGATCAGCTTGGGCTGGCCCGAAGGATAGTCCAGCGAAACCGCTTTGAGCTCATCGGCGCCGGTGTGACCGAATCCGGCGATGAGGTCGCGCGGAACGGCGATGGCAATTGTTTCGACACCGCTGGCGGCTTTCAGAATCTCGATCCCCTTGGCGATGGCGTCGATCTCCGTGCGGACGACATATTGGTTGCTGGCCACCAGCAGATCGGTATCCACCCCGCTGACCACGATGGTGTGGATGGGTCGGGTCGGATCACCCAGAAGATCGAGGGCCGGTTTGCCAGGCGCGTCGACGAGATAGGTCCGCAGAGACGCCATTGTCGGCTCCAGATCCTCGACGGCGGGGGCTACGTCGTCGGCCGCGACCTCGATATCGAAGGCCGTGAAGTTTTTCCCGAAGTCTCCTGGATAGGGGTAAATCGCACTGACTTTGCCAGTCACGCTTGAAATCACATAGGCTTCACTGTCTTTGAAGGGCGCGAGCTTCTGTCCGGTCTGGACCGCATCGCCTTCGGTCAGATCGACCTGTGACTTCTTTTCATACGTTTGATCAATCAACAGGGTGGCTTTACCGGGATCGGCAATGGTGACCGCCGGCAGGGGGGCTTGGGGCAAGAGCGCGTATTGAAATACCGAAGCTCCCGACTTGCCTTGCAATTGTTTCATCATGATCGAACCCTCTTCATGGCATGCTGCGCTGAGCGGAATTTGCGAACGGGACGGACGGCCGCTACATTAGGTGACATTCAGCACATTCGAGCGGCCCGGCGCCGATACCGGCGTGGCATGTTTTGCACTGATCGTGGGTGGCATCCATACGCCCCACCATCTCAGTGTCTTCGTAGTACTCCTCGTCATGGCATTCATTGCACACTTCGGGGTCGCTGGCCTTACCGGGTTCCTGTGGGTGGCAGGCACCACAGGCCAGCAGTTCCTCGTCGGCCAGATCTTCGGCGTAATGATGATGGCACTCAAGGCATTCAACCCCGTAGTCGGCGAAATGCTCTTTGTGCTCGAACAGCGCATGGCCGGTGGCACTACGATACTGAATACGGTTTGGAATCTGGGGTGATTTGATGGGGAAGGCGGCGTAGCAGAGAACGCCGACGATGAATAGGACGGCGGCCACGCATAGAACGGGCTTTACATCTTTCTCCGAAGTCATAGGCGATCCATTCCTTCGCGTCTTAGTTGGCGTTGGGAGGGCGCGGCAAACTGGACAAATTTGACTACCATAATGGCCATTGGCCTGCAAGTCATTTTTTTTCAAGTTTTTGGAATAACAAAAAAAATTCGCAATCTTGAATTTTTCTGTCCGGCTTGGAAAAGCATTGAAATCGCAGGCATAAAAAGTCGAGAGGCTTTGGCCGCATGCCAGGGGCAAATGGCAGGAAGGACATGACCCCCGGAGTTGTGTGCCGACGCTGTCAGGTCGGTGGATTGCAAGCTTCGCAGCGGTGGCAACGGCCGTCAGCAGGACATGGTTGGGTTGCGCGTCCCTCTAAAGCCCGCTGGTATTCCCGCCAGAGGAAGTCGCGGCTGACACCGGTGTCGATAAAATCCCAGGGGAGCAGTTCATCGGCGCTGCGTTCGCGCAGGGCGAAGAAGTCGGTGTCAAGTGCGGTGGTTCGCAACGTTTGCGCCCAGTTTGCGGCCGTCTGATGATGGTGTAGCAGAACATCGGCCACGCGCCGGTCGCCGCGCGCCAGCATGGCCTGGACATAGGCTGCGCGAATGCTCTCATGCTGGAAGCGGATGTTGGCAATGCGCTGAATTCGCTTGCGCAGGCGGCGCAGGCGTTTTTTTAGCCGGCCCGGTGAGGCCATGCCGGCCCACTGGAAGGGGGTGGAAGGCTTGGGCACGAAAGGGGTGGCATTGACCGTGATGGTGCCGATGCGTTTCTTTTCACGACTGGCGTCCAGAAAAACCGCTTTGACGGCCTGAACAAGGGTGACGATCGCCTCGATATCGGCATCGGTTTCGGTGGGCAGACCGATCATGAAGTACAGTTTGAGGTTGGGTATCCCGGCCGCCACCAGTTTCTCGGCCGCCTGCAGGATATCATCTTCGTCCAAGCCCTTGTTGATCACCTGGCGCAGGCGAGGTGAGCCCGCTTCGGGCGCCAGGGTGGCCGTTTTGGTACGGTTGGCCCGCAATACGGCCAGCAATTCTTCGGTGAGGGCATCGGCCCGCAGGGAACTGAAGGAGAGCCGTAAATCGGTATCGGCGATCCGGCCGCACAGCTCCCCGATGGAAGGATAATCGGAAACCGCCGCACCCACCAGCCCCACCCGTTGGACGGTGCGGGCGGCAGCGCGCAGGCAACGCTCCAGCACATCGGGGTCGCGGTAGCGCGGCGGCCTGTATATATAACCGGCACTGCAGTAGCGGCAACCATGGGGGCAGCCGCGGCTGACTTCGATCAGGCAGGTGTCGGGGAAAGTGGTGTCCGTCGTGATAATGGTGCTGGTGGTTTCGAGCGCGGCGACATTGGTTGCCCGGGGCGAAAAAACCCGGGCCATGCGGGGGTCGGCGACAGCCACGGTGTCGAGCTTTCCGCTCGGCTGGTAAACGGGCCGGTAATGACGGGGGACATAGGCACCCGGCACGTCGATGGGAATCGTGTCCAGCAGGATGCGCTGGTCGCCATTCGCTTTGCGGTAGCTGTCCAGGAAAGCCGGCAGCATCGCTTCGGCCTCGCCGATCAGAAACAGGTCGAAAAAGGCGGCCAGTGGCTCGGGGTTCAGCATGACGGCCACACCGCCGGCCAGAATGAGAGGGGCATCGGCATCCCGCTCCCGGGACTGAAGGGGAAATCCGGTCAGGTGCAGCAACTGCAGTATGTTGGGGTAGTCGTTCTCAAAGGCGACCGAAAAGGCAAGGATGTCGAAATCGCGCGCCGGCCGGCGATTTTCCCGGGAGAGCAGTCTTGAATTGATCGCCATTGCCGGGCCGTCGGCCAGAAATCGCTCGCAGACCACATCGGCGGCATTGTTGAACAGGCGGTAGACGGTCTGGAACCCCAGGTTGGACATGGCCAGCGCATAGCGGTGGGGATAAAAAAGACCGACTTTGATCTGGTCCGCCCAAACTTTGCGGATCACCCCGCGTTCGGCCGGGTGTTGTTCAGAAGTGCGCGTAGAAGATTTCATGGCGGCCTGACTGACCGGCAGTTGAGCGCCGGGTCACCTGGAAAGAGAGGGTGCCCCACTCCGGAGCCGGGGGGGGACCGGTCCGGAGCGGGTACCCTCGCGCCTGATCTTTCAGAGGATATTGGCACTCCACTGAAAGTCAATGCAAATCCTGGCTGCAGGCCCAATTGGGGCGCGACCGCGCTCGGGGCGGCCTTGCCAAATCGAGCGTGGAAGCGGCTCAGTCTGCCTTGCGACGCAGAAATGTGGGCACGTCGAGATCGGTTTCGTCGACCGCGCCATGGGAAAAGTGATCCAGGGCGGCCTCGCCCCCGCCCCCGCCAGCGGCCTTACGCCGTCGCATGAAGGCGGGTTCCTCGTAGTCGACCACTTTTTTAAGGTCATCGACCGTTACCGGACGCAGTTTGCCGCCGTAAGTTTCATCGGACGGTGTATGCGGCGCTTCCGCCTCGGCCCCCTGGCCGATGCCGGTGGCGATCACGGTGACGCGCATCTCATCGCCCAGGCTGTCGTCCACCACCGTGCCCCAGATGATGTCGGCATCTTCGCCGACCTCATTATAGATGCGGTCGGAGGCTTCCGTCATTTCCTCCATGGTCAGATCGCTTGTGCTGGTAATGTTCATGAGCACGCCTGTAGCGCCGGCGATGGAGATATCTTCGAGCAGGGGATGCGAAATGGCCCGTTCGGCCGCCTCGAGGGCCCGGTTTTCACCGCTGGCCGAACCGATGCCCATGATGGCCATGCCGGCCTTGGACATGGTCGCCTTGACATCGGCGAAGTCGAGATTGACGAGGCCGGGCATCATGATCAGATCGGTGATGCCTTTGACCGAGTGCAGCAGAACCTCATCGGCGCGACGGAACATATCCAGCATGGTGGCGTTTTTGGAGGCCAGGCCCCGCAGACGATCGTTGTTGATCGTAATGGCGGTGTCGGCCACTTGCTTGAGCCGTTCGAGCCCGTTGTCAGCCTGCTTGGAGCGCTTCTTGCCCTCAAACGAGAAGGGTTTGGAGACGACGGCCACGGTCAGAATGCCGAGTTCCTTGCAGATCTCGGCGATCACGGGTGCCGCCCCGGTGCCGGTTCCGCCGCCCAGACCGGCCGTGATAAAGACCATGTGGCTGCCCTCGAGAGCGCCGCGCAGGGACTCGGCCGTTTCGATGGCCGCTTCGCGACCTACATCGGGATTGGCGCCGGCGCCCAGCCCCTCGGTCAATTTTTCTCCCAGCTGGATTTTGAGCGGGGCCTTGGATACATCCAGGGACTGGGCATCGGTATTGGCCACGATAAACTTGACCCCCTGGAGATTGGACGAGATCATGTTGTTGATGGCGTTGCCCCCGGCGCCACCCACACCAATCACCTTGATTTTAGCCGAATTCTCATTGTCGACGTAGGTAAACATAATTCCCCCCTGTAACACATTGTTGATGGGCCGCGCACAGCGCGGCGGCGGTTAATTTCAGCTGATGACGACAGGGCCGTTGCCATGAACGCCGCGAATACGGCCCTGGTTTGCTACTAGACCACTTCCTTGAACCAGCGTTTCATCTGCGTCACGATGCGGTTGAAGATATTGGCATCGCGAATCCGGAATTTTTTCTCGGTCTGGTTGCGAGCTCCGTACAGGACCAGACCGACGCCCGTGGCATACATCGGGTTGTTGACCACGTCCACCAGACCGCTGATGCCCTGGGGTTTGCCCAGTCGGGTCTGGAGATTGAACACCGACTCGGCAATCTCGGTGGTCCCCTCCAGCAGCGAGGTGCCGCCCGTCAGCACCAGGCCGGAGGGAATGCTGGTCTCCATGCCGGCACGATAGATTTCGCGTTTGACCAGCGTAAAGATCTCCTCCATACGCGGCTCCAGGATTTCTCCCAGAATCTGGCGCGGTAGTTTGCGTGCCTCCCGTCCGCCCATGCCCGGCACCTCGATCATGTCCTCGGCGCTGACATTGTGCGACAGACAGGTGCCGAAGCGGGTTTTGATCTTTTCGGCATCGGCATGGGGCGCGCGCAGCCCGATGGCGATGTCGTTGGTCAGGTTATTGCCGCCCAGCGCCAGCACGAAGGTGTGTTTGATGTTTTTGCCGGCAAAGACGGCCAGATCGGTGGTGCCGCCGCCGAGATCGATAAGCGCGGTGCCGAGCTCCTTTTCCTCGTCGCTCAACACGGCCTCCCCCGAGGCCAGAGATTCCAGGACGATGTCACAGACGTCCAACCCCGAGCGGTTGCAGCATTTGACGATATTGTGGGCCGAGGTGACCGCACCGGTGACAATGTGGATTTTGGCTTCGAGACGGACGCCGGCCATGCCCACCGGGTTTTGAATGCCGGTCTGGTCGTCGACGATGTACTCCTGCGGCAGGACATGAATTACTTCGCGGTCCATGGGAATGGCCACCGCCCGGGCCGCGTCGATGACGCGTTCGACATCGTTTTCGGTAATCTCGCTGCCCTTGATGGCCACGATGCCGCGGCTGTTGAAACCGGTGATGTGTCCCCCGGCGATGCCGGCATAGACCGAGGAAATTTCACAGCCCGCCATCAGTTCGGCCTCTTCCACGGCCTTTTTGATGGAGTCCACCGTGGATTCGATGTTGACCACCACTCCCTTGCGCAGGCCGATGGATGGATGGGTGCCGATGCCGATGATATTGATGTCGCCGCCGCCGACTTCGCCGACCACACTGCAGATTTTGGTGGTGCCGATGTCGAGGCCGACCACAATGTTACCGCGTCCCTGCATCTCATACCTCCTTTGGCGGCACGACGCGGGCTGCGTGTGCCGCCGGGCTGATCACGATCCGATCAGGGTCGAGCAGATTAAAGAGCTGGGCATCGGGCATAATGCCGCGGCGGCCCAGATAAGATTGAATGGCGGTGAGTTTCCGGGTCTTTTGCTGCCAGTCGGCGAACCCCAAAATAATGGTGCGGTAAGTTGGACTGGCCCCGGGCGACCGCACGAATAGGGTCAACCCCAGATTGGGATCCGCCCGGATTTCTTTGATGCGGTTCGGGTGCCCGATGGGCACCGCGCCCTTCTGGGGATCCAGGACCGCCAGCGCGGCGGCCAGAGCCTTGCCGGGGGCATCGTCTGCGAGGCCCAGGTCGGCGTAGTCGATGCCGCTGATCACCGGTACGTCGGCGCATTCTCCATCCTGGCGCTTTTTGAAAACGGTGCCCGCGGCGCTGATCAGAAATTCGCGCTCGGCGATGCGCAGCACCGCCCGGCAGTCATGCTCCTGGACGCGGATGATGATGCGGTTGGGAATTTCGCGAATCACATTGGCGTTGGCGATCCAGGGATGGGCCTGCAGCCGTCGGCGCGCCTTTCCCAGATTGACGCCCAGAAGGTTGCCCTCCCGGGCGATACCGGCCTGCCGGCGCAGGCTGTCTGCGGACAACCGCTGTGCGCCCTCCACCAGCACCGCCTCAATCGGTATCAGCGGGGTTTGGGTGAGCCAGTCGTGCGCCAGGATCAGGGCCAGGTTGAACCCCCCGAAAAAAAACAGTCCGGTGATGGCCAGCAGGGTCCTGCGCAGGCGCGCCAACCGGTTCTGTCGGCGTTGCCGGATGCCGGACTTATAGATGTTGCGTCTTATTTTGCGTTTGCGACCAACCATGTTCAACCTTGCTTCCCGGTTGCGGACGACGGCCCCGCCATCTGTTCCAGCAGTTGCTCGCCGAGTTTGAGGATGTCACCGGCGCCCATGGTGAGGATGATATCGTCATCCCTGAGATCGCCGCGAATCGTGGCCAAAGCCTCCTCGAAATCCGCGGTGCAGGTCACATTCTTATGTCCGTGGGCCTGGATACCTTCGCACAGGGCGGTATGGGTCACCCCCTCGATCGGCTTTTCGCTGGCCGCATATATGGGGACGAGCACGAGTTTGTCCGTCTGGTAAAAGGCCCGGGTGAATTCATCGAACAGCGCCTGGGTACGGGTGTAGCGATGCGGCTGGAAGACGCCCACCACGCGCCGGTCGGGCCACGCGTCCTTGATCGATTTCAGCGTGGTTTTGATTTCAGTGGGGTGATGGGCGTAATCATCGATAACGGTCACCTCGCCGACCGCCCCCTTGATTTCCAACCGCCGCCGCACGCCTTGAAGCTCCTCCAGGGCGGATTTGATGGTGTCGAATCCAATACCGACCTCCAGCCCCACAGCAATGCTGGCCAGTGAATTGTAGACATTGTGGATGCCGGGCAGATTCAGGCAGATATCGCCCAGCGGCTGATTGCGGTAAAACGCCTTGTAGCAGCTTTGAAAGCCCTGGCTGGTGATGTCGCGGGCTTGAAAATCGGCCTGGTTGCTCATGCCGTAAGTCGTGAAGCGCTTCTGGACCCGGGGTATCAGGTTCTGGACCGACTCGTTGTCCAGACAGAGGACGGCCTGGCCGTAGAAGGGAATCCGGTCGATAAAACAGGCGAACGCGTCGATGATGCTGTCCAGATCATCGTAGTAGTCCAGATGTTCACGGTCGATATTGGTGACCACGGCGATGGTGGGTGACATTTTCAGAAAGGAGCCGTCGCTTTCGTCGGCTTCGGCCACGATGAAATTGCCCCGGCCCAGAACGGCGTTGGTGTCCAGGCTGATCAGCTTGCCGCCCACCACGATGGTCGGGTCCAGACCGCCGGCCGAGAGGACGGCGCCCACGATGGACGTCGTGGTGGTCTTGCCGTGCGCCCCGGCTACGGCCACACTGTATTTGAGCCGCATGAGCTCGGCCAGCATTTCAGCCCGGGGTATGACGGGAATGGCAAGGTGGCGCGCGGCCAGCACTTCCGGGTTGTCATCCGCCACCGCCGATGAAACCACCACCACATCCGCGCCCTCCACGAGGTCCGCCGTGTGCCCTTCGGCAATCCGGCCGCCCAGGCGCTGAAGTCGCCGGGTGATGTCGGAAGCGCGCAGGTCCGAACCGGAAACGCGGTAGCCCAGATTCAACAGCAGTTCGGCGATGCCGCTCATACCGATACCGCCGATGCCCACGAAATGAATGTGATATGCTTTTTGATACATGCGGTTTTCTTTTTCCGTTGTCAGGTTGTCATGGCCGGATCACGCGCGCCACCATGTCGTCAACGATGGCGGCCACCGCATCCGGTCGTCCCAGGGCTCGCGCACTGGCGGCCATATGACTCAGTTTTTCCGGGTGGGCCCGGAAATGGCAGATCTTCTCCCAGAGCACCACACCGCTGAGCGCCGCTTCGAGAAGCATTTCGCCGGCACCTTTTTCCACCAGCATGCGCGCGTTGTGCTCCTGATGATTGTCGGCGGCATGCGGGAAGGGGATGAAGATTACCGGCTTGCCGATACAGGTCAGCTCGGCCACCGTGGAAGCCCCGGCGCGGCAGACAATCAGATCGGCCAACTGGTACTGGCGGTCCATATCTTCGAAAAAAGCGCGTACATCGGCTTTCAGGTTGGCGGCCGTGTAGGCCTGACGCATGCGTTCCAGGTCATCCTCGCCGGTTTGATGAATAAAGCGAATGTCGTTTTGATCGCAGGCGCAGGCCAGCATCTCCGCCACGGCGCTGTTGATGCCGTGGGCCCCCTGGCTGCCGCCCACGATCAATACCGTAAACGGCGACGGCGGCGGCTTTACGACGGGTCTGCCGGCCAGCCGGCGTATTTCTTCCCGCACCGGGTTGCCGGTCACGAGGACCTTGTCGGCCGGGAAAAGCGCGTCATGCCCTTCAAAAGCGATGTAGATCCGCCGGGCCAGCCCGGCCAGCATCCGCGTGGTGATGCCCGGCAGCAGATTTTGCTCCTGAAGACAGACCGGAATTCTCAGCAGGTAGGCTGCCAGGCATACCGGCCCGGCCGCATAGCCCCCGACGCCAATCACAACCTGGGGTTTGAAGCGCCACAGAATCACCGCCGCCTTGAGGACACTGCCGGGCAGCACGCTCATGGCCATCAGTTTGCGCACGAGCCCCATACCTTTAATCCCCTTGACGGTAATCAGGGCATGGCGATACCCGGCCGCGGCGATGATTTTGCGTTCCAGCGGCCGGCCGGTGCCGATGAACATGATTTCGGTGCCGGGAAAACGGGCGGCCAGTTCCCGGCAGATGGCCACGCCCGGAAAGAGGTGACCGCCGGTGCCGCCGCCGGTCAGCGCAGCCCTCAGGCTGCGTTTCGCCCTGCTCAGCGTCGTCGGTTCCATGTCACCGTCCCGATGTTCATAAGAATGCCGATGGCGGCCATGTTCAGCACGAGCGATGTGCCGCCGTAGCTTAAAAAGGGCAGGGTCAGTCCCTTGGTGGGCAGCAGACCGAGGGCCACCCCCATGTTGATGCAGACCTGCAGAGCCAGGGCCGTTGTCAAGCCGAACGAAAGCAGAGCGCCGAACAGATCCTGGGTCTGTCGGGCGATGGCGATGCCGCGCCAGATGATCAGGCTGTAGAGGGCCACGGTAAGCGTTACCCCCATCAGCCCGAATTCCTCCCCGATGACCGAAAAGATAAAATCCGTGTGCGGCTCCGGAAGGTAGAAGAGTTTCTGCAGGCTCTTGCCGATACCGGCGCCCCAGAGGCCGCCCGAGCCAAAGGCCATGAGCGAGTGAATCGTCTGATAACCCTCGGCGGTGGCGTATTCCCAGGGGTCCAGAAAGCTCATCAGACGCCGTATGCGGTATTCGGCCGAAACCAGCAGGTAGATGCCGACGGGCAGCAGAACCATGGATGCCAGGAAGAGGTGACGCATGGGGACGCCCCCGGCAAACATCATGATGCCGGTCAACAGCGTGAGGATGACCACCGAACCGAAGTCGGGCTGCAGGGTCATGGGCACCAGCAACATGGCCAGGACGATGATATGGGGCATGAAACCAATGGCGAACTCGCGCAGACGGTCGCTCTTTTTGCTTAAGGAATAGGCCAGGTAGATCGTCAGGGCGATGCGCGCGAGCTCCGAGGGTTGAAAGGTAAAACCGGCCACCCGCAGCCAACGCGTGGCCCCGCCGGCGGTATGTCCCCAGCCGATCAACACGGCCAGCAGCATCAAAAACACCAAGACCACGGCCGGGTAGGCCAGCTTCTGCCACAGGCGGTAGGGGAAATGGCGCGCCGCCACCAGGGCCATCAAGCCCACGAGGGCGAAGAGGGCCTGCTTTTTCAGGAAGAAATAGCTGCTGCCGAATTTTTTGAGCGCCAGGGCCGAGCTGGCCGAATAGACCATCACCATGCCGATGCCCACCAGAAACAGCACCGGAAACAACAGCCGCAGATCGTAGGGCGTTGCCGGGACCGATGGCGAGGGACTGCGAGGGACCCTCTTTATGGCAGCTTTCGGACGTGACGGCAAAAGTCTTCTCCCCGTTGGTGATAGCTCGTGTACATGTCAAAACTGGCGCAGGCCGGTGACAGCAGCACCACATCGCCCGACCGGGCCTGATCGGCGGACAGGCGGACAGCCGCGGCCATGTCGGCGGCCGCGTGGGAGGGCACCAGGTGTCCCAGGGCGGCGGTGATGGTCTCGGCCGCTTCGCCTATAACCACCAGGGTGCGTACCTTGGCGGCCACGTGTTCCTCGAGCGCCCGGTATCCCCCGCCCTTGTCCCGTCCGCCCATGATGAGGACCACCGGCGTGTCAAAACCTTCCAGCGCGCGGCAGACGGCATCCACGTTGGTGGCCTTGGAGTCGTCGTAATACCGAACCCCGTCAAGGGTTCGCACAAGCGTCAGGCGGTGTGCCAGCCCCTGAAAAGTGTCGATCGCTGTCTGGACACCCGCGGGCGTTGCGCCGGCACGAAAGGCGGCCAGACCGGCAGCCGCGGCATTTTCCAGGTTGTGGTTTCCGGCAAGCTGCCAGCGGGCCAGATCGATTCGATGGACGGCACTGTCCGCCATTTCAAAGAGGATATGGTCTGCGGCGATCCGGGCGCCGCCGGCGGATTCACCTGCTTCGCGACCGACGAAGAGCACCTCACCGGGAACGCGCTCGGCCGCGCTGCGGCCAAAGGGATCGCCCGCGTTCAGGATGGCCGTATCGCTCGATTTTTGATTGGCAAAGAGCTGCATTTTGGATTCGGCATAGGCCTTGAAATCAGGGTAGCGGTCCAGATGGTCGGCGCTGATATTCAACAGCACGCCGATCTGCGGCCGGAAACATTCAATGGTGTCAAGCTGAAAGCTGCTCACCTCGATCGCCAGCCAGTCCCTTCTTAATCCATCGGCCACATAGTCGATCAGCGGGGTGCCGATGTTGCCGCCCACGAAGGTGCTGATACCCGAAGCGCTCAGCATCTGCCCCAGCAACTCGGTGGTCGTGGTTTTACCGTTGGTGCCCGTTACGGCCGCAATGGGCGCCTCGATATAGCGGGCGGCGAGTTCGATCTCCCCAATAACCGGGATGCCGCGGCTGCGGGCCTTGACCACCGGGGGAATCGTGTGGGGAACACCGGGGCTCAGCACCACCAGGTCGGCCCGGGCAAAGGTTGCCGGCTGGTGGCCGCCGAACTCGAGACCGACACCAAGGGCTTCGAGCGCCCGGGCTTCGGCTTCGAACGTCTCGCGCGGGGCCATGTCGGTCACGGTCACCTGGCCGCCCTGCTGACGGCAGAAACGGGCCACGGACAATCCGCTCTTGCCCAGACCCACCACGGTGATCCGGCGGCCTTCGATAGCGCTATGATGTTTGGCCGTACGCATGATATTGTCTTCGATTCGCCCGTACATTATCGCAGTTTCAAGGTGCTCATGGCCACCAGCGCCAGCGCGATGGCGATGATCCAGAACCGCACGATCACCTTGGGTTCGGCCCAGCCCTTGAGCTCGAAATGGTGGTGCAGGGGCGCCATGCGAAAAATGCGTTTGCCCCCGGTCATTTTGAAGTAACCCACCTGAAAGATGACCGACAGCGTTTCGATCACAAACAGCCCGCCCACCAGCACCAGAAGAATCTCCTGTTTGGTGATGATGGCGATGGCGCCGATGGCGCTGCCCAGGGAAAGGCTGCCCACATCACCCATGAAGACCTGCGCCGGGTAGGCATTGAACCACAGGAATCCAAGCCCGGCGCCCACCATGGCACCGCAGAAAACAGCAATTTCGCCCACCCCGGCCACGTAGTTGATCTGCAGGTATTGGGCGAATTTCACGTGGCCGGTGACATAGGCGAAGACCATGTAGGTCGCCGCCACGATGGCCAGCGGTCCAATGGCCAGACCGTCCAGCCCATCGGTCAGGTTGACAGCGTTGGAGGCGCCCACGATCACCAGCATCGTAAACAGGATATAGCCCCACCCCAGATCAGGCTGGACGTTCTTGAGAAAAGGCACCGTCACCCGGGTCGAAAACCCCGGATACAGATAGAGCAGCAGGCCGCAGATCAGGGCAACGATACACTGCAGCAGGAATTTTTCTTTGGCCCCCAGGCCCTTGCTGCGTTTTTTGACCTGCATGCGGTAGTCGTCCACGAACCCGATCAGCCCGGTGGCCACGAGGACCATGAGTGCAATCCAGATATAGAAGTTGGTGAGGTTGGCCCACAACAGCGTGGCCGCCACGATGGCGCCGATGATCAGCACGCCGCCCATGGTGGGCGTGCCCGATTTCTTGAAATGGGTTTCGGGGCCATCCTCACGGATGAACTGTCCGACCTGCAGACGCCGCAACCGCTTGATGACCCAGGGTCCCAGCAGAAAGCAGATCAGAAAGGCCGTCAGGCTGGCATAGATCGTCCGGAAGGTGATGTAACGGAAGACGTTGAACGCCGAAATGCTGGTATGCAGCGGGTATAGAAAGTGAAAAATCATGGTGCTTTTTCCTCGCCGCCCTTCTCGGCCCACGTGGTCAGGGCTTCGACCACACGTTCCATGCGCATGCCGCGCGAGCCCTTCACCAGAATCCAGTCCCCGGGCGCCAGCCGCGTGATCAGGTCGCTGCAGATGGCGGACACGGGCCCGGTCAGGATCCGGTCGGCGGCCATGCCGGCCGCACGCGCCCCGGCGGCCACCTCCTCCGCATGCGGCCCATGGGCATAGAGCCGGGCGAGTTTGGCGCTGCCGGCCCGTTCGCCGGTAAGTCGGTGCAGAGCGGCGGCCTTGCCACCCAACTCCAGCATGTCCCCCATGACCAGAAAGCCGCGGGCCTCGCCCTTGAGGCTGGCCAGGGTGGCGATGGCGGCGGCGGCCGAGGCCGGGTTGGCATTGTAGCAGTCGTTGATGATGGTGATCGGGCCCTTCAAATGCTGGATCTGCATACGGCCGGCCACCGGCTGGACTGCCGCCAGGCCGGCCTGGATGGCATCCAGTCCCAGGCCGAGGACATCTGCGGCCGCTGCGGCGGCCAGGGCATTGGCCACCATGAAGGCGCCGGGGATATTAAGCCGCACCGGGCCGCTTTCCGTGGGCAGTTTGAGCACGAAGCGCGTGCCGTCGGCGGCAGCATCGATCGCCTCGGCCCGCACATGCGCGTCGCGCGCCTGGCCGTAAAAGATGATATCGGCACGGCTGCGGGCGGCCAGCTCCCGCACCAGGGGGTCGTCGGCGTTGAGGATCGCTTTTCCATCGGGCGCGATGTGATCGAGCAGCTCGCCCTTGGCATCGCGCACGCCCTCCACGGTCAACAAACCTTCCAGATGGGCCGGGGCCACGTTGGTGATCATGCCGATATCCGGTGCGGCCATGCGTCCCAGGCGGTCGATTTCCCCGGGGTGATTCATGCCCATTTCAATAACCCCGATGGCGTGGTCGGGTGTCAACCGGAAGAGGGTCAGGGGAACGCCGATTTCGTTGTTGAGATTGCCGCGGGTGGCCAGAATATTGAAGCCCTGTTGCAGAATCGATGCGGTCATGGCCCGGGTGGTGGTTTTGCCATTCGAACCGGTCAAGGCCACGATGCGGGCCGGCATGCGCCGCCGGTGGTAGGCCGCCAGGGCCCCCAGGGCCCGGGTGGTGTCGTCCACCCCGACGACCGCGACGCCCGCCTGATGCCAGCGCTCGCGATGCTCGGACGCGATCCGATCGGTCTGCACCACCACCCCGCAACATCCCCGGGCCACGACGTCGTCGACGAACTGGTGGCCGTCGTGGTTCTCCCCGCGGATGGCCACAAAGAGTTCTCCCGATTTGATTTCGCGGGAGTCGATCGCCACCCGGTCAAAGGCGGTTGCGGCCGGTCCGGCCAGCCGTTTACCGCCGGTGGCTTCCAGAATATCGTCGCTGGTCCAGTTCAAAAGGCATCTCCCCCGGCCTGTTTGGCTGCGGCCGCGGGCGCAGGCGCCGCTTCCAAGTGCTCGGCGGCCACCGCGCTGTCGTCAAAGGGGACGGTTTCACGGCCGATGATCTGGTAGTTCTCGTGGCCCTTGCCGGCAATCAGCACCGTGTCGCCCGGTCGCGCCAGCCCTATGGCCAGTGCAATGGCTTCACGACGATCCGGCAGGACGATATAGCCCGGCGCGGACCAACCGCTTTGCAGCTCGACCGCCCGGTAGGATTGGGGCATGACCGGCGTGATGCCCGGCAGGATGTCGGCGATGATTTGATCCGGATCCTCGGTGCGGGGATTATCGGATGTCACCACCACCAAATCGCTCAACCGTCCGGCAATGGCGCCCATGAGCGGTCGTTTGCGACGGTCGCGATCTCCGCCGCAGCCGAAAAGACAGATCAGGCGGTGGGTTCTAAGGGCCTGGAGGGCATTCAGGACGTTTTCAAGGGCATCGGGCGTATGGGCGTAGTCCACGTAGACGAAGCGGCCATGGGCGTCCGGTACCCGCTCCAGCCGGCCCGGCGCACCCGCGGCGGTGGCGAGTCCGGCCTGGATGGCTTCACGTGGCAGGCCCAGGGCCAGGGCGGCGCCTGCGGCGGCCAGCAGATTTTCGATATTGTGCCGGCCCACCATGGGTGAATTGAACGGCAGATCGCCTTCCGGCGTGTGGATGACGCCGCGGCTGCCATTCAGGTCGCTCCGGTCCACCGAGGGCCAGATATCGTTGCCATGATCGAAACCGAAGGTCAGCAGCGGGCACACGGCCGCCATTTCGCGGGCCAGCTCCCGTCCATGGGCGTTGTCCCGGTTGATGACGGCCCGGGCCGCTTTGCCGCCGGTGGGCAGCAATTCGGTAAACAGGCGTTTTTTGCTCTGCCAGTAGCGATCCATGTCGCCATGAAAGTCGAGATGGTCCTGGGTCAGGTTGGTGTAAACCCCCACGTCGAAAGCACAGCCGTCCACCCGCCTTAAGGTCAGCCCGTGGGAGGCCACTTCCATCACGGCATGGGTGGCGCCCGCCGTTCGCATTTGCGCCAGGAGCCGCTGCAGGTCGAGGGATTCCGGCGTCGTGTTGGCGCTCGGCCAGACCTGCCCGCCGCAGCGATGATTGACCGTACCAAGAATGCCGGCGGTCACGCCGGCCGCCTCGAGGATGCTCTCGAGGATATAGCTCACCGTGGTCTTGCCGTTGGTGCCGGTGATGCCCACGACGGTCATCCGGCGTGACGGATGACCGTAAAAAGCGGTTGCGATTTTAGCCAGGGCGGCCCGGGAATCGTCAACCCGCAGCACGGGTACGTCCACGGTCAAGGGTTTCTGGGCCACCACCGCCGCTGCACCGTTGGCCAGGGCTTTGTCCACGAAATCGTGGCCATCGGCCGCGAAGCCGGGAACGGCCACGAAAAGGCCATGGCGGCTGACGTCCTGGGCCCGATAGTGAATCGATTCGATCGGTATCGTCATATCGACGACACCGGTCGCTTCTATGGGGCGGGCCGCGTCGATGATCGCTTTAAGGTTCATCCGGTCACCTCGCGGCGGTGCGAGACCGTCATGCGCGGGGTGCGCCGACCGGGCTGTACGTTGAGATAGCTAAGCACTTCCTGTGCGATCTGGCGAAAGACCGGTGCGGCCACGACGCCGCCATAATAGCCCTCGCGGGGTTCGTCCAGGACCACCAGGATGGCCAGGCGAGGGTTGTTGAGCGGTGCAAACCCGGCAAAGGAGGAGACATAGAGATCTTCGGCATAGGTGCCGGAGGAGCCTATTTTCTGGGCCGTGCCTGTTTTCCCGCCGGCGGAATAGCCTTCGAGACCCGCCTGCGTGCCGGTGCCGCCCTCGGCAATCACGAGTTCCATCATCCGGGATATATGGGCGGCGGTCTGGGGCGATATCACCCTCGAGACG